>JAMJFQ010000007.1 GCA_023544605.1 ANME-2 cluster archaeon | reverse complement strand
ACACTTCACCCCGCTCTCATCAAAGCACCTGTTACATGAAGTACACTCTGCCTCCTGAGCCCCTTCCCTGAACTTCACCACCAGATCAGGCTCCCTGATAAGCGGCCGGCTCAGCGACACCATATCAGCATAACCCCCTTTAAGCATCTCCTCCATCACAGCCTTCGACCTCATGCCTCCCACCAGTATCACAGGGATGGTTACTTCCTGTTTTATTATCTGTGCATACTCCCTGAAATACGCTTCCCTATCCGGCGAATTGATCCCACTTCTTGACATCACCTCCCCGGCCTCTGCAATCCCGCCGCTCACCTCGATGGCGCATACTCCTGCCTTCTCCAGCGCAACAGCTATCTCTACACACTCAGGCGCATCCAAACCCTTATCCTCAAACCCATCTGTGGCATTCATCTTTGCCATAATAGGGAAGTCCTCGCCCACCATATCCCGGGCGCGCCTGATGATCTCTGCAATGATGCGCGTGCGGTTCTCCACTGACCCGCCCCACTCATCGATGCGCCGGTTGGTATAAGGTGAGATGAAACTGCTGAGCAAAAAGCCGTGCGCCACATGTAGCTGCACTGCGTCAAATCCGGCTTCCTGCGCCCTGCGCACTGCCTGGGCAAAATCCTCGATGGTCGCCAGTATCTGTTCTTCGGTCATGGCCTGTGGTATTTTGCCGGAGGATGAGTCCTTCACCACCGAGGGCGCCAGGGTCTGTGGATATTCAGGTGTGACCAGGGCCTGCCTGCCACCGTGTACGATCTGCAGCGCTATCTTGCTGTCGTATTTGTGGACACGCTCTGTTATCTGCCTGTATGGTCTGATAAACGTATCATCATAGATGCCCTGCTGGCGCTGGCTGCTCTTACCTGCCGGGTTCACGTAGGCATAACCTGAAATGATGAGCCCGACCTCGTACTTTGCCAGTTCCTCGTACATATCACCTATGGCTGGTGTGGGTGTACCATCCTCCTCTGCCAGCCATTCGTGGGTGGCCGAGCGCACGAATCTGTTGGAAATGTGAAGTCCATTAATGTCTATGGGTTCAAAGAGCATGAAAATCTATCCCATGTTTGTTTTTACGGATAATCCGGTTAAACATATAGGACCATACTCAATTAAAAACCCAATGGAACTTTCCCCTAAAGGGTTGACGCATGTCCCGAAATACGAAATGACATAGGTATTACACACTTAGGATCCAAAACCATACTGGGCGTATGTGTATGCTTATCCCATCCTGTATTATATCATCATACTGATATAATCAAATGTACTTTCTCTGTTAATAAACACAAAATTATACTTCATATACCATAGAAAAAAGCGGTAAGGGGACGTTAAGTCCCCTGTTTTTTACCAAGTACTTTACCAAGACCAAAAGATATCCCCAGCATTAATAAGGTACCAGCGACGATAGCCCCGACCTCACCCAGCTTACCCATTCCCTCAATGGAATAATCGGGCATGGGTGGCTCATATTCAATGGGCATCTTCTCACCGATAAGCTCCTCTGCATGTTCCTCACTGCCTCCTCCGACCAGATTGATAAGGTTCATATCCAGGCCGTCAGGATTGCTTGATGCCAAAAAAGGGGCAAGCACCGAGATGATGATCGCTATCACTGCCCCGGCTATCATGATGTTCTTATTGTTCTTATTGTTCTTACTGCTCATGCTGCCACCCCTGCCCCAGGTACTGACCTTTCAGATACAACGTCAGGCCTTACCGCCATTATCCTGTTCAGGGCTAAAGCTGTGATGAATCCCTCGCCCACTACTCCGATAACCGCATGATAAAGCCCCATTAGTAAAAGACCTTCCTTTAAGGGAAACGTACCTGCAAAATACATCTCAACAGCACAGACCAGTGATGCGATAAAGATAGATAGCCATCCGGCAGCGAAAGAAGCACCTGTTATACCGATACTGTTTTTCATGGCATTATATGAATAGAAACCAACAAATCCTCCAACAACGCCCATATTGACAATATTGGCTCCCATTACTGTAATGCCCCCATCTGCGAACATAACGCCCTGCACCACCAGTACAAGGGTAAGCAGCAGCACTGCGGCAAAGGGACTGCCCAAGATAATGGCTATCAGGGCTGCACCCACCATGTGGCCGCTGGTGCCCCAGGGTATGGGTATGTTCATTGCCTGGATGGCAAATATACCGGCGCCTAGGGCTGCCAGCATGGGTACTTTCATTTCGTCCAGATCTTTTCGTGCCCATTCAAGGGACTTTATTATAAAGACCAGTGCAATAAGCCAGTATATAACTGTCTGGCCCAATGGTATTAAACCGTCTCCAATATGCATACAACTCCTCCCGTTAGAATGTAGTATTACGATTTCGTAATTATGTGTTACTAAATTATATATTATTATTAATGTATAAATACTTTATGTTATAGTATATTTATAACGTAACATCAATTCAATGAAAAATTTCATGTATGAAGAAATAGTTTTACCCTTAGTAATTTAATGGAGATCATTCTACAATGGATACAGAATTATCACGGATAGGGGTTTCACTTCCCGAGAACTTGCTTGAGAAATTCGATGTTATTATTAAGAACCGGGGATATTCTTCAAGATCAGAGGGTATCAGGGATGCAATCCGAGGATATATCAGGTATTACGACTGGATGAGTAGTATTGAAGGGGACAGGGCTGCCACCATAACTTTGGCATACAACCATCATCAAAGAGGGATAGAGGAAACACTGAACAATATCCAGCACAAGTACCTCGAAATTATCCGCTCTACAGTTCACATCCACATGGAAAACGACAATTGTGTGGAAGTTATCATCCTGCAGGGTGATGCAGCAAAGATCCGGGAAGTATATGAGAAGATTGTACAGAACAAAGGAATACAGCACGTTAAACTGGATACTATCAATCCAAAGGAAATATAGGGTTTTTTATTCAAATCCAGAACTGTACCAGTCCTATCAGGATAAGTGTGGATGAAAACATAAGATAATCCCTCGCCCCTATTTTCTGATTATCCACGCAAACGTGCGAATCTGCCGAATATGCCCTGCACAGCATAGATTGGTACGTGCGCTCACCTTGCTCATATGAACGAATGAACAGGGCACTGATTGAGTGTCCAATCTGCTCCAGTATCCAGCGTCTGGGCACCTGTTTGTTCCAGATGTCAAAACACCTGGTCTGCTGGGCGTTCCTTATTCGTCGTAGCATACTCCAGAACACATAGAGGTAGCGGATCATCAAACCAAACAGAAGCGTCAGTTCTGCGGGCATACCCAACCGGCGGGCACTGGTCACCATATCGGCCATCCTGGTTGTGGATGACAGCAGCACTACAGCCGTGACACATACCATGAACTTGGCAAAGAGCACACTGCCGAACAGCAGCCCTTCTGCAGTTACAGTAATGCCCAGCCCCATGTGGTAGAGCACAGTAAATTCAGGTATGAAAGGCTGCCTGATAAAGGGCTGCAGCACTGATATGCCCATTCCAAAAGGAAGTGCGATCGCTATCCTGGCGGCTGCATAGACAGGGTTCACCCGGGCAATTATAATGAGCGCTACCAGGTATAACCACATAATACCCAGCCGCTCAATGGTGGTAATATCAAGCCGGGGGAGGCTCACCGCATAGATGATGAGGGCAAGTGTCATCACCATCTTGACCCGTCCGTCCATACTGTGCAGCAAGCTTTCTCTGTATGACTCCCGTTCGATATCATAAAGGGTGATGTGCATGCTTATCCCCGCCTGTCTGCAACCCTTACTATCTCATCCCTGGCCTCGTCAACGGTCAGTTCCATTGCCACGTCCAGTTCGGCCTCTTTCAACTTTTTCATCAACTGGGCTACCACAGGCAGCCGCAGGTGCGTTTTTGCTATCAGGTCGGGCCTGCCGAATATCTCTGTGGGGGTCCCCTCGCCAGTGATCATCCCGGCTGACATGACACAAACACGCTGTGCAAATTCGGGTACCAGGTCCACTTCATGAGTGGCAATTATCATAGTGATTCCCAGCTTCTGGTTCATTTCCATTATCAAACGCATCAGCCTCTCAGCTGCCCCCGGATCAAGACCGTTGGTGGGTTCATCAAGTACCAGTACTTCAGGTTTCATGGCAAGTATTCCGGCAATTGCCACACGCTTTTTCTCTCCACCGCTTAAGTGATGAGGTGCACGTTCTTCATATCCGGTAAGCCGCACCATCTCAAGCGCCCGCTTCACCCTGCTCTCCACCCTATCGGGGGACAGCCCGAGGTTCATAGGACCAAAAGCCACGTCCTGTGCCACCGTAGGCGATAATATCTGGTCATCCGGGTTCTGGAACACCACACCCACGGTCCTGCGCACGTCCTTGATATTGGATCTCGTTATGGGCTGCCCTTTTACCAATACCTGACCTGATGTGGATTTTAGGATGCCATTCAGGTGTTTGAACAGGGTAGACTTACCTGCACCGTTGGCACCCAGCAGCACCACACGCTCGCCTGGCTTGACACAAAAATTAATACTGCTAAGGGCTTTTGTCGACCCGCTGCGGTAAACATGGGTCAGATCCCTGGTCTCGATGATATACGGTGTACCCCAGTCACGGTCTTCTGATACCCAGCCGTTGCCATTATCATTAGCATCATCGTTACTATTACTGCTAATGTTTTTATTATCACCTGTATCACCATTTCGCATACTGCTGCCGGGTGTCATCACGATTTTTTTACCTGCTAACTTTATGAACAGCAGACCGGCCGCCAGCACCAGTATAGTTCCTAAAGCAATGGCTAACACTTCACCTGACCTGCCGAGTCTGGTTATGGAATAATCCGGCATGGGGGCACTATAAAGCAAGGAAGTGTCAATAGTGGTCTCTATCTTTTCTTCCCCCATAAAGATAACCATGGCCTGTTCCAGGCCGTCAGGGTTCGTGGATGCCAGGTAAGGTGCTGCTATGGCTAGCACCATTATCACGGCTGCCACAGCTACCAATGTGTTTCTAGATAGGGGTTTTCGTTGCTTTTGGCTCATAATGTCAGGCCGGGATTTTAATATGAACTTGACAACAAGTGCTGTTATGAAACCTTCGCCGATAAATCCGATAACTGCATGGAAGGTACCCATGACCACCAGTGCTTCCACCAGCGGGAACGCGCCGGCAAGATAAATCTGTACCGTGGCGGCAAGGGCCGAAAGTACCAGACCCAGCCATGCCCCAACAAATGAT
This sequence comes from ANME-2 cluster archaeon, assembly GCA_023544605.1. GTDB lineage: Archaea > Halobacteriota > Methanosarcinia > Methanosarcinales > Methanocomedenaceae > Methanocomedens_B. The sequence goes on along the minus strand of JAMJFQ010000007.1, from coordinate 23,092 downwards.
GCGTTGACTGTACCCAATTTGCCTTCAAGCCAGCGGTAGGCATAATAACCTGACCAGCAGCTTACCAGCCCCATATTGAAGATATTGGCGCCAAGCGTGGTTATACCGCCGTCGTAGAACACGAATGCCTGGACTACAAGCACAAGAGTGAGTAATATTAATCCCGCATACGGGGAACCCAGGATGATAGCTGCAAGCACCGCTCCCACCATATGCCCGCTGGTACCCATACCAATGGGCAGATTGACTGCCTGGATAGCAAAGATACCGGCGGCAAGAACGGCCAGCAACGGCGTCTTCATCTCGTCCATTTCCTGTCTGGCCCAGCGAAGTGAGAGGTATAGCGGTATAAGGATAAGCAGCCAGTATATGATATACTGGGGAAAAGGTATCAGTCCATCTGGTATGTGCACGTGCCGATCCTCCTGGGATGTTTCTATATTAATGTTATGATGTTATGATAAATGCTATAATTCGTGTTACGTGTGTGCTCTTTTGTAACAATAATGCTTGATTGTGATATCATTGACGGTATAATAAGATTTTGGTTAGATTAATTATGAACTGCTTATTTATTATGCCAGAACATAATAATTAATTTGAACATTATCAACAACATGAGTGAATATTGTGACCGAAACTATAGCTATATTGACCGATTTCGTTTTGATCTTTGGATTATCGGTCGGGATTGTTTTTTTCTTTCATAAATTGAAAATCGTACCTATTGTAGGATATCTCATCACAGGTGTATTGATCGGACCTTCTGTATTGGGTTTTGTAAAAGACCAGTTATTGATCGAGACTTTTGCAGAGGTCGGAGTTATTTTACTCTTATTCACAATTGGTATTGAGTTTTCATTGAAAGAACTCATACGATTAAAAAAACTAATACTCCTTGGAGGTGGTTTTCAGGTCATCCTGACCACTGCAACGGTAACTGCCATTGCATTAATGTTTGCCCAGTCCGCGGGGTTAGCAATATTCCTGGGTTTTTTGGTTGCGCTGAGCAGTACTGCCATTGTACTTAAGATACTTTCTGAGAGAGGCGAAGTTGAAAGTCCATACGGTAAAGTTTCTATATGTATTTTGATCTTCCAGGACCTGAGCATTATTTTAATGGTCCTGATGGTGCCGCTGCTTGCCAGTAGTACGGGCCTGTCATTTGCTGCTGTATTTGTCTCTATTATTAAAACGTTATCTATCGTAGCATTATTACTGGTATCTGGAAGGTTCTTGATACCAGCTATATTATACCAGATCGTAAAAACCAGAAACAGGGAACTTTTTCTTCTTGGAATGGTTTTGATTAGTCTCGGTATGGCCTTGCTGACATCCATGGCAGGTCTTTCCCTTGCCATAGGGGCATTCCTTGTTGGACTGATCCTGTCAGAATCTGAGTTCTCACATCAGGCACTGAGCGAGATACTGCCTTTCAGGGATGTCTTTAACAGCCTCTTCTTTATCTCGATTGGTATGCTTCTCGATATGAGTTTTGTACTCGACCATGCATCGATCATTGTACTGGTAATTATCTCAATTATCGCCATCAAGTTCATATTAAGCCTGATAACAACAGCATTTTTAGGATACCCCATCCACACCGCAATCCTGGTTGGGCTTTCCCTTGCACAGATAGGTGAATTTTCTTTTGTACTTTCTTTGATAGGTATCCAATCGGGCCTGCTTGATTATGATATTTACCAGATATTCCTTGCTTCTGCTATCCTGACCATGATGATAACGCCGTTCATGATCCAGGCCGGTCCCCGGATTGAGAATAAAGTTTCACAGATAACGTTCCCTTCCTTTGCGATATTCGGCAACCAAATTGAAAAAGAATCCGTCAGTACTTCACTTGAAAATCACGTTGTTATTGCAGGTTATGGAATGAATGGACGAAACCTGTCAAAGGTCTTGTCTGCCTCAAATATTCCCTTTATTGTCCTTGAGATGAATCCTGAAACAGTTATTTCTGAAAAAAGGAAAGGTTTACCGATTTTCTATGGCGATGCTTCAAAAGAGGAGGTCCTCAAACATACTAATATTGCAAAAGCGAAGATACTGGTCGTGGCCATATCTGATGCAGCCCATACCCGCATGATGGTCAAAACTGCACGAAAATTGAATCCTGGTATCTATATCATTACCCGTATTCGATATATCAGCGAACTGGAAGAATTGTACAAACTTGGTGCAAATGAGGTCATACCCGAAGAGTTCGAGACCTCTATAGAAATATTTTCCCGGGTGCTGTCGCGTTACCTTATCCCCAGGGATGAGATAGAAAAGAATGTAGAAAATGTACGCAAGCACGGATATGAGATGTTCAGGGATATCTATCATAAATCCAGGGACATCAGTGACCTGAAACATCACCTGATCGATATCGATATCGATACATTTAGAGTCAAAGGTGGGTCTTTAGCTGTTGGCAAGACACTTGCAGAACTGGAACTCAGGAAGAAGTACGGATTTACTGCTTTGGCCATCCAGAGAGGAGATGAAATAGTGAACAACCCACACGGTGAGATCAGACTCTTTGAGAACGATGTGGTCATCCTGATGGGGCATAAAGGCTGCATTGCTAAAATAACTGAACTTTTTGCTGAGGACTCCTGAATATATATTTATGCCGGTCAACGTATTAATTCAATCAACGCCCAAATTTGCCTATCATCTCCCCCTGTGCCAGGATGTGGCCTGACATTGCTGCCTCCACCTGTGATTTGCTGGCTCCGCTTTTGAGGTCAAGTACGGTATCAAGAGCATACACTTTGAAGAAATACCGGTGGGGTTTACCCGGCGGTGGGCAGGGTCCGTTATATCCTATCTTGCCAAAGTCGTTCTTTCCCTGCAAACTGCTGTCGTCAAGGCTCTTGTTCCGGGGCACGGCAGTGGTCAGTTCCGTGCTGTCCGCGGGTAAATTGTATATCACCCAATGGACAAAGGTCCTGCCCGGTGCATCCGGGTCATCCATGATCAGGGTAATGGACCGGGTGCCGTCCGGGAGTCCCTTCCATGCGAGTGCTGGAGAGTGGTCAGCCCCATCACAGGTATATTCGACTGGCATGGTGCTGCCGTTCTCAAAGGCAGCTGAAGATATTGAGATATTTTTCATTATGGTCTCCTCCTTATTTTGGGTCTTTTGCTCAAGTTCGTCTGATATGCATCCTGAAAATAATACAAGCAATAGTATGATCAAGTAGACCCTCAAGGTCTAAATCCTCCCTGATTACATATCCCGTTATACGTATTAATGCCTTTTTCTCAACCGCTCCACCACAGCCTCAACCTGCTCCACAGCGGTCCCGATATACCCCTCAGGGTCCATGATGCCCTCGATCTCATCAGCACTGATATATTCAATCACCTCAGGCCGCGACACCAGCACATCCTTCATATGTCTCCCTGACTCGTGGGCCTCCATGGCACTGCTCCTTACTATCTCATGCGCCTCCTGCCTGCCCACACCCCGCTTGGCAAGTTCGATCATTACCGCTTCGCCCATGTTCAACCCGCGCATGAGGTCCAGGTTACGCTTGATATTCTCTGGATAGAATCTCAGGTTTGCAATGATACCCTCAGTCAGTTTCAGGATATGGTCGGTAAGCACGCAGGTCTCAGGGAAGATGATACGCTCGCTGGAACTGTTGGTCAGGTCTCGCTCATCCCACAACGTATTGTTCAACAACTCAGGCTCAACCATTGCCCTGACTATCCGTGCCAGCCCGCATACCTGCTCGCTCTTGATGGGATTGCGCTTGTGTGGCATGGTGGACGAACCCACCTGTTTCTTGCCAAAACTCTCCTCAACCTCAGCGATCTCGCTGCGCTGCAATGTGCGCAGCTCCACGCATATCTTATCCAGCGTTGTTACCGTATTTGCCATCCACATCACGAACTCTGCATGCCTGTCCCGCTGTATTATCTGGGTGGATACCTCAACACTGCCCAGCCCCAGGTATTCCATGGTACGGCGCTGTATCTCGATACCATCTTTTCCGAAAGCCGCCTGGGTACCCACCGCTCCGGTCATCTGGCCCACAGTGGCCCTGGGTGTAAGTTGGTCCAGTCGCTCCAGGTGCCGGTCCATCTCGCTGGCCCATACCGCAAAGCGCAGGCCGTAGGTAGTAGGCACTCCTATCTGCCCGTGGGTCCTGCCCACACAGACCGTGAGTTTGTGCTCTTCAGCCCGGTTGACCAGAGCATCCCGCACCGCCCTGGTCTTAGTGCGCAGCAGGTCAATGCTATCCTTTATCTGCAATGCCAGTTGTGTATCCAGCATATCATTCGAAGTAGCACCGAAATGCACCCATTTCCCTTCGTCTTCGCTCTGCTCGGACAGCGCCAGTACCACAGCCATCATATCATGATGTATCTGGTCCTCTATCTCGTTCACCCTTTCCAGCTTTACTTTATTTGCTGCTGCAGATATCTCCCGGGCTGACGTCTCAGGTATCATCCCCACGTCTGCCTCGGCCTTAGCCAGTGCAGCCTCTGCCTGGAGTAATTTCCTCAGTTTGGACTCTTCACTCCATACCTGTTTCATCTCAGGAGTGCCGTAGCGGAATTCAATCGGATGTATTGCCATTATCACTTCACCTGTAACTGAACAATGTAGTTTATCAACTTAAATACCGTTTATAAGAACAATCATATTAAAATAACCCTTAGGATTAGGTATATAAAGTACCATATCTAATGTCAATATACGTATTTGAAAAATAGTACGGAATTAATGTTACTGTACCATAAAGTTGTGAAATTATGAGGTTTATAGAAAAAACCATTGTCCTTATTTTGATTCTAACCGTGTTCGCACAATCAGTCGCAGGAGATAATGTACCACAGGTCACTGCCCAGTTCCAGCTTACCAATAGCACCGCCTATGAATACGATGCAGCGTGGAGTCCTGATGATTCCGCCATTGTCTACATAATGGATGGACTGTACGGATATGAACTGTGGACAATGGACATGGCAACGTTGAATCCGAAAATGTTACTCCAGAGTACTGCTTTGCTGGGCCAACCAGACTGGGGCGAAAACGGTATTCTATACATTTCAGATTATTCTTTTAAGCGGGACCGACACCCCAATATCTGGATATATGACCTGAATGAAAAGAAATCCTGGCAATTGAGCTTCAACAAAACCGACCTGCAGAATCCCAGCTGGAACAATGACAGCACCAAAATACTCTATCTTCGTCGTGTAAACTATGGTTATGAAATATGGACCATGAATCCAGATACTTATAATAATACCCTGTTGACCTTCTTCCAGACAATTGTAGAGTCGCCCGCGTGGAGTCCTGATAATAAAAAGATAGCCTACTCATCCGATGGTGACATATGGGTGATGGATGAAGATGCTTCAAACATAGTCCAGCTTACTGATGACGAGTACGCACAAACTGACCCCACATGGAGCCCTGACGGGAACTGGATAGCATACGCATCTGATGAGCAAGGCGACTTTGATATCTATGTAATGAGACCTGACGGGACAGATAAATCTATCCTTATCAATGAATCCAGGGACCAGACCGACCCTGACTGGAGCCATGGTGGTAATAAGTTACTATATACATCATATCAGGATCTGAATAAGGATATATGGGCAGCCGTACTTTACATGGAACCTGCACCCACACCGACGCCCGTTCAATTACAGACCCAGATAGTAGTGGATGAAGAGACAAAGGAAAACATCTCCAGACTGACCATTATCGGAGCAGTGCTTGCAGTCCTGATAATGCTCTTTGTCCTACTCAAGATCATAAAAGGTATGAAAAGATAAGAAGGCACTAATCCATCATCATATGGGAGATGCTCTCCCTCGCCTCTTCTATCTCTACACGAGTGAGTTTGACTTCTTCGTTATCACATCGTATGATCAGGTCCTGCCCGCCGGTTGTGCCGATCTGTTTACAATGGATGCCCGAGAGCAGGTCCAGTACCTGTTGCGGTTTGGGAGTGGTTATGAGCATCCTGGCGAGGGACTCAGAGAACAGGGTATCGTCTGGTCGCCCCAGCATACCTGAAATGTCCACTTCTGCACCCACCTGACCTACCATTTCGCACAGGGCAACTGCCAGCCCACCGTGGGATATATCATGAGCAGATGTTATGTGACCTGATCTAATGACACTTATGAGGGTATTGACCGTTCTTTCCAGTTGTTCAGGAACCGAAGGGGGTATCCCGATGTCCTTTTCTCCCAGTAATGAATAATATTCGCTGCTGCCCAGTTCATCTTTTGTTGCGCCCACCAGTATCACTGTTTCGCCAGTCTGCTGGAAAGTACTACCAGGTATCCGGCCCAGATCATCCACCCACCCCACCATACCGATACTTGGTGTGGGTGCTATGGCCGTACCGAACTCATCACTCTCATTGTAGAAGGATACATTGCCCCCCACCACAGGGATGCCCAGCGTCCTGGCTGCGTCGCCAATACCCAGGGCTGCCTGTTTGAACTGTTCGAATATCTCGGGGCGCTCAGGGTTGCCGAAGTTCAGGCAATCCACCAGTGCAATTGGCCTGGCACCCACGGTGATCAGGTTCATGACATTCTCGATCACTGCACCTGCCCCGCCACTGTAGGGGTCTGCTTCCACATGCGCAGGGTTGCAGCCGCATGATAGGGCAAGCCCCTGACTATCATTGATAATTCTGAGTACGCCAGCATCATGACCTGGTTTTACCTGGGTACGCACCTGTACCTCATGGTCATACTGTCGGTAGACCCATTCCTTGGAGGCGATGTTGGGTGATGAAAGCAGGTTGATGATACTCCTTTTCAGGTCGGTGGGTATGGGGGGTTTGCTGGTATTGGGTTGAACCTGCTCGGATATGGATTCAGCTTCAGCTGCTGGCGCGCCGCCACAGAGGAACAGGATGGGGATGTCAGCCACCACTTCACCCTTATACTCTACCAGGAACTGGGTCTTTTGGGTGAGTTCACCTATGACGTTGGCTATCAGGTCATACTTTTGGGCAATAGCCAGTACGTCATCCACATTTCCTGGTTCCACTTCCAGTACCATGCGTTCCTGTGACTCTGATATCAATATCTCAAAAGGTGTAAGGGTATCATCCCTCAGATGGACCTTGTCGGCGATGATATGGATGCCCAATTCACCTTTAGCAGCCATCTCACTGCTTGCACCTGACAAACCGGCCGCGCCCAGGTCACGGCATGCCAGTACCAATCCCTGGTCAATTGCTTCCAGGGTTGCATCCATGACCAGTTTTTCGGTGAACGGGTCACCTATCTGGACGCTGTGCCGCTCCTGTGATTCGGATTCTTCGCTCAGGTCCCTGGACGCGAATGATGCACCGCCCATACCATCCCGTCCTGTGGACGAACCCATAAGTATCACTTTATTACCGGCTTTCTGGGCAGTTGCTGTTACTATCTTATCCTCTCGGGCCAGTCCCACACACACCACATTGACCAGGGGGTTCCCGCTGAAACTCTCATGGAAATATGCTTCGCCCCTGACCACTGGCACGCCGATACAATTCCCGTACCCGGCAATACCCATGATCACGTGTTCGAACAGGTACCTGTTCTTTTCATTGTCCAGCGGTCCGAAATACAGAGGGTCCATAAGGGCTATGGGTTTGGCACCCATAGAAATGATGTCGCGCACAATACCGCCTACACCCGTGGCTGCACCATTATAAGGGTCCACGTATGAAGGATGGTTGTGGCTCTCCATACCTATGGCCAGTACCCAGCCGTTTTCCAGGCGCACAATGGCCGCATCGTCCCCGGGACCGATAATGACCCGTTCACCTGTGGTTGGGAAGGTCTTGAGAACGGATGCGCTGGAACGGTATGAGCAGTGTTCGCTCCAGAGGTTCAAAAAACATCCCTGTTCAACTTCTGTAGGTTCTCGACCAAGCGTTTCAGTTATTATTTTTAAATCATTTTCCGGCAGCATATCTGGAGTTCCTTTTTGATTTTATTCATCCTACCTATTGTGCACCAGCTTCATCACATCGTGCTGGGTCACCACACCCACTACCTTGCCCTGCTCCACTACCAGCACAGCATGGCTTTGTTCAAGGAGATGGGAGATGGTGGTTACAATGGTATCCTTTGAGACCGTAGGAAATGAACCTGACATGATCTCCCTTACCAGCATATGGGACAGTTTTTCAGTATTTCGCTCCGTCATGGAATGTACTACCATGTCAGAAGAGATGCTACCCACAGGTACCCCATTCTCGATAACAGGTACCTGGGAAAAACCTTCCTTCTCCATGATATCCACAGCCTCTTCCACTGAGGAGTCAGGATGGGTGTGTATCACTGGTGTGTGCATGAGGTTAACAGCCAGCACTTTCTCCTTTTGTGTGGCTTCAAAGGCGCCAAATATCTTGTTCAGGGTGGACAACCTGGGGTCTACATCACCGGCTTCGATACGGGCTATCAGGGGCTGGCTCACACCTGCAAGTCTGGCCAGTTCATTCTGGGTGAGATTGAGACTTGTCCTTTGTTTCTTAATATCTTCAGGTGTGGGGAGGAACATGGTTCATGTACCATTTTTTATTATACTCTAACTTGATTACTCAGAGTAATATCATCCTTTTGATATTAAATTTTTCTAAGTTTAATGGACTCAGGAATATTTCGCTTCAGCAACTGTTCTTATCCTGCGACATCTCTATAACCTCATACTTCTCTTCCCCAAATAGTATGATGGTCTTCTCAACGCCAATAAGTATCATCTGGATGCTGTTCCCTTCAGACTCCAGTTCAGTCACCCGGTCAAAGGTCTTCCAAGTCAGGTCCATCTCTGGCGATTCTTCGCCAGATGCCACTCCCTGGTCGTGGGCCTCAAAAAAAGCCTCCCTTGAAAAACCCACAATATTTTCAACATAATTGAACATGGTACCACAAAACGGTTTTATGTATCCTGACCCTCGTTAGCTTTGAATTCCTGGAATGCTTCATACATCAAACGGTCCAGTTCCTCCACCCGTTCAGGGTCCGATGATTCAATCTTACCATCAGTATCAACCACAGTAACAGTGATACCAAACCTCTCGGCTGCCGAACTATCGGCTTCAGACAACAATCCGGCTGCAACCGCCTTATCTTCTTGGGTAAAGTAGTCCAGGTTCAAACCCATCATCTGCTTCATTCCTACTGCTTCCTGCAACTTGGGTGTGAAAGAATGAATCACTTCAACACGCCCATCAAGACCCCCCTTATATGTCTGGTACATAGAACGGTTCTGCCTGTACCCCACATATATCTCCAGTAATGTAACACCTATCATGGAATTTTCTTGTTTCCCTACCACCAGGTCACTGATGATCTTCTGTGTACCATCCTTTGAATGCAGCACCAGGAATCCGGATTCCTTTCTTTCTTCGTTGGATATTTCCACGATCTTGAGCAGGCATTGCCCTAAATTCATATCCTTGGTTGGTATTAAACGGTCAAAATCCTCAATAGTCCTTGAGAACTGCCCTTCCTCGTATTTACCCACACCTTCACGGCCTATAATATCCATAACCTTTGCACCCTGGATACCCAACAGGTTGGATTTAATGCCGAATTGTTTCTCCTTTTGCAGGAGTTCTTCCAGTCGCCTGGAAGCGTCCATATGCCGCTCCAGCCTTCGTCTAACCAGGGTGTCCTCATCAGCAATCACCTCAAGATTCCTGGGCACTACACCAATTGGGGCTACCAGCTGCTCCATCTCAGTGTATAACTTTTCCTCACCCAGTTCCATCAGGTCAAATACTGATTCGATAATGTAATTGAGCTTATCCAGCATTGTCACATCAACATATACCGGCTCGTCCCCGTCAAAGATAGGAAGTTTTCGGCGTTCGACAATCTCTTTTTCCATTCTCTCCAGCAAGTCGCGCCGAATCATTATGACTGGCTGCGCAGCCCGCGCCCTGCCTTCATAGATGGCACCTACGTTCTCGTTGGCCATCATGATGCTAAGGCTGGTCTTACCGCCGCCCTGGGGGCCTGTGAGATACAGGAAAGGATGCTCTGAAAGTTCCTTTTTCAATAGCTCAATTGATTCTTCCTTTGATTTTTTTGATGTGTCAAGTACTTCCACGAGAAGGACCTCTAAGAATGATTTATCACCAGTAGAATTTTCCAGTTCTTATCACTTACGCATGAATATAAATAAAAATAAAGGCTGTGCCGTTGAGCACAGCACCATTTCAGGTATTTAAAAATCCATATCCATATCAGGCATACCACCGGGCGGCATTCCTCCTTGAGGCATACCCCCGGTTTTCGAAGATGCTATCACGTCATCTATCCTCAATATCATAGTGGCTGCTTCGGTGGCAGAGTTCAATGCCTGGGTCTTGACCCTTAAAGGCTCGACAACCCCTTCTTCCCACATATCCACTACGTTGCCGGTATAGACGTTCAGCCCTGCAGACTTGATACCCTGTTCATGCTGGCTGCGCAGTTCCACCAGTTTGTCGATGGGATCCAGTCCTGCATTCTCTGCCAGTGTGCGGGGTACAATTTCCAGCGCTTCAGCAAATGCATTGACTGCCAACTGCTCCCTTCCCTTGAGGGTGGCTGCATATTCTTTGAGTCGCAAAGCCAGTTCAACTTCTGGAGAACCTCCGCCTGCTAACAGTTCTCCGTCCTCAATGACCACACCAACTACACGCGTTGCATCCTCAAAAGCGGTCTCTACATTGTTCACTACATGCTCGGTACCACCGCGAAGTACCACAGATACCGCTTTTGGATTCTTGCACTTGGTAACGAAAGTGGTTGCCTCGCCAGCTATCTTACGCTCTTCTACCAGACCGGCAAAACCCAGGTCTGATTCTGATATTTCTTTGATGTTATTGACAATGGTACCGCTCGTAGCCCGTGCCATCTTTTCCATATCGCTCTTCAAAAAGCGGCGTATGGAAAATATACCGGCCTTGGCCAGGAAATGTTGTGCCATATCATCGATACCTTTCTGGCAGAACAGCACGTTCGCACCGCTGTTAACTATGAGTTCCACCTTATCCTTGAGCATTTTTTCTTCCTGGTCCAGGAACAACTGTAACTGGTCAGGAGAGGTAATATTGATCTCTGCATCCACTTCGGTCTTTGAGAGTTCGATTGGAATGTTGAGCAGCAGTATCTTGGCATTCTCCACTTTCTTGGGCATGTTATCATGTACCCTGCCTTTATCCACTACCATGCCTTCGATCAGTTCCGAATCCTCTACACTGGCTCCAACCTTGGTTTCCAGTTTGATATCGTCACGGTCAACGGTCTTCTTGCCGTTAGTGACCTCAACCACGGAGCGAACTGCTGCCACTGAAAGTTGGGAAAGTTTATCTTTCGCGCTCTCTGCACCCTTACCTGTAATGGCTGTGCCGGCAATCTTTAACAGCATATCCTCATCGTCTTCTGATACCTTCCTGACCAGACTTTTGAGTATCTCTTTGGCCTTGTCAGAAGCCATCCTGTACCCTGCTGCGATAATTGTAGGATGAATATCCTGGTTCAGCATATCTTCTGCCTTTTTTAACAGTTCACCTGCCAGAATAGATGCAGTAGTGGTGCCGTCACCTACCTCATCGTCCTGGGTCTTGGCTACTTCTACCAGCATCTTGGCTGCCGGATGCTCGATATCCATTTCTTTTAATATCTGGGCACCATCGTTGGTAATAATGATATCGCCCATTGAGTCCACCAGCATCTTATCCATGCCCTTGGGCCCGAGGGTTGTACGTACTGCATTGGCCACTGCCCTTGCTGCCATGATATTACTGTTCTGTGCTTCCCTGCCCCGGGAGCGCTGTGCTCCTTCCCGTAAAATGAATATGGGCTGTCCTCCTAACTGTCCTGCCATAATAATTGTTCCTCCTGTAGCTAATGATTATTGTTAATTAGAGTCGGTTTTACATGTTTGTACTTCTATATGAATATTGCGGGACAAGCCAGTCAAAAATGTTAACTAAATTGAAGCAAATCATAAATTTCATGCCTGAGATTCATGTTATCGCCCACTGCTTATTAAATCCCGCAGTGCGATTGAAAGGTTTAAAGCCACGGGGAGCCCCCCCTCACAGAGATAATGTCATCCAACTTCCCTGTCCCGAGTCTATCTATTTAGGACCTAAACGCTGGGAAGTCACTAAAGAACAGCTTGATATCCCTAACTATCGGCGGTTCTGCCAGCGCATCTTCCAGCCAACGGCCGACACCATCGAGATGCTCTACCGCTCAGGACATGATATTACCCTGGTGGGAGTAAAGGGTAGTCCATCATGCGGTGCCCTTACTACCAGTATGGGCATGGAAGGAGGACGCTTGCGAGAAGCAGACCATACCCATGTCCAGGGCAGAGGCATATTCTTTGAAGAGATAATCCAGGAATTAGGGAAGCGGGGCGTAGAATTTAATATAAAGGAATAAAATATAATACAATAGAATAATATTCATCATCTCATGACCAGATCGGTAATAAAAACAGTTGTGATCTATACAGTAATACTGGTATTAGCTTTGGTTATCTCTACTTTGTTCATTTTGATACCAGCCTATGTCCACCACATAGAAGGGTATGTACCTGGCGGCTTTGATACCCTGTACCTATCAAAATATTCACCCTACGACACCATAGTGGTGGAAATGGACTACCAACCCGGTATGGAACCTGATCCAAAAGCCATTGCTGCACTAAAGGAGAATATCGAGCTGTATTCCCACAAACATGTAGTAATGCACCTATCCCAGGATATAGGGGGCGAAGAAGTTCCCCTCATTGTCTACGGGGATGATATCTTCAATATCACCACCAGGTTGCAGAAAGCTCACCGGGATCATCGTACAGGCTGGCTGGGAGGGAACATTACTCTCTATATCATGTATCTGGATACGGTATGGCAACCTGATAATTCGGACTATTCCAGTACTATGCCTGCTTATCAATATGAGACAATTTCCAACGTGTATTCTGTGGGTGTGACGTATGCTGCTGACTCTATGATCATATTCAAGGATGCCATTACCCGGGAAGATATGGAAACCACTATACTATTACATGAACTGGGGCATGTGTGGGGACTTGGCCACTCGAACGGGTCAGAAAATGTTATGAACTCAAAGTTCAACGTGTTCAAAGATGCACCGCCTGACCACAATCCGGTTTCCAATAACTTCCCCACCGAATACTCATCTGAGGATAAACTCAGACTTGCGCGATTATACGAAAGTCCCCATATCCTCCCTATCTTTTAATCCGGGGATTGTTCAATAGTGCTCCCGTCAAAGAACGGTATTCCTGATTCAGGATACCATGATTGCAAAAACGTGAGCATGTGATATTTCATGAACACCGGGACTGGTACTGATACCAGCAGGCCGAATATAAATAGCAGGACAAATGCCACCATTCCGAATGGGACCATTATTACCCAGAACATGATATCCTCAATACCCAGTCCAGCACCTGAGGACAGGAGAAGATAGAGACCAAATCCTACTATGAAAATTATCCCGAATACCACAATGAACAGTACTATTGCAGCCAGTGCCACTATGATCCCTATCACTAACCTGAGTATGAACCTTACGATCCAGTAGACTATTATCTGCTTCCAGTCGACTTTGAAGGTACCCAAAACAATCTTAAAAGCTGCGATGATGCCAATGTCCTGGTACATGGCCAGGGGTATGGACAGGTTGATGAAGGACTGGATGATGCCGCTGATAATAGCAAGGATGAACAGGACACCCAGGAATAAGAAAATGCCTCCAAAAAGTATTCCAAAATCAAAATTCTCCACATTTCCAGGCAAGTTCAGTATTGGTAATATCACCGGCAGGGTGGCGATTATGATCAGCAGTAAAAATACCAGACCCAGGATAAAACGGATCATGAACAAATTAAAACCCTGACGCAGGTATTTACGGGTATATGCCCAGAATGTGACTACGTCGGTCACCAGGGAATTCACAAATACAAATTCCATGACATTTGAAATGTATGATAAGAGCAGTATAAATACCACGAACAGGAACAGACCTATCAGGATATATGTCATGTACTAGTACAGGAATTGAGTCACCTGGGTGATGGCTTCGCCAAAGCCCTGGGATACGGGACCCAAGGTAAGGTCTTCGCCCCAAAACTGCTGATCTGATCCACCATAGTTGGAGCCGCCACCTCCTCCACCCCCGCTGCCGCCTAGCAGTAAGATGATAATTCCCAGTTTTATCCATTTCCAGAAAGCGAATGGTTCTAAGAGGGCGTGTTTTGTCCTTTGCAGTGCCCCATCCACTGCATCAATGCTGAACCACCTCATAATAGATGATGACATTATAAATATTTAGGATTTTCTTTCAACCGTAAAAGTGGGATACATATAATGATAATATGTTATTTTATCATATCTGGTATCAAAATGTTTATCGTTATACAAACTCATTCTTTTTGGGGTTAGGGGCTAATATCCGTATCATATTTACCTAATCACATTTGGGGAAAAAGATAGGACATACGGGGGTTAATGAGATGAAGGTAACCATGACCTTTATTGAACCGGAAAAATTGAAACGATTGGAAGATATACAGCTCGCAAAACATGAATTTGAGCATCCTAAAAAATCGTCACATATTAAAAATAACCGGATTTGATCAATCCTTCAGGGGTTTGGGTTGTTTATCTTCTGGTAATACCGGTAGGTCTATAGTATGTACCAGCAAGGGAGATTCGATCTCTTTTGCTCTCTCGATAAGAAGTGCCTTACCTTGATCAGTGAGTCCGAACAGGGGAATGGCAGTGCCCACCTGTATGAGCGGTTTTACCAATTTTCTTATGTTCCCTGAAGCACAACCGGTCACCACATCCACCAGTTTTAACAGCTTTTGTGTATCTTCCGGGTCAATACCGGTCAGGTGGGCTGCCATCAATATGGCCTCTGTACCTGCCCTTGCACCCTCCCCGGCTTCTATTGCCCGCACCCGCAAAGCAGATGCCACATCCACTACCGAGACTGCGATTCTCCTGTGACCCTGTTCGACCGCCATCGTAAACCCGGCAGCCTGATCTATCCGGGCGGTCTCGGGATCTAATATTGATCCGCCCATATTATGGATGGCATCTATCACTTCGGGAATGGGCTCGGTTTCAACCAGGCCTGATATCTGGGCGCTCATGCCTTGGACCAGGTCGGGATTTGACGTGATCACCGTCCCGGCCCCATCGCATACTGTAACCGTGGAATCAATAAGGCCCCTGCGCAGCGCACTCATCAGGATCTCTGATATGCCGAAACTGGCGAACACGCCCAGGTCAAACCGCCGCTGTGGTGTGAACATACCGAATTCCTTGATGCGCTGCTCCATGTTCTGCCGGGCCATGTCGTTGGTGATGTCTTCCACTCCGGAAACCTTGTTCCACAGGGGGCACCACGTAATCTGAGGCTCACCCACTTCCACCACTTTGCCGTCCTTGACCACCACTTTAGTCTTACCCAGGATCTCCATGATATGCGGCATGTTATTCCTCCTGTAGGTAACCCAGGAATTCCACCAGGTCGTTGGCTTTTTCAGATGAGATGTCACGTCGTATCTTTTCCAGCAGGATATCCAGGTATTCATCTGCAAGGCAGGTCAGGCACTCTTCTCCCTGGAAGATGAGGTCAATGAGGTAGGCAAGTTCAGGACCTGACAAGCGGTCCAGTCTGAGGCGGAAATCACTGGCTGAGGTGCTGAAGTGCTTGCTGACCGGGGGCAGTATTGAGCGAAAGCCGGGTTTGAAATTATTGGTGTCCAGTTCTGGTACCATCTTTTTCAGGATCTCAAGGTCCCTGGATGACAGGGTTCGTGCCATAGTATTACTCTTTTGGAGTAGAGCAGATATAATTGATTCGGTTAGGATAAAATAGTACTATGTAACATAGTCTGGCAGGAGTCGTAATGAACACGTATTCAAAGAAGGTGGCTGTGGAACAGTTCGGCAGGCGTTCGAATGCCTATGCAGCTTGCGGTACCCTGATGGACCAAACCGACCTTGACACGGTGGTTGGGCTGCTGGACCTTAAGGGGGATGAGAACGTGCTGGACGTGGCTACAGGTACGGGATATCTTGCCATGGCACTGGCGCCCCATGTGAAGTGGGTCATTGGTATTGATATCACACCCCGGATGTTGGAGCTGGCAATACTAGCCGCAAGGGAGGGGGGGCTGGATAATATCGAAAACCTGGTGGGGGATGTGGAGCACCTGCCTTTTTGTGAGCCTGAGTTCGATGTGGTGTCGGCCAGGTTCTCGTTCCATCATTTCCCAGCACCCCTGGAGTCATTGTCAGAGATGGCCAGGGTCCTGCGACCTGGGGGCAGGCTGGTCATCGAGGATATGGTCTCTTCTGAGGACGCTGCAAAGAGCGAGTACCAGAACATCATGGAAAACCTGAGGGACCCCTCGCACATCAAACATTACCGGGCATCCGAGCTTGAGCACATGATGCGGGAGGCGGGGCTTGAGGTGGTGTGCAGGGCCGGCGGGGGTTCTGATTTTGATCTTGAGCACTGGCTTGAGATGGCTGACCCGCCCGCCGGGAATATGGAGAGGATAAGGAAGATGATGAGGGCTTCGATGGAAGGGGACCTGTCCGGGTTGAATGTGAGGGTTGAAGAGGGGCGGGTGGTGTTTACGTATGCTACGGCGATAGTGGTGGCGAGGAAGGGGTAGTTCACGAATCAAACCTGAAATCTTATCCCTATCTACAAACACTCACGTGCCCCGGACTTAAGTACCGTAGGCCTGTAATAAGCCTCAACCCCCCCGATTTTCCATCTTGTCCGGCAATCATCTTCAGTGCACTCATACCCTTCACCCACATCCCCCCCTCATCCCACCCAATTTTATCTCTCCCAATTTTATATTAAAAACCTTCAAAAAAACAGTAAAGTATATCAACCAATACCACCCCCAATACTACCATGAACCTATCGCCCACGGTGAAGACCATGCTGGTTATGGCACTGGTCCTCGCATCGGTACTGGCAGGGGGTTGCCTCAGGGAGTACGACACCACCAGCCTGCAGATAAAGGATGTAGACATATCTGCGGACATCATCGATGACGATATCGTACAGCTGGATATCATCTCGTATGTAAGCAACAGCGGTAAGACCTCAGGTGAAGTGGAGATACAGGCCAAGGCCTACAACCTGGCTACCAGCCTGCTCATGGCAGATGAGAAAATATCCATGGGCCGCATCGGCAAGGACAAGACCCAAAACGGTACCGTTGAACTGCAGGTCCCCATCACAGGCAATTACCGCATCGAAGTTACCCTGTATGAGGACGGCGGCCAGGTAACCTCGGGCACAACCACCATATCGGGCCTTGAATCCCTGCTTTCCAGTCCCAAACATTCATACATCCAAATCCGCGATGTGGACGCCGCCATGACAACCAGGGGCGATACCACCACCACCCTGAAAGTGACCACCTTCCTGGACAATTACGGCAGGTCGGATTCGGCACCACTGACAGCACTCGTGAAACTGCGGGATGCAAAGTCCAACCTCATAGGCCAGAGCGGCAACATCAATGTGGGCGTGGTCAAGGCAGATACCACCGTGGTCAAGGATATCGAGCTTGAAGTGGCAAAGGACAGGGACTATCGTGTGGAGATAATGATATTCGAGAATGACCGCATCATAACCGAATACGGTGTATCCTTCTTCATGGCACCCGATAGTCAGGGCGATGAAGATGTGGTAAAGAAGACCAGGTCCGTCAGTACTACTGAGACCATTACCACGGAATTCGTATTGCCTGAACCCACACGTGAGCCATATTACGATGACGTGTACAGGACCGGGGAGTACGGCGCTCCAATGAAGGAGCCAGGATTCGGTGTATGGATGGGCATAGCCGGACTGCTGGCAGTTGCACTGCTACTCAGGAAGCGAAAATAAATGGATGCTTATCAGGTATAACAAATAATGGTGATAACAATGGATGAAAAAGAATCTAAGGAAACTTCAGACAGGGTTGCCGGAATAGCACTATTCAAGACAGGCTCCATGATAATCCTGTTGTTACTGCTGCTGGTATCTTCTTTCGGGTTCTATTTCAGCATGCAGAGCGCCATCTCCACACTCTTTGAATACCGCTACACCGAACTTATCCGCTCGGTCTTCAACCTGGTAGTGGTAGTGGCAATATTGTATATTGTCAGGGAATTCTTTTTGAAGAAGTGATTTTTTTCTCACGGGATACTCTTATAATTAAGAAGGATAGAGTATATTCCAAATGGAGCGGTTCCTATGGATATACAGCTCATTGATTTTGAAAAAGAAGTACAGAAGTTAGAGTCCCCCCGCCGCCCCCATGATATGGTGTTCGTGGACGACTCGCTGCTGCGCGCCGTGCTGTGCCAGGGCGAGGGGAAATGGTACGTCCACGACTATGACGAGCTCTTCCTTCACCACAAAGGTACCGTGGTCATCGAATCAGACAATTCCACGATTGAACTGAAACCCGGCACGGGCATACTCGTCCCTGCTGGGGTGCGGCATAGGACCAACTCAGAGGGCAAGGGCGTGTTCCTGGTATTCAGGCACAAGCAGACGGCCTGCACGCTGGCGTAAGGCAGGAGGCAGGCATGGGCTACCTGAAAAGACTTGAAAATATCAATATCCCCATAGCTCTGCTGCTGCTACAGCTAATCACCTACCCCTTTGTCATCGGCATCAGCAACCAGAAAGACCCGGTGGGAGCCGTGATAGGTGCAGTGATCATCATCGTTCCCATCTTTGCTCTGCTGGGTCTCATACTCAGGCAATTCTTTAAAAAGACCAACGCAGGCAAGAACATGATACTGTTCCTTGACCATCGTGGAGTGAAACTGAAAGAAATACCCGGCCTCATTGGTATCATGATACCAATGTCCTTCTTCATGATGTTCATACTGCTCTACGGTGTGATCCTTTTCATCTATTTCTTTTTTATCACCATACCGGTGTACCTTATCTTCAGGTTCGGCAGGAAAAAGCGCATGAGGGACTTTGTGAAGTGGTTGTTCAGGCTTGAAGCACAGACATGTATCAGATTGAAGCGGTATACACGGCTTGGGCTTATATTGCCCTATCTCTTCGGTATCCTGTTCTCCCTGATGTTGACAAACGGCCATGTAGCACTTGGCGTGCTTTATTTGCTGATACTGCTGCAGTTTTCCTTCGTGGTGGCTCTGTATAATATGATAGGGCAGCAAGAAGTTATCATTCAGTGATTATTTTGGACAATGCATCCGGTCAAAATCCTTTAAAGGATTCGTTTGATGACCCCCCACAAGGTGCCCAATATATGAATTGAAATACTCAGTCTTCCATTTCCAGTTCCTGTATAACATCATTGACGGTCAGTTCACCTTTAGCTGCCCGTTTTACCATAGGATAAATGAACGAACAATCATCCATAGTATTCCATCGCGCCTCTCCCACTTTCCTGATCACTTCGTTCATGACCTTGCCGCAATCCCTGCAATAGCTGGTTTCACTTTCTATTCCGCATACTTCACATTCCCTATAAGTAACCCCTAAAAAATGTTCTTATTATAAGTATAAAACTGTTTAGGTCATTAAGGTTCAATGTATCTGTTACCTTTTTTTTATCATGTTCTCACTGATACTGACCAATGAAAACGTAGCTCTGGAATTGTATATTTCTTACGAATTGTTACTAATAAGTAATGATGAATAGCAAAAAGGTCAGTACTGAAAAGCCAAATACCGTGCTGGAACAGGACCCGGAAGCTGGGGCTACGATTTTAGAAGATAGCCAGGTCAATCTGGTAATTGCAGTCACAGAAGTTATGAAGATTCCGGATGTTATTAATAAAAATATTAACGAAGCCAGGACAATACTGGAAAGTAAAGGACTGAGAATCGGAAGGATCATTAAACGTTCAAGTACTCAAGAAACAGGCACCGTCCTTGATCAAAATCCAAAAGCTGGTTCCGATGCAGAAGTAGGGATGCCGGTAGAATTGGTATTGGCGAACCAGGATATTGAAATGATAGAAGGTATCGGACCTGAAAGAGGTTCAAAACTCCGGGAGGCAGGTATCAAAACTATTAAAGACCTGGTTAGCGCAGATTATGCAACGGTAGGTGAACTGGTGGGAAAAAATACCGCTAAAAAATTCATTTCCATGGCAAAACTTATTGACGGCACCTCGAGTCTTGGGAAATTGGGGATAGACAAGCAATCATCTGAAATACTTGTCAAGGCGGCAAATATCTACTCAATTGATGAACTAAAGAACGCTAATCCCGTTGAACTGTATGAATTGTGCAAAGAAGCAGTTGCATCAGGTAAAGTAGAAGTTCCTGCAGGTTATTCCATTAAGCAGGATGATGTAAAACGATGGGTAGAACAGGTATAATAGGATGCTAATATGGTTTTTGAAATCTATTTGATCAGCCTCAATGAAAACACGTCTTCCCCTGAAGTAGAACAGATCCTAAGAACCCTTGACAGGATCAGGGGGAAGGTCAACATGGTTGCAGAAAATAGCATCATTGCCAGTTTTGACAATGCCTATGTGGATACTATCAGGAACAAAACCGGTGTCAAACTTGTGGGTGGTATTAATTTCAAGGGGCGCAAGGTAAAAAAAGTCGTGAAAAGAGAATCATAATTCGCCTTGTTACATTAATTTTATTATATTCCCGCACCTATACAACCATCCTATGACCGCTGATAATCTTACCATTACAGAGAAGATATTTTCAAAAGCCTCGGGTAAGCCTGTCCGATCCGGCGAGTTCGTCATGGCGTCAATCGATTGCGCCATGACCCACGACATTACCGGACCCCTGGCCGTGCAGGGCTTCCAGGAGATCATGAAGGACAAACCAGAAGCAAAGGTCTGGGACCCGGACAAGATCGTTATCCTGTTCGACCACCAGGTACCTGCCGATTCGCTCAATGCGGCCCAGAACCACATCATGCTGAGAAAGTTCGCAGCCGAGCAGGGCATCACTAATTACGATGTCTATGAAGGGGTGTGTCACCAGGTAGTGCCAGAGAAAGGCTGGGTCAAACCCGGTGACCTGGTGGTGGGAAGTGACAGCCACACCTGCGCTTACGGCTCACTGGGAGCATTCTCGACAGGTATCGGGAGTACTGACATGGCTGCTGTGCTCGCTACAGGTAAATTGTGGTTCAAAGTGCCCCAGACCATCAGGTTCGAGGTGAACGGGCGACTGCCGGATAAGGTCTACAGCAAGGATATTATTTTACACCTTATCGGGGACGTGGGAGCCGATGGTGCCATGTACATGGCGGCAGAGTACGGTGGCGAGGCTATAAGAGCTCTGGATATCAGCCAGCGTATGACCATCAGCAACATGGCGATCGAGATGGGGGGTAAGGCCGGCATCATCGAGGCCGATACTACTACCGGGGATTACCTGAAACAGCGCATACCCGGATTCACCCTTGACCCTGACTGGAAGAGTGATGAGGACTGCGAATATGAACAGTATCACGAGTATGATATATCAGACCTGTCCCCACAGGTAGCATGTCCCCATAATGTAGATAACGTAAAATCCGTTGAGGAAGTGGAAGGCACCCATATAGACCAGGTGCTGGTAGGTTCATGTACCAACGGCAGGTTCGAGGATATCAAGATCGTAGCAGATATCATGGGCGGTGAGCCCGTGGCCAAAGGTGTGAGACTGCTGGTCATCCCTGCATCACGTACCGAATATATGAAAGTATTGCGTGCCGGGCTGGTTGACCAGTTCATGGAGGCTGGGGCCATTGTGGAAAGTCCCTGCTGCGGACCCTGTATGGGCGGCAGTTTCGGGCTGCTGGGTGATGGCGAGGTAGGGCTTGCCACCTCCAACCGCAACTTCCAGGGCAGACAGGGCAGTGCCAGGGCATTCGTGTACCTGTCATCACCGGCCACTGCAGCTGCATCCGCCCTTACGGGCGAGATAACAGACCCGAGAAAGGTTTGATCGAATTATTGGTAAGATACCATTATGTCATTAAAGGACAGCACCAGCATCGTGCTGGTGACGTGTATGGCAGTGAAGCCTGACGAAACAGTACTGATAATCACTGATACTGCCACACATCCTTCCATTGCCCGGGCGCTGTATGACAGGGCTGTGGAACTTGACTGTGACCCCATAGTATTGACCATGGAACCCAGGGAAGTCCACGGCCAGGAGCCCCCGAAGGCCGTGGCCGATGCCATGAGCGCAGCCGATGTGGTACTGGCACCCACCAGCAAATCCCTTACCCATACCCAGGCCAGGCTCAATGCCAATCAGGCCGGGGTGCGCACCGCCACCATGCCCGGAATTAGCCTGGAGATGATGGAATCAGGCGGCATCACTGCCGATTACCTGGCCGTAAGGGATATAGCCTTTGACCTGAAATCCAGACTGGAAAAGGCAAAAGAGATCAGGCTTGTTACTGAACTGGGGACAGATATTGTTTTTAACATGGAAGGATGTGACTGGAAGGCAGACCACGGCATTTGCCATGAACAGGGTTCATCCAGTAACCTGCCTGCCGGTGAAGTGTTCGTGGCCCCAAAAGAGGCAAAGGGTGTTTTTGTAGTGGACGGCTCCATGAGCGGTATTGGTATCCTTGATTCGCCCCTGACAATCAAGGTCGAGAACGGGCAGGCAACCGAAATTACCGGTGAGAGGGCAGAGCAGTTCATTAACATGCTGGATAATGTGGGGCCCCTTGCCCGCAACCTGGCAGAACTGGGAATAGGTATCAACCCGGCGGCCAGGCTTATCGGTAATGTGCTGGAGGATGAAAAAGTGGCCGGCACCGTGCATATTGCCCTGGGTGATAACAGCACCTTTGGCGGGGATGTGGTAGCGGGAATACATCTGGATGGTATCATTACAAAACCCCGGTTATTCGTGGACGGTAAAGAACTTGTCCTCTCCATTTAAAAAAAATGCACAATACTTACGGGTTTAGCGAAAACCAAGTTTTATAATAAATGTAGATGTACTAAAAAGATACAAGAAAATCCTCCCTTCGGTCGGATTAACTTGAGTACAAAAAGTTATACTT
>JAMJFQ010000006.1 GCA_023544605.1 ANME-2 cluster archaeon | reverse complement strand
AACTCATCCAGTTTCAGGCCAACCCCTACTGAATCCTGCTGCCCGCGTTTACAAAACGTAGTACCTGGACATATTTTCACACTGCGCACGCACAGCCCGATAGCTGCTCCTGTGCCCATACCCAGATCAGCCCATACGCTGTCAAGGTCCTCTGCTTTTAATCCTACTATGGCCATGCGCTGTGCCGAAGTGATCTTGACGGCAGATACGTGGTATTTCTCAGCTACATCAGCAATTTTTCGAAGAGTGCTGACATCCATTATGCCGCCGGGGATGTGGGGGGCTATGGCATAGGTTTCTTTATCTCGCTGTACAATTGCTCCTTTTTCAGGAATATCATTTGACATTATTGGTAACCTCCACTCATTCTATTACTATTTTATAGGTAATATGGCTTCTGATATTTGAAGACGTTATAATTACTTTCACCCCGCTCTGGTTAAGTATATAAACTTAACAAGACATGTAACAATTGCCTTCCAAAACAAAACAAACTGGAGGCTTGAGGAATCAGAAATGATAAAAGAGACAGCTAAGCATATCGAAGAGCGTTTTAGCCAGGTAGGTATCACCATACCCACCAGTGAGATCGAAAGTCGACTTGAGAAACTTGTGAACGAGTTCAAGGTACCGGCTGAAGAGGCACACAGAAGTGTTGTGAACTATTTTCTGAAGGAATACAATATCCCTCGAGGAGATTTCTTTACCCAGCAGGGTGAAGCACCTACCGTAAAAGTAAGTGACATAACAACTGAAGGGAAGTGGATCAATATCTCTGCCAAGGTGGCACAATTATGGGATAATAGCCATGAGAGTATCGATCAGGTGGGATTGATCGGAGATGAAACAGGGATAATAAAATTCAATAAATGGGCAAAGGCAGAACTACCTCCATTAGAGGAGGGAAAAAGCTACCAATTCAAGAACGTGGTCACTGACCGCTTCCAGGAAAGGTTCCAGATCAATTTTAACAGGACCAGCCAGATCGAGGAGATTCAGGAAGATATCGAGGTAAGTGCCCAGCAGAGTGAAGCACCTACCGTAAAAGTAAGTGACATAACAACTGAAGGGAAGTGGATCAATATCTCTGCCAAGGTGGCACAATTATGGGATAATAGCCATGAGAGTATCGATCAGGTGGGATTGATCGGAGATGAAACAGGGATAATAAAATTCAATAAATGGGCAAAGGCAGAACTACCTCCATTAGAGGAGGGAAAAAGCTACCAATTCAAGAACGTGGTCACTGACAGCTATCAGGAAAGGTTCCAGATTAATTTTAACAAGACCAGCCTGATAGAGGAAATACAGGAGGATATCGAGATCGGTACCCAGGAAGTGGAGTTCTCGGGCGTCATGGTAGATATCCAGGCCGGTTCAGGTTTAATAAAGCGGTGCCCTGAGTGCAACCGTGCTCTTATCAAAGGGGTATGCGGCGAACACGGCAAAGTGGAAGGGACCTATGATCTGAGGATAAAGGCAGTGATAGATGACGGCGTGTCTGTACAGGACGCATTGGTCAACCGCGAAGTAACCGAGCAGCTTACCAGCATTACCCTGGACGATGCCAAACAGATGGCCACTAAAGAACTTGACCAGGAAGTCGTGCTCGTAAAGATAAAAGAAGGGTTATTGGGTAGGTATTATTCCATTAAAGGCCCAAAGCTTGATCGTTATATCCTGGTAGAGAATGTTTCACGTCTCCCGCCAATGGAAGCTGGTCAATTAGATGCCCTGTTAGCCGAGTTGGAGGCCTGAACAATGGCATCACAGTACTCAAGGGAAGTTGCACATAGAGTGTTTGCACAGGAGTTCAGGGATTCCGACCTGTCATTCAAGGACAGCAACGACCAGTATTCGCCCCAGTATCTGTTGACACCCACCGGCGCAAAGATAAACAGGATGTTTATCGTGGGTACGTTAACAGAGAAGGAGGATATCGGTACCGATGCAGAATACTGGCGAGCCCGTGTGGTAGACCCTACTGGTGCTTTCATCATATATGCCGGACAGTACCAGCCCGAAGCTGCCAGGGCCATAGCTGAAGTTGAGGCGCCCGCGTATATTGCTATCGTTGGTAAACCCAGTACTTTCCAGACCGAAGACGGTAATGTCCTGACATCGGTAAGACCGGAAAGTGTGCATGTGGTGGATGAGGCAACCAGGGAGCGCTGGGTGGCAGAGACAGCACAACGGACAATAGAGCGCATGAATAACCTAAACAGCAACGATCCGGATGCCACAAAGGCAAGGGAGCACTATAACACTGATGTGTCAGTATACAAGCAGATGTTGATAGACGCATTAAAAGAACAACCCTAGGTTCAGTTTATCTACTTTGGGGCTGTCGGCCCCACTTCGTTTTTTTTTGGAAAAAATACATTTATACTTAAATAGTCCTTTATACAATCTCTTAGTGGTGATATTGTGGCTTTTGAGATAGAAAAGGTATATGCAAGAGAGATTCTGGATTCCAGGGGAAATCCTACCGTAGAAGTTGATGTGACAAGTTACTGCAATGATACGAGATCAAGGGGTTTTGGACGGGCCAGTGTTCCCAGTGGCGCATCTACCGGTTCGAATGAAGCACTTGAGATGCGGGACAAAGATAGTCGCTATCGTGGCAAGGGAGTACTTGCAGCCGTACACAACGTGAACGCTGTACTGGGTCTTGAGATAACAGGAATGGAAGTGCGGCGTCAGCGGGAGATCGACCAGGTGATGATAGAACTGGACGGTACCGAGAATAAGTCCAGCCTGGGTGCCAACGCTATCCTGGGCGTAAGCCTGGCAGTGGCCCGTGCGGCAGCCGATTCACTGAAAATACCACTCTACCAGTACCTGGGAGGTACAAATTCATTTACCTTACCGGTCCCCACACTCAATATCATAAACGGTGGACAGCATGCCGGCAATGACCTTTCTATCCAGGAATTCATGATACAGCCAAAAGGGGCCGAGACCTTCCGCGAGGGTTTGAGATGGGCGGCTGAGACCTACCACGCCCTGGGCGATATCCTCAAGGAAAAATACGGTGCAGGTGCAACGAATGTTGGTTATGAAGGGGGATATGCCCCTCCATTGAGTATGACAGCAGACGCCATGGATGCTATAACAGAGGCAATTGAGGTAGCAGGATATACCGAAGATGATATTACCATAGGATTTGACGCTGCTGCTTCATCGTTCTATAAAGACGGCACATATGATATTGACGGCGAGCAACTGAACAGTGGCGAACTTATTGATTACTATCTCGACCTGGTAAACACCTATCCTATTTACTTTATCGAAGATGCCTTCGAGGAAGAAGCGTTCGTAGATTTTGCAACCCTTACCCAAGAACTGCCTAATACCATAATAGTTGGAGATGACCTTTTTGTCACCAATGTGGAACGCCTGAACCAGGGAATTGAGATGGGGGCATGCAACTCATTACTGCTTAAGGTCAACCAGATAGGCAGTCTAAGCGAGGCTTTTGATGCCGCGACCACTGCACATCGTAACGGTTACAGTGTAGTGGTCAGTCACCGTTCCGCAGAGACTGAGGATAGTATGATCGCTGACATCTCGGTAGCACTTGGTGCGGAACTTATCAAGACCGGGGCACCAGCCAGGAGCGAACGCACAGGCAAGTACAATCAGCTCATGCGTATCGAAGAAGAATTGGGTGAAGTGGCCCGCTATATGAGAATATAGAACCACCAATCCTACAATGATGAAAAGGAAAGCAGTACTGCTAATAATACGGTAATGTATATTGCCCTGAAATTACCAACCCCGCCCAGGTTAATATAGGCACTTCCCTTGGTTTGCTCATTTATATTGAATAGCGTTGTGACCACGCCCAGCAGGATGCCCAGTACACCCGAGACAAGAACAACGGTGGCAGCATTACCAGGGTCCAGTATCAGGGCGAAGGGAATGGGCAGCAGTCCCATATAATCAGGTATTACAATGCCAATCCCGGGTTTGATATCTGATAACAGGTGGGTGAATACTACTACGATGAGCATGATCTCAAGTGCTGCAAAACCTGGATTGTTCATCACTGCATAAACTGAGAACAGAAGCGGCAGTATGAAACCACCTACATTCAGGGTAATCTTGGTGTTAAATACAAGTTCATCACCTGTATCACATTCTTCTTCCAATGGCACCGAGTAGAACTCACCTAACAGTTGGGTTTGTTCATCAGAGAAGTCAGGTTTTTTTGTTCTCATACGGTAGATAGGTATCTCGGCAGCTGAGAACACGAGCATGCCTGCCAGTGTTAAGATCAATATGATTGGATGAATGTTCCAATGAATACCCAGTTTTTCTGTATAAATGAGATAGAAAATTGCCAGAAGTATAAATCCGAAAAGCGCAAACATCTGAACATCCTGTCTGAAGATCTTTCCACGCAATTGATATCACCTTTTAATTACTATTTTATTTTAGATTGTTAGAGAAGTTTATATACCTTATTTAATTTATTTCGTTTTGCGAAAAAAGGTAAATGGCAATTATATATATGATTTCCAATCATTAGTATACAATGGGGTTTAACAAAATGAAAGGGAAATGTAATTCAAATAGGGTAAATAGTAAAGAAATATTATCAAGAGCAAGGAGTTAATAATATGGGATTATTGAATCGAATGGGGACTGTAGTAAAAGCAAAAATGAACACGTTAATGGACAAGATGGAAGACCCAAGGGAAACCCTGGATTACTCGTACCAGAAACAACTTGAGTTGTTACAGAATGTAAAGAGAGGCGTGGCCGAGGTTACCACTTCCAAAAAACGGCTCGAACTGCAAAAGGCAAAACTGAATCAGAATATTGATAAGCTCAGCGGACAGGCCCGGGATGCCGTCAAGGCCGGTAGGGAAGACCTGGCACGCCTTGCACTGGAGAGAAAGAATGAACTGATGTCCCAGGTCCAATCCCTTGATCAACAGATCATTGATCTGAACAAGGAACAGGAAAAGCTCCAGGCCGCTGAAAAAAGACTGTCTGCTAAGGTCGAGTCCTTCAGGACAAAGAAAGAAACCATCAAGGCCCAGTACTCTGCCGCAGAAGCCCAGGTCAAGATCACGGAATCGATAACTGGCATCAGCGAAGAGATGGCAGATGTGGGCATGGCTGTCCAGAGGGCTGAGGAAAAGACCGAAAATATGAAAGCTCGCTCGTCTGCACTGGATGAATTGCTGGAACAGGGAACGCTGGAAGATTTTACGGGAGGCGAGGACGATATCGAAAAGGAGCTTGCTAAGATCAGTGCCACCAGCAATATTGAATCCGAGCTTGCGTCCTTGAAGGAGGAGGTGGGGAAATGATCGTCAGGATAATGGGTGAAGGACAGTTCCAGGTACCCAGCAGTTTGCTGGACGAACTGAATGAAATTGATAACAAGATAGTGGATTACGTAGCAAAAGAAAATGAAAGCGAGTTCAAGAAGGAGCTAAGTAATCTAATTGCTGCGATAAAAGAAAATGGAACGCCCATAGATGATGCAGATATTGTGGAATCCGATATCATTGTACCACCACAAGACCTGACACTGGAAGAAGCTGCCGGGGTTTTCAGCGGAGAAGGGCTTATCGAAGATTAATAGCTTTCATTAAACGTAGGAGAGTTCCTTACATGGGTATCCCCCAGAGGGGGTACCATTTTTCCACATTTTTTTCTATGGGAAGTTCGCTATCCATCACTGACCTGAGCCTGAATTCCAGGTTGTTATCCCTTTGGTGGTCACTTTTCGGTACGAATGGATAATAAGCCCCCTGCTTATAATTGTATATCCAGTAGACCTTACCTTCACCCTCAAACCTGTAGATTGCACATAACAGCTGTTCACTGAACCCATGCTCGATCAGGGTCTGGGAAATGAGATGGATGTTGGTTACCAGGTCTTCGAAATCCGGGTCTTTGAGTATTACCCATAAATAGTTGAATTCATCCTTTTGCACCTTGTATTCTGTACCCGTCTCCTTACGGCTATACTGGAGCAGTTCCTCTACTTCCAGACGTGCCGCTGCATACCGGGAAGATTCCATGGATTTAAAACAGATGCCGGCTGACCCGACGGGTTTTAGTCCCAGGTTAACATCCAGTGTAATGCTGGCTGTAGAAATGGCGAAAAGCCTATCTACCTTGGCTTTGGGAAGTTTACTCTTCCCCATAATAGCATCCAGAAATCCCATTACAATTCCAACTCTGTTTCTAATTTCTCGAGTGCAGCAATGCGTTTCTCAACGGATGGATGGGTTGAGAACAGTTTCATGACCGATGAACCGGACAGTGCTGGAATGATAAAGAAAGCGTTCATGCCCTCAACTTTTCTCAGGTCGTCGGTTGGTATCCTGGGCATAACTCCGCTTATCTTCATAAGGGCAGAGGCCAGATGTGAAGGTGCACCCGTGATCAGGGCCGCCCCCCTGTCTGCCGAGAATTCACGGTACCTGGATAGGGTCCTTATAAGCATGAGACTTATGACCCAGACCAGTATAGATGCCAGCCATACCGCCATAATGCCGCCTGACCCACGATCTCTATTCCCTCCTCCGAAGAACAACAGATACCGCACAAGGAAGAAAGCCACTGTTGAAAGGAAGCTGGCAATGGTCATTACCATAACGTCCCGGTTCTTCACATGACTCAGTTCATGGGCGATAACTGCTTCCAGTTCGCCTGAGTTCAACGTTTTCATGATACCAGTGGTTACAGCTACTACGGCTTTTTTCGGACTCCGACCTGTAGCAAAAGCATTGGGTACCGGGCTGTTGACCACAGCAACTTTTGGTTTTGGCAGGTCTGCCATAGCACAGAGCCGGGTAACCATTTCATGAAGTCTTGGCTCCTCGCTTTCAGATACTATCTTGGCCCCCATGCTCCACATGACCAGTTTATCTGACATGAAATATTGGATGAACATAAATCCTCCGATGAAGAGGATCATGACATTCATGCCCGCACCCTGGAATGATAAAAATGCCAGGAATAATAGGTACACTGCTGCAAGCAGGAACATGGTGAATAGCATCCTGCCCTGCAGGCCCCAGTCTGTGTTCCATTTTCTCATAGGTTTATTGACTCCTCTTGATTAACAATACCATTAATTGGTTAGTATTGTTTCTTTGCCATTTAATGGGTTTGTTGTTAAGGTTAACAAATTGTATTAGCAAATTTCAGCTTGATACCATTATTTTTCCCTGGGCATGCAGATGATCTCCCGTATCTGCAGGCCATAGAAATTGTTGGAATGGGCAGGCTTGATAACACAGGCCACGTCAGCACCGTATGCAGTCCCGCCCACTGCAATGACCTCGCTTTCCATGGACAGGGCACCGGAATCAGCTGCCATTATTACGACCTCTATTGCCACCTTAAATCCTTTGCCAAAGAGCTTGCGCAGGGTGTCGGCCACTATCTCTACCCGGCTTGCTCCGCCTGTACCTTTAGACAGGGATTTCTCGATGCCTGAGAACATATGGGACTGGGATACTATCTCAATCCCCATCTCGTTCAAACTGGAAACATACTGGCTTTCCATATCCCATTTGCCCTCGTCGTGGGAGCCATACTGGTGGGTTACCACTATCAGGTTGATGTTTGTATCCTTCAAGGCTTCTGCCATGGCCACTCCGGTTTTACCAGAAGTACTGGCTATAACGACTTCTTTGATGCCCAGTTCACGGGCGCGGGTCTTAACTGCTTCAACGACGGCGCTGGTGTTCTCTTCACCGGGCTTTTCGAAATAGGTAATGCTTTTCTCCAATATGTTCCTCTCCAGTAAGTTGATGCAGAAGATAATGGTATTTCAGGTAGAAAAGATTAGCCATTTATGGTATTGTGTGTCTGGGATTATCAGGTATTTATCCTGTCTATTATCAGCTTTCCAAAGAAAAGTGTTAGTAAACCACCGATGAATGCCCCATAGAATCCTCCGTCCAGCCACCATTCGATTTCGTCAAGAGTGGAACGTATGGCAAATAGTATGGCACCAACTCCTGACACCATTACCGTAAAACCCGAGCCCTTCATAGATATGCGAGCATTCTGTTCCAGCAGTTCAAGCGTAGCATTATCTTTTGCCTTGAGGCTGTTAATGGCAAAGCGGAGGGATATGAGCAGGCCTGCCACCCCCGAGAGGATAAGGATTGTAGACAGGATACCTGGCCTACCAGATAACCCTGGAATTGTGAACTGTCAACCTTGTCCATGCTGGTCACCCATTATTTTAATGAGTTGAAGGTGTATTTGAGTGTTTATGGTGTAATACGGCTTGTCTTTTAAGCTAGGTCGTGGGTATTGGTTTTTGCTCAATTAATACTTTCAGCCACCTTTAGAAAACTTATTTGCCAGGGATGACCATCTTAATCCCCATGAAAAATGTATATCTTGCAGCCCCTCTTTTTTCAGAGGCCGAACGTGATTTTAATGTAAGATTGAGAGATGAACTTGAAAAGATAGGACTTGAGGTGTTCCTGCCCCAGGAGCATTCCAATGACACAAAGGATGAGCGCCACCGCCAGGAGAACATCTTTCGCAAGAACAGGGAGGCCATTGAAAGGGCAGAGTTGATGGTAGCGGTGCTTGATGGTGTTGATGTGGATTCAGGTACTGCGTGGGAGATAGGGTATGCTCATGCGCGGGGTTTGCCAGTGTACGGTCTGCGGACGGATTTTCGGACTCTGGGAATAGAGGGGACAGTGAATCTGATGATCGAGCGGTCGGTTGTGATGTGTATGGGTGTGGGGGAGCTGGTGGAGCGGTTGGGGGATGAGGGAAGGCCTTGAGACGTATTGTCCGGTGTCGTTGACTTTTATTCAATAATCTCTATCTATACAGAACTTCAAGAGGAATGTATGGAGAAAGTAATAATATTAAAAAGAGAATTGGGACCGAACCTTTCATATCACATACCCGGACTCACTCTTCGGTTTGATATCCACTAAAATAAAATTCTTCATATTACTGCGCCTTATATCAGCAATATCCTTCAGTTTCAATCCTTCCACAAAAGACACCTCACCTATCTTATCGTGGAACTCATCATAATCCAGTTTCACTTTCAAACCCTTAAGCCTCAGCGTAATCGGCAGTGGAGATAATACCTCATTTATCTCTTGCACCTGGTCCTCGATCTCCTTTTTTACCCTGGGCGGCATCACAGACTGCGGGTCCTTTCCAATGTCCTCCCGCTCAGTATCCAATATCTTGCCCACCTCAGCCACCACCTGGTCCATGGCATGCATCTCATCCCCCTTTCGCATACGGTGGGCTTGACGGCCCAGATTGCCCACATAAGCATCAGCATTTTTGATGGCATCTAAATCGATCTCGGGGGCCCCTGTAACAACTATGGGTATCTCTATACCTTCGAACAGTCTTGGTTTGGACTCAGTAATGCAATGTTTGAAATTCCCTAAAATATACACGGCCAGGTCGTGCTCATTGATAAGATTCCGCTCATAAGCACTTATCTGGCATATCCTTGAACCCACACCTCTGCCTAGTCCGACCATGTTGGTCTTGGCCCCTTTACGGCGCAGGAACTCGGCAATGTCACAATCAAGATGGGGTAAGTGATGGTACGCAAGGGTGGGAGCCACCACAGCGATCTCGGCACCTGATAGAGGTGCACGGGTCAACTCGCCCAGCAGCTTCTTGGTCATATCCTCAACCAGATGAATGTCCTTCATGGGCACCAGCATGATTATTATAACCTCGGTCTGCATGATATTCTTCTGGAGAATATAACCTCCCAGGTCCTCAACCAGTTCCACAAGCAAGTTATGCTTATAGACCCCACCTTCATACATCATAGGTTCAAGCAATGGAGCCCACCCCACCAAGAAGCTTATCAAGTATTGCCTGTGCTCTGTCCTTCCACTCTTGTTTAATGGAATCCTCTGATGCTACGAAAAGAAAATATTCCCTGGTCATTTGATGATACCTGACCCTGAATCCCTCGGGAATTATCCTCAACATGGAATCAACTATCCTTTCATTGATCTCTCCAGCTTTCTCATCAATGACCATTTCACTTAAAATATCTACCTCATTCATATAATCTGGAGTTTCGACTACCACAACGGCGCGCTCTTCATGAATTATATTGCCTTTGCCGTAGCGCTCCCACAATTTTTGTAGCAACTGAGGAATATATGCCTCCTTATTAAGATTGATGATAACCTGGTGTTTACCGTATTCTCCTATCTCCACATCGGCAAAGTCCTTAAGTTTGACAGACGCCAGTCCGGTATGCCGAAGCGCCACGAAAATAAACACCGGCTCGGTCACGTCAACATATACCCTGACCTTTTTGATTACCCTACCCAGCGCAAGGTCAGACAACACATCTGAGATAACTTGTTTATAGACATTGCCACCAACCTCTTCTTCAGGCGATTCCACCATGATCTTCTCATCTTCTTCCATGTGTGTTACTCCTTATGTGGCCTATTTATCAATGAAACCCGAAGCCAATAGTGCTGCACCAACCGCACCAATGTACTGGCTATAGGGCGGTACCGTCACTTCGATCTTGAGCAAGTTCTTCATAGCCATTGGCACTCCCTCGATAAGCGATGACCCTCCTACCATTATCAACGGTTCATTGACCTCTACTTCCTGCAATTGCTGCTCGAAAACCTGTTCAACCACACTGTAACATGCGGCTGCTGCCACATCTGTAGGTATGGACCCTTTGGCCAATGAATTGACCAGGCTCTGGATACCGAACACGATACAATAACTGTTCATCTCCACATGTTCCTGCATCCCCTTTACAGCCAATGCACCCAGTTCGGTGATATCCACACCCAGGCGCTTAGCTGTCATCTCCAGGAACCGGCCTGATGCACCTGCACATATACCGCCCATAGTGAAAATGCCCGGGATACCGTCCTGTATGGATATGGCCTTGTTGTCCATTCCTCCAATATCAATTACTGTCGCCGGACCTTTCTGGTGGTCTGCCAGATACACTGCACCTTTTGAATTCACGGTGATCTCTTCCTGTATCAGGTCGGCCTTGAACTCATCACCTATCAGGAACCTGCCATAACCAGTTACACCAAGGGCCTGTATATCATCCCTGGTTATTCCCGCTTCTTCCATGGCGCGTTCCAGTGCATCTGTGGCGCTCTCCATGACCTTGACCGTAGGGACCCAGCCCGTACCCACTACTTTATCATCCTTCATTATCACCGCTTTAGTAGTGGTTGACCCGGAATCAATACCCGCAGTAAGTCCTTCCTGGTGTTCTCTGGAAAGCAGACTGCGCCGTCTGGCAGTTGTGGTAAGGGCTTCCAGTCTTGTGAGCAGAGTACCCGATGTTGTGCGCTCGGTAAATGAATAACTGATAACCGGCAATTTCGAATTCTCATGTATATACCTGCGAATCTCATTTCGCACAAGTGCAGCCTCTGCACACCTGAAACAGGTCGCTATCAGCACAGCATCAGCATTGACCTTTCCATCCACCAATTCCTTTGCCCTTGCCATCATCAACTTCAGGTCAGGACTGGCTACCTGGAGGCCAAATTCTTCTCCAACAACCTTGATTTCATCAATAGTGATATCAGGGAAGATAATTTCTGCATTTACCATTTCGGCTGCTGTTTGTATCTCCTTCTGGATACCGCTATACTCACTACCGCAGGACAGCTGGGCGATCTTTACAAGACTCTCTTTTTCCATATCATTCTCCCCCATTACCGGATTCGGCAGTTGTGAGCCCCTCCAGGAACTCACGTATTTTATGTACGAATGACTTTGCCTCATCTTCCGTGACAGGATAATTCATCTCAAGCCTAGGAATTTTTTTCGACCGCACCAGGAAATTGATTAATTCATTCGTACGCGCACAACCCATACATCCAAAAGAGATATCTGGTTCCCTCACGAGAATGGCTGCTTGCGCCTCTTCCAGCAAGTGACCCAGTAGTGACATCCTGCCTCTTACACCTGAAGGCACTTCCACTGCAGCATATTTTAATCCGATCTTCGGGTCCTCGGGTGTAATATTGACAGGTGGAGAATCCAGGCTGGCAGTGCGTATCTTTTTTCCGATCTCCTGCATCACAGCCAGAGGTTCGTGACCGAACCTGTCCACAAGGTCTGACAGTATCAGACTGTTGCTTGGGTAAATAAAAACCTTAACCATCTTAATAACCTCTTTCAGATTGTTTGACCTCTTCTTCAATTATTTCCTTTAACTTATTAATGGTAAGACGTGGTGGTGTAGTGTCTTTTTGTTCAGGCATCTCTCCCCGTTCGATCTCATCCAGTGCTTCCGTAAAATAAGGCAAAAGAGCAAATTCTAATTCGTGTTGGTGGAACCCTGGTTTGGGACCTCCACCCCTGCCAGCCCTGCAGCGGTACTCGTCCCCGGGAGGAACTCCTCGTTCCTTAATAAATATCCGGTTGGGGTCAAGTTTCCTGATTTCCGTGACCACCCTATCCACTTCGGACCTCTTACCTTCGATGATAAGACCGAAACACGTCTCCTTGACCATGATGTCCGCCTTGCTCTCATATACCTTTATAACTATGTCACTTGGCAGGGTAAAGGTAGAGTGCAGCACTATCATCTTGATGATAATGTCATCGTCACTCATCCTGCTTCACCTCCTTGACATAGACTATATCGCCCTGATTGAACGCCAATAACTTCTCTACATCTATCACTTTTCCAATAATATTAGTGCAGTGGAACTTCTCCCCGGTGGGACCGTATCGCTGATCATCTATGGTCTTGACCCCTATTATGCCATACATCTTAGAAGCCTGGTTGGTCACCCCCATTTCTCCTGCAAGAACCAGGTCCTTCGGTGTATTTTCAGGCATGATCTCCTTGTATTGCTCCACACGTTTTATGGTCTTTAACAGGGTGGTGTTCTCATATGTTAAATCGACAGGCAATGGGCCCAGCGGACGCTCTTTAAGTTTGAGGGCGTGTTTGAAATACTCCACTGTCGTGGGTGCCTTGTCATAATAAAATTCTATATGTATCAATTGGTCAGGTGGGATACAAAAGGCAGATATGTTACCCCCTTCCAATATCTCCATTGTGGTTTCAGGACGTTGTTCAACTATTATAGCATCTTCCCCCTCATAACCTCCTATTTCCAGAGTAAGCCCCCGCTCATTGGCCAGTTCAGCTGCATCATTGATGTTCAGACCCAAAAACATGACCCGCTCGGGTGTGGCGGTAACAGCCAGTTTATTCCCTTTTTCAGCAAGCTTGACCAGTTCTATTCCTCTCGTAATACTTCCTACAATGGAGTGTGCGACGCTACTGGTACGGTCCTCCTTTGAGATGAAAACCCTACCCAGTCCATCGCCCTGGGTACGTACCGCCACACTACCTTCTGAGCGGGAATCCAGCAATTCAAATGGGCAATCTTCACCTATGAGTATATCATCCACCACATAGGAGCTGGATATATCATTCACTCTGAAGAATCCGTGACGTACCAGACCCAGGAAATGTTCTGCACCCTGTGGAGACTCTTTTTTCAGTTCCACCGCGAAATAAGTGAATATTGTCATACCATCTTCGAGCACGGTGCCCAGGTCGGTTGTGGTGATCTTATCAGTAAGTGTCTCCCATTTTATGACCGGTTCGATGTTGGTAATTATATCTCCCTGTTCCAGTTTTGCAATGATGTTCTTGCTGCTTATGACCCTGGCAAATACACCACCGTCCATCGGGGAGCCATGGGATGCTGTATGATTACCTTTTGCAATTATCACGTAAGTATTTTTAGCATCATACCCGCCGGCCCCGAAAATAATATCATACCGTTTATATGCATATGTGCCCTTATCAGGCTTAATACCAGTCTCAACAGGACCAAAAGCAATCGCATCAGGGGTATCCCAGTGGGCACGCAATTCCTTTCCAATAAAAGTAGCAGCCCAGGTATTCAAAAAGGCAGTTTTTTTTGAATCCACCTCTATCTTAAACTCGCCTTTGTTCGTCTTGAGGCTGTATTCAGTGGTGTGCTCTTCTTTCTCTTCCCCTCCCTTCACGATCCCGATGGTTGTACCCTTGTGGTAGGGTGTCTGTGTCTTTGTCAGCAGTTCACCAAGAGTGCCCCCAACATCCATCTGAACTGAACGTTCATTCAATTCAACCGTTATAGTGTCTTTCACTAACACTCCTCCGTATCAGAATACCTACAAAGCATAATGTTAATCGGATGTTATATCAGAGAGATTTTATAGATGAAGTCTACAAATCTTTTGATATCCCTTCCAGTGCCTCCTCACGTTCCTCTTTTGTCAGACGGCTGAGCACGTCGGCAGTATCACCGATATCCACGATCTTACCCAGTCTCATCAGGGCAGCCCGGTCGCAGACCTCTGACACGAAGTCCATATCATGGGATACAATGACAAATGTTTCGCCCAGGGTCTCCCTGGCATGCAGAATTGATTTGGACACCTCTATCTTTGTGATAGGGTCCATGGTGCCTGTTGGTTCATCAAATACCAGTATCCTGGGTTCTTTCATCAGCACCTGCGCCATTGCCACTCTGTGCCTTTCCCCTTCACTGAGTTCATCTGGCATCTTAAACAGGATATCCTTTGCCTTGTCCTCTGAGAAACCTGTTGTGGTAAGGGTATATATTGCCTTACGCTCACCAAGTTCATGAGGGAGTTCCAGGCCAATGGATTCGGTCAGGTTATCAATGACATTCCTGTGTGGATATAAGCTATATTCCTGATGTAATACGCCAATATATTTGGTGGCCCTTCCTTTGCCGTTGACACCCATTATTCTCATGTCAACCCATTCATCCCCAACCCTGATATCGATCTCACCCTCGGTTGGCTGTAAATTACCTGTGATGATCTTGGATGTGGTTGTCTTACCTGCACCGCTTACGCCGATTACACCGAATATCTCTCCCTCACGCACTTCAAATTCTATACCGTCTACTGCATTGACTATGCCGCGGTCAAGAGAGAAATATTTCATCTTAAGGTTCTTTGCTTTTATGATAGTTTCACCAATCTCTATCTCATGCTTCTCGATCTCACCAGCCAGTTCCATGAATTTGGCACTGACGGTCTTAGGGTCACCTTCTGCAACGATCACACCGTCTTCAAGCCAGATCGCCTTGTTGGATAATTCCTCGATTACCTTGGGCCAGTGTGAGGTGATCACCAAAGACATTTTGTAATCCTTCACTGCGTTCATTATACCTTCGTGTACCAGTTCTGCCGTATTGGGGTCCAGTGTACCAGTAGGTTCATCTGCAATGAGCATCATTGGGTTTTTGACCAGCTGCCTTGCCAGCACAACACGCTGCTTTTCTCCACCGCTGAGTTCCCGGGCTATATGCATCATTCTATGTGACATGTTCACCTTATCTAGCAGGTCCGCTGCCTTATGAATGGCGGTGGGTCCTTTCTCACCTATCTCGGTCAGGGCGTTCATGACATTCACAATAACCCTTTCATCACCATAGAGGGCGAAAGTCCGCTGAAGCATAATAGCAAGACGCCGGGAAATGGATTTGCGCAACGGGTCGTGTAGGGGAAGGGATACAAAATCGGCAGTGATCTCTTTCATGTCACCACTACATTTGCGGCATTGAGTGCCTATCTTGCTCGGTGGTTCTATGAGGCCGCACTGTTCACACTGGGCAACATGATATATCACCTGCCCT
The DNA here is from genome assembly GCA_023544605.1 of ANME-2 cluster archaeon. Lineage (GTDB taxonomy): Archaea > Halobacteriota > Methanosarcinia > Methanosarcinales > Methanocomedenaceae > Methanocomedens_B. The sequence continues at coordinate 12,753 of JAMJFQ010000006.1, read as the reverse complement.
GTTATCCGTTCATACTCTTCCACACCCCTTAACACATGCATGAGTATTGACTTGCCAGCACCACTTTTACCGAGAATTCCTACTGTTTCTCCTTCATTGATTGTCAGATTTATATGCTTCAATACATCTACATCATCAAACCCCACTGACAGGTCCTTTATTTCGATAAATACTGACATTTGCTTTTCCTCTTTGAATTATTATCTCATTTGTATAGCTGTCTCAGCTGATAATGGTGTGTATAGAGTATACACAACCACAAACCAATCATAAATTGTACTCTCATGCTGTCACCAAATCTGATTGGCTGACAGGCAAATCTACGATTTACACTATAATGACACATGAGATACATAAACATAACGATAATACATTATATTGTCAACTTTATCAATAAAATATTAAACATGACGTATGGGAATTATTTTTCCGACTTCAGACATTCATCTATCTTCTTTTTAAGCAGGTTGCTTGCGTCTTCGCCGTCTATAATGCCCCGCAGTTCTTTCATGACCACACCCATCAGGGGTCCCACGGCCTCCATTTTACGTTCTTTCACAAAGTCTATCCGCTGGGCCACGATATCCCCGACCAGCTGTTCAATATCGTCAACGTTTTTCCCCCCTAATCCCAGATCCTTTGCTGCATCTTCAGCTGACATTTCTGGATGCTGGGTTATCCTGGACAATATGTCTGGCACTGCTTCTTTAGCGGCTCCTCCCGATGCTATTAGTTTAAATATACCTTCAAAATGGTCAGGTTCTAATTTTTCAACGTCCTTACCCTCTCGCCTTAATTCCGGCAGCGTGCTCATCAGAGTGCTGGCCACGAGCATGGGGTTTACTCCTTTTACTTTTGATAGCACGTCCTCAAATAGCATGAAATGAGGAGAATATGCCATCCTACCTGCCATCTCTTCATTCAGCCCACATTCTTCCATATACCTGGCCTTGCGCTGGGGCAGCAGTTCCGGGAGTTCGATGGCATCCAGTATATCCTGTGTCACAACAACGGGTGGCACATCAGTCTCAGGGTACATCCGCGCCGCTCCAGGCAGAGGTCGCATATATGCCGAAGTACCCTCAGGTAGTGCCCGCCTGGTCTCTTCCGGCACAGACTCAAGCGCCATACGTGCCCTTTCTATCGCCATTTGCAAAGCCCCACAGGCACGCTCTTCCAGGTCGGCCACCATTATGACACAGTCCCCTTCCACGGCACCTACAGCCTGGCGCAGGATCTGTACTTCTTCCTGGGTTATGCCGTATGCAGGTAGTTCATCGGTATGGAATATCCCGCCAACACCTGATTTCTTGGCATAGTCAGAGAACTCGGTACCCAACCTGCGCCCGGGCTGTATCTCCCGGCCCACCAGACCTGCAAAACCCGGTAAATTCACTGCCATCACGACACCCTTTTTCAGCGCCTTCTTGATGAGTTTGGACTCGCTCTTGATGAACAGGTCAGTGACATCGACAATATCCCCGGGTACAGATGCACTGCGGGACCGTAACTCTTCCCTGATGTCCAGCAGGTTTACCTGTCTTTGAACTTCCAGCTCCACAATGGACTCGATAAGGTCCAGTGCCTGGACACCCTTGATCTCTACCCGTGCGCCCCTTGCTATGGAGATGTTCACGTCCTGTCTGATAGTACCCAGGCCCCGCTTGACCATACCTGTTGAGCGCAGCAGCATACCAATAAGCTCGGCCGTCTCCTTAGCATGGGCCGGCGACACAATATCGGGTTCGGTTCCGATCTCAACCAGTGGAATGCCCAGCCGGTCAAGGGAATATATCACGCTGTCTCCTTTGTCCTCAACCCTCTGGGCGGCCTCTTCCTCCAGGCACAGCACACCTATCCCGACATTACCCTGGCTGGTCTCTATACACCCATTGGTGGAGACAAGGGCAGTGCGCTGGAACCCCGAAGTATTGGAACCATCTATTACTATCTTACGCATAGTGTGAATCTCATCGAACACGCGCATATTGAGCAGTTTGGCTATCTGGTAGGTGATTCTCAGTGCCTCTGGGTTCAATTTCCTGGGGGGTTCCTCATCATTCTCCACAAGGCAAGTGGTATCATAGGCCTTGTACACGAACCGTTTTGTCAGCATTGCTTCTTCTGCCGCAGCCCGGTCAACTTCACCCATCTCGCTGCGGGTGGGGCGTAAATACCTGAAAAATTCAAAATTGGAATCGGCTGTATTCCTTAATGTGGTTGGACAGCCGCAGAAAAGTTTTTCCTCTGTATCCAGCTGCTGGTGAATCTCCAGACCTGCCATCAGGCCCAGTTTATTAAAATCATACTTGCTGCTCATGGAAATCTAATGGTCTGGGTGGGGGGTAATATTGTATAAAACTATTGATAATTCCTTATTTCAGGTGCATATTCGAGGAAATCAAATAATCACCCTCACCTGCGGTCTGTTGTCTATGAATATGGATTCAACAGGCAGCCTCCCGGCAAGTGCTTGCATGGCAGGGTTCTCGGTGGCATAGTGGGTAGCATCTATTAGCGAGATATGCTTTGAATAGGGGAGAACATTATGGCGCAGTTCACCTGAGATTAAGGCATCGGCCCCGGCATCCATTGCCATCTCGATATATTCCTTACGCAACCCGCTGCCTCCAAGTACCATTACGCGCTCAATCGAATGGTCACCCGCATATTGTACATGGGTATCCAGACGCCGGGCGGTTAATCTGGCCAGTTCTTCAGTGTTTGTAGGAGTGACATCTCCTATGCGTCCCATATCAACAGTCCTGGAATGTTCCAATCCCAGCAGTTTTGCCAACACGTCATTGACCCCGCCCTGTGCCCGGTCGTAGTTGGTATGCATCACATAGATGGATATCTCATTGTCCAGTGCGATCTTCAGGGTGTCGGCCAGGGTTTTCGAGAGCTGGTTCACGGGTTCATAAAGGGGGGTGTGGTGTGCCACCAGCAGGTCTGCGCCTGCCCGGGCCGCCTCCAGCAGCACCTGTTCGTTCACATCCAGGGCAGTGGCGATCTTGTTCACCTCATTGTCCCGGTCCAGTACCAGCCCTATCCTGCCGATATCAGATTCATCTGCCAGCTCGGGTGGGGCAATGTTTTCAAGGAATTTAGTGATCTGTGTTAGCTTCATAGTATCATCATATCATATTCAATAGAGTCAGGCATAATACTTTACGATTTGTCCACTTCACTCACAATTTACTTACATAAGGTATACGGAACCGGCTCAAGGATTTTAAGGTTGAACTGGGTCTTGAGGACCTGGAAAAGATATTCTGAATATTTACACTCTTTTTTTGCTCAACAACATCATCTCAAGGTACACCCAATACCTGTGAGTAGGTTATTCACTCCTCTATGCAATTCACCGACATCCAGATCTCCCATGAGGGTGACCCTGAAGGTCACACTGATACTGTCACTATCAAGCCCATCATAGATATCGATGATCTCGTCCGATACCACGCCATCCAATTGCGAGACAAGGTCCCTGATGACCTCCGGACTGGCACCGTGGGGTATGATAACCGAAACATCCCTGGAATTGTGCTTCAGGTTTTGCTTTTTCCACTCGGCAAGTTCGTCCCTGTGCAGCAGGCGCGTGTTCTCTATCTTCAGTTCGATCTCCCTGCCGCTGCGCTCGATGGTCACGGTCAGTGGTGTCACCTTCTTGACAGTGCCTACATGGGTAACACCAGAATACTGGTGTCGCAGTCCCCGCTCTGACCCGATGGAATGTATCAGTTCCTGGAACTCAGCTATCTTGGCATTGATAAGTTTGTCTGAGCGTCCCAGTGCGGCCTGTGTATCACCAAAATGGACTGCTGAATGCTTCATGGTATCTACAAAGGCCTGGATATCACCCCTTTTTATCTGGTCTGACATTTCCCTGCAGACCTTCATGAACACCTCATGCACGACCTTGACCTCGGGGTTCATCTGTATCATGGCATAGAGGTACGGGTTCTGAGCCAGTATCCTGCCTGCGAAATCAACCATTATCTCATATACCGGGCTCATGAAACGGCGCGAGCGGGCCACGTCAAAGTCCAGTTCTGCCATTGCGCTGCCTATGGATATGTAGGCAAAATGGGTAAGACCCTGCACCACGGCCATCATGCGGTCATGTTCCTGTGCGGAGGTCACTTCGATATGGGCACCCTGTCCCTCGTACAATGAGCGGATAACGGGCAGCCAGTGTTCACTTCGTCCCTCAACCGGCACCAGGATCACGATCTGGCCCTGCAGGTCAACAATGGTGGGGCCGAACATGGGATGTGTACCCAGCACTTCCACGCCAGGGGGTGCGTATTGCAGCATAGCATTTACCGGTACGGCCTTGATGGATGTGATATCCATTAATAAGCTTCCGGCTTTCATTTTTGGGGCAATATCGGATATCACCTGTTCGGTGATGTCGATAGGGACCGATATCATGACCACGTCAGAGTGGACGATCTCGCTATTAAGATCATCAGCAAAGGGCACTCCCAGGGATTCGGCAATATCATGCCTGGCATTGGCACCCCAGACAGTTACATCCCAACCGTGCTTTTTATAGAACTTTGTGAACCACTGCCCGGTCTCGCCGGTGCCGCCTATTATGAGTATCTTCATTGCACTGCCTCTACTGTTTTTCCAGCACGTCCTTGACAGATCGCTCCATCACGTTAGGGGGCGGTTCCACGCCTGTCCATATCCTGAAACTCCTGGCGCCTTGATGCACAAGCATTTTGACGCCGTCGATGGTGATGGCCCCGGCTTTTTTAGCCTCTTCCAGCAGCCTGGTCTGGAGCGGATTGTACACCAGGTCGAATATGACCTGCCCTGAGTGCATCATATCTGAGGTGATGAGGGTCTGGCCAGTGTCAGGGTGCATTCCCACCGAGGTTGTATTGATGATGATATGGGACTGTTCCACCAGGCCGGGAAGGTCTTCCAGACCCGTACCCCGGGCGGTCCCTAAAGAACTGACATTATCTGCCAGTTTCTCAGCCCGCTCTATGGTCCGGTTGGCGATGGTAACTCTTGCCCCGTCCTGTACCAGCTGGTAGACAACGGCCCGGGCCGCTCCGCCTGCACCCAGCACGAGCACATTACTGTCGCGGATGACCACCCCGGATGAGCGCAGAGCATGTACCGCCCCTATGCCGTCAGTATTATGGCCGATTATGGAGCCCTTAGAGAACTCGATAGTGTTCACCGCACCAATAGCCTTTGCAATAGGGTCAGGTTCCACCAGCCTGAGGGCTATCTCTTTCAGGGGTATGGTCAGGTTCAATCCACCAAAACCCATGGCCTTTGCACCATGAATGGCCGCTTTCAGGTCATCTTTTGTGACCCTGAACGTGTGGTATTCACAATCCATACCCAGTGCCTCAAAGGCAGCGTTGTGCATGACCGGGGAAAGGCTGTGCCCCACAGGGTCGCCGAACACCGCATATATGGTCTTCATGAGAGTAACTCCAGCATGTGTTTCAATTCGTCTATTTTCAGTTGTCCCGGTGCCACGGCCCGGTCCACTGCACCGTATGTCAGTACCGAACCATAGAGTGGTGCCACCACCCTGGTATGCGCTCCCAACCGTCCCATTGCAATAGTGCATACAGGAAAATCGACCCGGGTTGTCACTTCCAGCAGGCGCAATGTATCGTCAATACTGCCCGGGGTTACTGCCATTTTGGCAATGTCTGCCCCCGCATCCCTTGATCGTACCAGAATTGAGAGCATGGCATCGGAGGAGGGCGTAGTGGTAAAATCATGGGATGAGATGATAAGGGTCTTACCGGCAGATGTTACTGCATCTGCTACGTTACTGCACATTGGTGCACAGAGCTCTACATCCACTGCATCTGCACGTTCTATCATCGAGATGAGCAGCTCTATCCTGTCGGCTTCACTACCGCTCCACTGCCCGCCTTCCCTTGTGCTGCGGTTGGTGCCTATGATCGGTAGACCTACCTGCTCTTTTACGTCTTTCAGCAGAGCTATCGCTTCGTTCGTATCCCTGATTCCCAGCAGGTCCAGCCTGACCTCCAGGATATTGGCACCCAGTACCCTGGCCCGCTTTGCCGTATCAAGAGCATCGCTGCCAATGACAGCTACGATACCCGGCCCCTTTTCCAGGTCAACCTGTCCAATTTGCACCATGTCTTTTCACAGTCTTATTTCTCGATAATGGTCTCATCGATCTTCATTCCGAAATGCCTGGCAGTGTCCTCATAATATACCAGCACTTCATCCCCTTCTTTCAAGACGGCTACAGATATGGGTTTACCGTCCTTGCCTACCAGTTTGATGGTTTCGGCGTTTTGGAGTATGGTCTTGATCACCACATCTCCCACACTGGCCTCTACCAGTATCATGGGTCGTTTTTCTATCTTGACCCGTCCGACGATGGCAGGCCGTTGCTGTCCTGTGGCATCCACGACAAGCACTTCATCACCGGCACCCAGTTCAGAGAGGTACTGGGTCTTGTCACCCACCTTGACATAGGCATGGACCGCACCCGCGTTCACCCGAAATGGCCTCGCTGCTACATAGGGGCTGTCCTCTGATTCAGAATGCACCAGGAACAGGCCGTTGGACTGGCTGCCCACCAGCATGCCCTCACCAAGGCTCATCAGGGAGCAGGTATCCACACATACCCTATCCCCCATACCTACTGGCTTGACCTTTGTGATGGTGGCTGTGTTCAACTGTGTGGCCTCAAGTCCTGTTTGTTCCACAGCACGTACTGACTTCTTGATCTCTGATGGATCATCAGTATCCAGCAGCACACCATCCGACCCATGCTCCATGGTCTCAAGGGTAAGCCTGGTCTCCTCGGCATTCTTGACCCCTGCAATGATCTCTACATCCATTTCCTGTAGACCGGCAATGAGATTCTCAAGGGGAATGACCTTCCAGTCTGTACCCACCACTATGATATAATCACAAACCTTGCCTAACTCGGCAGCGAACTCTTCATACTGTTTGTTCTGTATTATTACGTACCCGGCTGTCTTGAGGCCCTTGTCCTTTAACTGGAGAGCCAGGTTGATATCCCTGCTGCCCGAAAAATCACTGGGAAGTGGATTTGTGCCGTCACCTTCACTGTGCTTGCCCACCACAAAGATGTCAGCATCGCTGCTGCCCTCTCTGACAAAGGCTGCTACATTGATGGTACCCAACTCCCGCACCTTGGCCGTATCATCTTCGTTAACGAGGACGAAATCAGCTCCCGACTCAAGACCCGTAGTGATCCTGAGTTTGCGCTCATCCCAGTTCCCGGAATCTGCTTTTATCCAAAAACTCTTCTTACTCACTTCAGTTCCTCCAGGGCATCCTCAACACTGGCATTCTTATGCACGATCTTTGTTATAGCCCTGGTCATCTTTGTTGGGTCGGGATGTTGAAATACATTTCTCCCTATGGCTACGCCCCGGCCGCCTGCATCAATGCAGCCCCGTATCATTTCCAGGAATTCTGCATCGGTCTCGGTCTTTGGACCGCCTGCCATGACCACGGGCACGGGACAGCCCCGTACTACGTCCTTGAAGGTGTCAGGGTCACCGGTGTAGTTGGTCTTAACGACGTCGGCACCCAGTTCTGCTCCGGCCCGGGCTGCATGTGCCACGAGTTCAGGGTCATTTGAGTTGGATATGTTCTTGCCCCTCGGGTACATCATGGCCAGTAAGGGCATACCCCAGAAGTCGCAATTTTCGGATACCATGCCCATTTGTTCTAACTGGTCGCTTTCGGTTTCGCTGCCTATATTGACATGTATGCTAACTGCATCGGCACCCAGTTTTATTGCTTCTTCCACAGAACAGACCAGGACCTTATCATTGGGGTCAGGACCCAGGGCAGTGGATGCGCTCATATGGATGATAAGCCCCACATCGGTGCCGTATCCTCGGTGCCCATGTTTGGACATGCCTTTCTGGAGCAGGACCGCATTGGCCCCGCCGTCAGCTACTTTGTTGACCATCTTTGGCAGGTCAACCAACCCTGTGACCGGGCCTACTGATATGCCGTGGTCCATCGGGATGATCACCATGTTCCTGCTCTGCCTGTCCATTATCCGTTCAATGCGTATGCTTTTTCCAATTTCTGACATGTTTTCACCTTATCGTGTTAGTGTGTGACACACCAACACAATTTTATAGTATATATAAGTGCCGATTTGGTGGCCGACCAAGGTGCATGGTATGTTGTTGGATTGTCCAAATACGTATTTTTTATGAATAGAAAGATTTAGTCAAGATTTTGTTATACCCATAAATCCCGGATTATAAACAGACAAAAAAGATAAAAAATAGAGAGCCTGTTAACCACATCATAGCCTAAGCTATTATGACAACGGTTTTGCAGAACTCTCAAAAGATCCACAGAATTTTTAACCCCATTGAAATCCAATTTACCATTGGATTATTTACTTACTTTTTAGGCAATGGAGCTTTTCTTGCTCGAAGCTGTTCATTGAATTTCTTCAATCTGTCAGTTTCTGCTTTAGAAACTTTCTCAGCCATTCCATTTCACCTCTTATATTTCTCATTTCTACCCGTGCATCAGCAGCAATTACCATGACGAGTATCACATTCAAGGCATTCTACCCTTCTCACAGGCTGCAGTTACCTGCAATCATGAGAATAGGCACATATATTATGTTCTATTAATTGTACATAAATATATGTGATAAATATGGACGATTACCTCTCATAAACTTATTAAGCTCACTACACAACTAAAAGCTCACAAAAAATAATGATTTTCACCATCATGGATTGTCTCTATCAATGATGTATCGAAAATATCAGCCTCTTCCAGTTCACGTTCAATATAACCCAATCCCTTCAGCACCGGCACAAACGCCATAGTAGACTCAATATACTCCCTGGGAAGCGCAGCACAGTACCGGGGAGATATCGGGTAAACCTCCCTGATAAAATCCTCATCCACCACCTCAATCATTTCAGCCACCAAACGGGCCGCTCTCCCAGGCTCATCCCGTATCAGGTTCGAAGCATCCTCATGCAGCCGCAGGAAATCCTCAACCAGACCGGCCAGCCCTGTAAGCAAGTCCCGGGACACAATAATACCGTAACTGGGGTTCCATGGCCAGAGGGCTGACGGCGGGACCACCACCTTTGCACCACAGGCCCGCCCTGCAGCCACGGACAGCGGCGGTGTGCCAATAGCGGCGGCCACCTCACCATCTGCCAGGGCATCAGGAATGAAATCGGCCCAGGGGTAGTTCTTCACCTCAATGGACCCGGCCTGATGGTGTTTTGCTATCAGGTCCCTGATGATCACATCATGGATGGAACCGGATGGCGGACAGCCAATAGTTCCGCCCTTGAATTGCTCAAGAACAGCTTCAATATTACCCCCCAACTCATCAAGCGTCCGGCTATCAGGGCCACCTATCATCACCGTCCCCTCAACATGACCTCCGCCGACACATATTATAGGTACCCCCCGGTCAATACCTATTATTACGGGGGGCAGCCCGATGTATCCTATATCCACTTCGTTTTTTGACAGGGCTTCCACGATCGCAGGACCACCGCCGAACATCTTCCATTCCACGGTAAGTCCCGGTATTTCTTCAAGCCATCTGGTCCCCATGAGTATGAAGGATGTATGGTAGAACGTGGAGAGGTGCCCGATACGTAATGTCTTATTTTCTCGCATACTACCCTCTAATATCAATAACAAGATAACTTTTACCCGGTCCCCCCTCAACACAGGGGCAGGTCGCTCCCGGCAGATATCCTGGAATAGTACAGGTACTGCTGGGCATATCCGGCATAGTCACCGAAGTAACTGCGTGCAAACTGGCCTATCATATCGTTCAACCGGGTCGCAGGACCATCCAGATACTGCCCATAATGTTCCTGCATCACAGAGAGGATATGGGTGTCTGCGGGAAATGCCTCCAGTTTATCATAGGCGAACAGGAGTACGCAGTCCGCAATCTTGGGCCCGATACCCCGAATTCCCATCAACAACTCCCTGGCCTTGTTATACTCCAATTCAAATGGCAGTTCAAGGTCAAGTTCGCCCCTGTCCACGAGCTTTGCCACTTCCAGTATGTTCCCGGCCCTGAAGCCAAGTTTGGTCTGCCTCAACTGGTTTTCGGTTGTCTGTGCCAGGGTTTGGGCTGAAGGAAATGAAAAATATCCGCCCAGGTCATCGCCATATTGCCTGCACAGGTTGGAGATCGAATCCTTGATATTGGGTATGGACTTACAGCTTGAGGCCATATACGAGACGAGGCATTCCCAGGGTTGTTGTCTTATCAGGTGCATTCCCCTGTATTGTTGGATAAGCCCGTCCATCACGGCATCCCTGTTGATGCTGCTATAAATCCGTTCCATATCATCATCAAGCCTGAAATACTTCAATATCCTGTCCCTGCCAAGACCGGTCTGCACTTCCAGGCCGCTGTCAACCTGCTGAGCACGTACAATATGGCCTGCGACCACACCCACCCACCACTCTTCGCTGTGCTGCCACCTGAATACCTGTCCGCAGTCCAGTGTATAGTGGAGATTAAAATCCGTGGTCCTGATAATCATGCTCAATCCGATGGATATGTTGATATTCTGTTATATAAACCCTATAAGTATATGGCACTGTACCAAAAATCAGTTATTTTGTTGACACCGACTTAGGGTAAAATCTGTGTTAATCAGTGAAATCTGTGTCTGAAAAATAAATAGACACAGATTTCACAGATTCACACTGATTTGTAGTCGCATTTGCATCTGATATATTCGCTGTATAACTGGATTTTGGTATTGTGTCAAGTATATAATCAATATATTTTATTAATTAACTATATATTATATATACTGCCCATGCTCACCCACGTAAACCAAATTTTACATACAATCAGTTACAAGTCAATTCCAGAATGAATTCCAGCACAGCCCAGTTCATTAGAACCAAGTTCCAGGAACATTACCGCAAGGATCCGCCCCTGTCCCCGCCCGGTCTTGAGCAGCGGGAGTGGGGGTTCTTGATGTTCGCCCCTGCTTCGGGTATGCGCAGGCACAAGGGTTTTGGCAGCACCGCTGAGATGCAGGAATATATCACTTCAATGGTACCGGCCCATGTCTATCATTCCGCAGCATACTACCAGCATCCTGCCGCCCCATCGATGAAGGAAAAATCATGGCTGGGTGCAGACCTGATATTTGATATCGATGCCGACCACTTACCTGTAGTAACTGATTCATTCAAAAAGATGCTTGATTGTGCGAAAAAAGAGATCATTAAACTTATTGGATTCTTACTGGATGATTTCGGATTTGAGGAAGAAAACCTGCATATCGCCTTTTCAGGTGGGCGGGGGTATCATGTACATGTATATGACCCCCGGGTATTGACACTGGACAGTGCCCAGCGTCGGGAGATCGTGGATTATTTAAGTGGTACCGGATTGGATATCGAGCATCTTTTCAGGAAAAAAACCGTTGTGGGGGACGATAAGAAATCAAAGACACTGGAATTCCCTCCCCAATCCCAGGGTGGATGGGGCAGATTGGTGAACCGTGAATTGATACGTTATCTTCAGGACCTGACCAGGGATGAGAATGCCGAAAAAAAGCTGACAGAATTTAAGAACGTCGGAAAGAAAAAAGCTATTAAGATCATTGATACTATCAACAATCCAGCCAATTTGGAACTGCTCATGAAAGGTAAATTTGATGCATTGAGTTCCATTCCTGCAGAATTCTGGGACGATGCCCTACACCGGGCGGTCGCAAACCTCCGGGCATATATAGACGAACCGGTGACTGCAGATATAAAGCGCCTTATCAGAGCTGCCTCATCCCTGCACGGCAAATCAGGCATGAAGGTCGTATCGCTAACTGTGGATGAATTACACCAGTTCGAACCTCTGGTGGATGCAGTAGTGTTCGGGGATAATGAGATAAAGATAAATGTACCCAAGCCCACTACAGTTGAGATGATGGATGAGCAATTTGAATTGGATGAAGGTACAAATGTACTGCCTGAGTATGCAGCTATCTATTTAATGTGTAGGGGCGGCGCCGAATATGCAGGAGGTGCTTTGTGAAATACGAGGACCTTACCCACATACTGGATGAGGAGAAGAAGACCGCGCTCTCAAGGATTGCCCCTGATTTCTATATAAAAGTGAATGAGTATGTCAAAGAACTGGAAAATGCGGATCTAAAAATATCCAGACGGCATTCGGAACAGGCCATACTTATTCAGTACGAGATAAAGAACGCTCTATCCACCATTGACAAGATATTCAAAAAACGCACCCTTAAGATCATTAAGATGGCCTCAGCAAGGGCATTTTCAAGAACTCGTGAAAATGTCAGCCATGATGTTGAAAACATGACTTCTCAGGAGCAGGAGGTCTATCAACAGGTGCTAAGTGCTATCATACTGTATAAAGATGCCAGTATAGGTCAGGTACTGGGAAATGATGAAGAGAAGAAGCTTGATGTTGACCCACTACCACCAGAAGAAAAAGTGACTGCCCCCAATGAAGATATTGACACACAAATTACGGGTGAAGAAACGCATTCATCCACCCCTGATGATGATGCACCCACACCCACACCCACACCCACACCCGAACCAGAACCCGAATCCGATGATGTCAAGAATGTGGCATCCCCTGTTCCTGCAAAAGATGGTCCGGTGCCGGAGGAGGAAGTGGGAACGTTTGAACCCACTGAACCCACTGAACCCATTGTTTCTGACCAAATCCCCCCTGTCGGG
>JAMJFQ010000106.1 GCA_023544605.1 ANME-2 cluster archaeon | reverse complement strand
ACGTCCGAATTTTGAAGCCCGGTGCAAGAACTTCCCTATGGCCACACCCACTGCCCAGTCAAAGGAAGATTTCCTAAAAGATGTTCATGGCAACAGGTTCATAGCTATTCATCTGTTATTTGACGATAGGGAAGCCATGTGGATCAACATACCGTACCGGGATAATGAGGTCATCGAAGAGAAAGTCTGGGCCAACTGGATAATTGACCCGGAGTATATAGCGATCATCAAGGCAGAGGTCTGAGATGCGAATCAGCATCCTGTATACGGGTGAGTTCGGCGGTAAAGTGGTAAGCAATCTGGTGAACCCGAGCAATTTTTGCATTTCGTGCGGCGACCTGTGTGATAAATGCAGGGGGGGACGTACCTCGTTCGGAGATATGGTGTATGAGATACATGAACTGCCTACAGAACTGCCCGAATTCATAGAGGAACCAGAGGATTTCCTACCAGAGATGGGGGTCTGCGACCTGATATTGGCCATGGGTATTCACCCTGACCTGCTGGCGGCCCTGCCTATACTGGTGGAATCAACTGGCGCAAAGGCGGTTATCATCCCGGTAGAAGAGCCGGGCTGGGCACCGTTGGGATTGCAGAAGCAGTTGAAAGAGACGCTGGAATCCATGGGTGTGGAGTGCGAATTCCCCAAACCTTTCTGCTCGCTTGAGATGACGGGTAAGCCTGTGATAGATGAGATTGTGAGGATGGGTTTTGGCAGGCCCGAGTTGAGGATAGAACGAAGCCGGAATGGCAAGATTATGACAAGGGTGGAAGTGTTACGGGATGCTCCCTGCGGTTGTACGTGGTTCGTAGCAAAGAAGTTGAAGTGGTCGGATGTGGCAGATTATAAGGAGACGGTATCAGAAGCCCATCATGCTTACCCGTGTACGGGTAGCATGGACAGGGATGCCGAACTGGGTGATACCATACTGCATAAGGCCGGGTATATTATACGGGAAGCGGTAGAGAAGGGTATGGCGGCTGTGCAATTGTAAAGAAATATCGAGAAATATAGTGTAACATTCGACCATTATTTTGATACATTTAAATGCTTGAACAGAATATGTTGATGTAATAATATAAAAAAAGGTGAAAAAAATGGAAATAACCATGCATAAGTACAAGGACATGGACCTGAAAGGTGCCACGCTCATCAACGGATTCCCTTCAGGTGGGCTAATGAACTCTATCGTGGCCAGTTATCTGATAAATGCCCTGAATCTGGACCAGATATGTGGTCTTGATGCTGATGAGTTCCCGCCCATTGCAATGGTCTATGATTCAAAACCAAAATTCCCTGCCAGGATATATGCCAGTGAAGAGGCAAAATTGGTAGTGTTCATGTCAGAGTTCACACCACTTCCTGAAATGGCCAGGGACATTGCCAGGAAGGTGCTCTCTTTTACTGAGGATACAGGGTGCAGCCGGATAATTTCTCCCGAGACCAATATCATCGAGAAAGAAGGTTTTGAACTGTTCGGTATCGGAAGCACAGATGCTGCCAGAGAAGAATTGAAACAAATGGATATAAATCCGTTGATCCACAGTATGATCGCAGGTATCTCAGGTGTGCTGCTCAATGAAGGAAAGATACGCAACATAAATGTGATAGTACCCATTGCACTGCGGGGACCTGAAACTTCAGATGCAAGGACTGCCGCACATGTTGTTGAGATAATTCACAGGATGATACCTACTATTAAGATCGACATGCAGCCGTTGTATCAGGAAGCAGAAGGGGTGGAAAAGTATCTAAAAAGCCTCAGGAAGCAGGCTGCTAAACCAGAAGACCATTACGATATGTACAGTTAATCGGGGTACATCCGGTAAATTCAAATCATAAGAGTGTTTACGACATGTTTTTACGTTTCCAGAACAAATAATTATTCCAGGTGTGAGAAAATGACCGCGATTGGTGCAAATGTTCTGGAAGATATCCTTTCACAACATGAAGAAATTGTAGCAGCATATTTATTCGGTTCCCATGCCAGAGGTTATGCCAGAAACAATAGTGATATAGATATTGGAATCTTACTTTCAGATGACTGGTCGGGTAGTGGGATGTATCCAATACAGATTGCAAGAGAATTAAAAGATGCTTGTAAGACGACACGGAACATAGATGTCAGAATACTTAACAATGGAACATTGAGGTTTCTTCATCAGGTTTTGAAAGGCAGACTGCTGTTTAGCAGGGATGAAAAGAAAAGGATTGAGTTTGAAACATCTGTGATAAGCAGGTATCTCGATTTCAAACCTATTTTTCAAGAGTATGATAGGATGCGTAAATTGAGGGTACTGCAATGATAGATAAAGAAATGATATCCGCTAAATTTGATATTATCGAGAGGGATATGGAGTTTCTTAAAGAATTCGGAGAAATGGATGCAGATGAATTCCTTAATAATTATAAGAATATCCAATCTGCAAAATATTCATTATTAGAAATTATTGAAGCATGTATAGATATCTCAACCCATATTGTTGCGGCCAAAATGTTTGGACGGATGGAAGAGTATAGGGAGATCTTCCACGTGCTTGGCCAGAGAAGTGTGCTGGATAAAGACCTGTCATTAAGACTTGAAGATATGGCAGGTTTCAGAAATCTGCTTTTGCATAGATATGGAAATATTGATAATTTGCGTGTATTAGAGATTATCAAAAATGATTTGAATGATGTGTTATCGTTTGAAAAAGAAATTTTACAATATCTTGAAAATGAGTAACTTCATTGAGTAATATTCAATATGATTTTGAGTGTAGCTAACAGAAACAATTATCTATCAACCGACTATTAATTCACTCCTGACATGAACGAAATCAATCCCTGGGAATCCACATCCATTGACGACTACCAGAAACTATTCGACGATTTTGGTATTTTCCCATTCAACGACCTGCTGCCCCGTATCAACCATCCCCACCGCTTCATGCGCCGAGGTATCATCTTCGGGCACCGCAGTTACGATTCTATTGTGGATGCAATGAATTCCGGCAAACCATTTGGTGCCATGAGCGGATTCATGCCTTCGGGCCGCGTCCACCTGGGCCATAAGATGGTGATGGAGGAGATCATCTGGCACCAGCAGCAGGGCGGGACCGTGTACATGGCCGTAGCTGACATGGAGGCACACAGCGTGCGCGGTATCTCGTGGGAGGATTGCAGGCGAATCGGGGTGGAGGAGTATATCTTAAGCCTCATCGCCCTGGGGTTCGAGCCCGAAGGCGGGCGCATCTATTCACAGTCCACCAGCCCGGAAGTCCGTGACCTGGCCTTTGAACTGGGTGTGAAGGCGAACTTCTCAGAGATGAGTGCCATATACGGGTTCAATGGTGAGACCAATATCGCACATATGGTATCTGCTACCATGCAGAGTGCTGATATCCTGCACCCGCAACTTCAGGAGTTCGGAGGACCGCGGCCCGTCGTCATACCTGTTGGAGCTGACCAGGACCCCCATATCAGGCTGACCAGGGGGTTGGCCGATAAGATGAACCTGTTCCATGTGTTCCAAACCGACGGCGTGGTCAAGATATATTCTAAATCGGCACCAGAGAAAGCATTCAAAACCCTGGCAAAACGGCTTACAGTGGATTTTAACACAAATGATATCAAGATGTTCGAGGGACATATCGATGTGAAAGGCGATCTATTGCATGTGCAGGAGGCGGTCAGGGATGTAGAACTGCTTGTTGGTGGTTATGCTTTCATGTCCCCGGCCTCCACATACCATAAGTTCATGACCGGGCTGCAGGGGGGCAAGATGAGCAGCAGTATACCGGAGAGTATCATCTCCCTGACCGAAGAGCCAAAAGAGGCTGCCAGGAAGGTAATGCGTGCCAAGACGGGCGGCCGGGTGACGCTTGAGGAGCAAAAGGAGCACGGCGGCGTGCCTGATGAGTGCACGGTGTATGAACTGATGCTCTACCATCTGGTAGAGGACGATAATGAGGTGCTGGAGGTTAAACAGCAGTGCCTGAGCGGGGAGTTGATGTGCGGTACCTGCAAGAAGCGGGCAGCAGGGCTTATGGAAGAGTTCCTGAGGCACCACCAGGAGAAGCGTGAGGCTGCAAAGGAACGGCTGCCCGAGTTCGGGATAGATTATAAATTCTGATAATCTTTTTCATATATCCTTTTCATCAGGCCGTTTATGGTATTGATCGACCGGGTGGTCACCATGACCTCTTTGCCGAACAGGTCCTGGAGTACTGCCTGTATGCGCAGTCCCACTTGGGCATAGTGGATACCCGTCTTCTGGAAGATGATATTGTCTGGCTTGTACAGGTCTATGATATGCAGGCTGTCATCTTCGATATCTATCAACAGGTTTCGCATTTCTTCCACTGTGATGCGGTTTCGGCCGAACATGTTCAGCCCCCTGACAAAAGCAACTCCGAGTTGTGCCATGGATGTGTGTCAGACCTGCCAGGTATATATGAATATTGGTATTTGTTTAGCTCGACACAGTCCCATTTTCCAGTTATTTTCAAGACGCTGA
>JAMJFQ010000005.1 GCA_023544605.1 ANME-2 cluster archaeon | reverse complement strand
AACAAGAAAATCCTCCCTGCGGTCGGATTAACTTGACTACATAAAGTTATACTTAATGTACTACCAAAAAGCCTAATAGTGGAAAAACCTATCTTGAAGTTGATAATTATGAAGTCATACCTGATAGTCTGGTTCAATAGCGAAGGCTGCAGGCCATCTGAGGTCAACCAGAGATTGATGTCTTTGGGATTTAAGCCAATCCAGGGAGCCTATGATTATGTGTATGAATGGGACTCGAACACTGACGTGGACGAGATACTCAATTTTGGCGACCGCATCCAGGTGACCCTGAAAGGAATGGATGTGATGTTCAAGATAGAGACCATTAACGGCCATTGAATCAATGATACTCCAAGGGATCGACTATTTTCAAACCAGATAGGGCCATCTGGAGCAGTTCGTCCACATCGATCTTTTCTTCTTCACCGCACACATCGCTGCACCTGGCAGCTGTAGCAGGCTTTTCTGGTACTGCGGTACAGCACGTTGCAGGCCGGGTGGATGCATCATAGCTACCGATATTACGTGCAATGTCTACGATCTCTGTCTTGTCAAGAGCGATCACGGGATGGTAGATGGGGACATGAATGCCGCAGGTTTCTGCGAGCATGTTCTGTGAGGTCTGGCTGGCAACCTGACCCAGTGATGCACCGGTGATAACACCGTGGGCATGTTCTTTTTCCATTATACCAGCAGCGATACGGTACATCATCCGGCGGCAGAGTACGCAGGTATATCGGCGCTGGCAGTCTGATAAGAACGATATCTGGCTTTCCCCGCCGGGTACTTCATAGACCTTGAAAGGATGAGAGGGGGCCCATGTCTGCAGCACCCTGATACATTCCAATGCCCTCTGCCGGGTGGTCTCATCTGAGAAGGGGTCATTATTGACATAGACGGGAATTATTTCACACCCCCGTTTCATCATGAGCCATGCTGCAACTGGCGAGTCGATACCTCCTGAAACAAGGGCAACCATCTTACCCTGGGTGCCAAGGGGCAGTCCGCCCACTCCGTTGATCACATCGGTATATACAAAAGCATGGTTCTGCCTGACCTCCACAAAAATCTCCACATCAGGATTGGTCAGATCCACGCTCGGACCTTGATGCTCTATCCTCTGCCAGACCGCATCTCCACAGGCAATCCCGATATCACGGCTGGAAAAATCATGATTCCCTGCGCGTCTGGGTCTGATACCAAATGACTGTCCCTCACCGATGATCTCCTGACCCACATCGGCAGCAACTGATGAAACGGATTCCAGGGTGGGCTCACATATCACGGCCGAGCTCACCGATACTACACCGAATACTCTTGCAGCAGCACGGGCGGCCTCAGGGTCAGCAGTATGGACATAAATGCGCCCCCATTCCCTTGATACCCTGTCGTATGAAGTGTCCATGGCATCCAGCATGGAATGTATATTGGACATCAGGATCTTTTCATAGCGGTCCCTCACATTCCGGCTCTTCAAGGCGATCTCGCCGTACCTGACTATTACCACATCGTTTAAGGGTCGGCTCATGCTCAATCCTGGTCTTCCTTTAGCATTTCTTTAATTATCCTGGCATAGGCAGGCCTGGCTATAAGCACACCTATCAACACACCTATGATGGTGGTCAAAGCAAATCCTTTCAGTGCGCCGAATCCCATCCAGACCAGCCATATCATGGCTATAATGGTAGTGGAAGCCGCCGCAAAAATAATGCCGAACGCCCTGGTTATCCTGGTATTGTATACCTTGGTGGGCGGCAGTTTGCCCTCATACAGCACTTCATCAGTGATGACCACCAGATGGTCTATTCCAGTACCTATGACCGCAATGATACCTGTTATAGCGGGCAGGTCAAGCTGCCATTTCACTGCCGATGCAAAGCCCAATATCATCACTACTTCACTGAGCGAGGTAATTATCATCGGCAGCATGATCTCCTTTCTGCGATACCGTAAAAAGACCATAAAGGATACCGTGATAATGGCCAGCAGGCCCGCTATGGCAGTGAGTTCCTTGAACTGGCTGCCAAGAGATGCCGGTACCTGTCCCGAGCCTATGACCTCCACATTCACAGGAAGTGCCCCGGCCTTCAAATGGGATTCCAGTTGCCTGGCATTCTCCTTACTGCCGGTATCGGTTCCGAATGACGCCACAACATCCTGTATCGGCACTACTCTCATGCTCTGTGCCAGTGAATACGATAAGGGTGCGCTATATATTACCTTGTTATCAAGGTACATGGTAATTTCGTGGTTGTCCGGGTCACTGACGGCATTGGTCTCAATTACCGCCTGTCTTAGCGCCTCAGCTCCTTTTTGCGTCAGGGTGAAGGGCACTCCCCAGACACCGTTCTCCATTCTATGGAATCCCACTGTCTGGATGTCCTCACCATATAGGGCATGCAAGCTCTCGTTATTTTCGGTCTGTACCCTTATTTCGAACTTACCTGGCGTGCCGGCCAGGTCCAGCGCCGTTTCAATATCAATTCCTGCCAGGTCAATAAGGATGTACTCCCTGCCCACAATGACAGGTTTTACATCGCTCAATCCGAACAGGTTCAATTTATCTTCAAGTATCTCCTTGGTCTCGGTAAGGGTAACGGTTGATACCCCGTCCTGATACGCTACCACAGAACCGCCGACTTGCTGCATAATGGCCGCAAGTTCATCGGGAGATGTCTTCTTCCTTATCTCATACCATCTCCCTTCCCGGTCATCAAAAAGAGCTACTTCTGTCTTGTACTGGTTTTCGAGATAGTTAATGATCGCAGTGGTATTTTGGATCTGGAGTACCACTGTGTACACCTCACCTCTTGAGGATACCGCAGCCTGTCCGTATCCGAGAGATTCTATTATCTTGGCAGTGACAGGTATGCTGGTTTCAAAGGATACTGAAGTTGGTGTCTGCTGGGTGATTGTCACCGTACTGTTGAGGAATGTACTGTATTCCTGTGCGATGATGTGTCCCATATCAGCATCTACCTGCACCAGGGCACCTTCAGGTTTCAGTTCCAGCCATGAACCCCCATCCAGGTCAAGGCCATACTTAAGCCCACCAACCCCAAATTCAGGGAATACTGCCGGTAATAATATTAAGATTAGTGAAATGAATAATGCGCCCATCAATAACATGACCCTGGGGTCACTGCTTATTCCTTTCTCCACGTCTTCGCTGTTCACCTTTTTCGCCCCCTTTTGCCTGTTTTGGCAGGGATGCCACGAGCGAGATGCCATTTGAGAATACCGGTATTCAACATCCAGGTATTCATCAGGTCTGTGACCAGCCCGAACAACAGGACCGCGGAAATATCACTTATGATGTCTATCCTTGAGAAGGACGAGACGAGACCAGCAAAGGTACTGACCACAAAGAGGACAACGAAAGCAGCCATTGTCGTAGAAGTCATGGTAAGCCCGGTCTTCATGGCTGCACGTATCTTTTCATCAGTGTTTCCCCTGCGCTTAAGAAGCCTGGTTGTAAGCAGGATGTCGCTATCCACCGAATAACCTATCAGCATGAGCAGGGCTGCCACCGTGCCCAGGGATAAGGCTATACCGAACAGGTCCATAAGGGTAGCAGCGATTATGATATCAGAAGCGGCAGATAGTACCACTGCTGCTGATGGGACGACAGATTTGAATATGAAGAACACTATTACGGCCATCCCTAAAAAAGCATAGATCACGGCTTTGACTGCGCTGCGCTGCAGGTTCTCACCATATACCGCACTCATCTGTTTTAAGAAAACATCGTTTCCGTAATTCGCTGAGATATAATCGTTCAATTGTGTCTGCTGGGCTGCGCTCATAGGACCGAACTGTAGCTTCACACGCCCTCCGCCGGCATCCCTGCCACTGATGGGTGGAGTCTCAGGGAACTGTGAAGTAAATTCCTGCTGCACCACCTCGTAGGATGAATCCGACACAACTGTGAGCGCTGTACCTCCGGTAAATTCCACACCCAACTTCACAGGACTCCCGGTTGTATAGATTGAAAAACCAAGGATCAACAATGAAACTAAGAATAGTATCATTGGGATGGCAATCATCTGTTTGGTCGAGAAGCGTCCCAAATAAGAATCAATGTAGTTATCTATGTCAAAAGTCTTCATCAGCAGCACCGGGATTTCTAATTATAGTTTATGATTATAACATTTGTTATTAAAATATGTGGTACAGTAATAATGGTCACGTCCGAATAACCATATATCACAATATATTTACCTTTTGCTCCCATTAGAAACAGACCATTAAAAATGGATGGGTAAAAAACATGGTTCAAAGACCGACATTAGATGAATATTTCATGGAAATTGCACACGTGGTGGCAAAACGTTCCACCTGTTTGAGGAATCAGGTGGGTGCGGTGATCGTCCTTGAAAAACGTATCCTTTCCACAGGATACAACGGCGCACCCCGCAACCTGCAACATTGTCTTGATATCGGGTGCATACGCCAGCAGCAGAACATCGCATCCGGGACCAGACATGAACTGTGCCGGGCAGTGCATGCTGAGCAGAACGCTATCATTCAGTCCGCACTCCATGGTATCAGCATTGAGAACGCCACCTTGTACTGTACCCACCAGCCTTGCATATTATGTGCTAAGATGATAATTAATTCCAACATCAAGAGGGTAGTCTTCTCCAACCATTACCCTGATGAAGAAGCAATGAACTTTTTTAATTCAGCAGGTGTGGAAGTGGTACGTTTTCCTGCAACCCCTGACTGAGGCAGGGTATTGTTTATTTCACTACCCTGAACATCCTGTAAGCGAACAACAGTAACAGGACTGTCAGTATCAGTCCCAGTATTTGCTGTATATTGGACATGAACAGCAGCATGCTGACCATTGTGGTCATGTCAAAAAAATTGCCTATATATATGAGCAACACATGGAATATCAGGACGAATGCTGCGACCGCGAGTAAAGTAAATGCACTTCTGAACTCATCGAATCGAAGGAAAAGTTTTGATTTAATTATATCAGGGTCGTTCTTTCTGATAAATATCACAAAATATACCAGCATGGCAAAGGTCACAACTGTCAGGGGAATTATGACATAATAATTGATGAACTCTACGGTATCAATGAATAACATGAGAGTAATATCTGCCATATCTTTTATAAATCTAAAATTAACTATACATAAACCTATGGTAAATACGATAATATATAGATAAATAAGACTGTAACAATAAAGCTAAACATCAATACAGGAAAAATGGTTTTATGGACGAAATTGAGACTCAATTACTAAAATTCATCCAGGACGGCATCCCTATAACTCCCCGACCCTTCAAGGAAGTCGCGAACACGTTAGGACTTTCAGAAGAACAGATAATAGATACAATAGCAAAACTTCACCATGATGGGATTATCAGGCGTTTTGGAGCCTCCATAGGCCACAGGGCCATTGGTATCACGGCAAATGCAATGTGTACATGGAATGTACCCGATGATAGGGTGGAGGAAGTGGGAGCCATCATGGCCGGTTTTTCAGACGTTACACACTGCTATGAAAGACCAAGACGGGAAGGCTGGCCCTATAACCTTTTTACTATGGTACATGCATACACCCGGGATGAGTGCAGGAAAGTCGCAAAACAGATATCCAAGGCTACGAGTGTTGAAGATTATAATATCCTGTTCAGTGAGAAGGAATTTAAGAAGACGGGTGTCAGGCTTTGATAGGTGAATCCAAGAAACGATCCGTGCAGGAGGATGAACTCAAACTCCTGCCCCTCATGATAGATATGAGTAAGCGGAAGGTGGTCATATTCGGGGGTGGCAAGGTAGGTGAGCGAAAGGCTGCACTGTTTTTCAGATATGCTCCCACGTCTGTCATCAGTCACGATTTCACCCCCCGACTTAAGGATTTAAGTGAACAGGGATTAAGACTCATAAAGACCACAGGTACCATGTCCGATGATGAGATATCGGATTACATTAACGGTGCATTCATGGTCATCCCGACCACGAACGACCTGGAATTCAACAACGGGATAGCAGAAATTGCGCACCGTATGGGCTGTTTGGTTGATTCTGTGGATGGCCTGGATGACGTTGCCGTACCGTCCATTATAGAAAGAGGGGTTATCACCATTTCTATATCTACCGGCGGTGCAAGTCCTGCTCTCTCCAAATATATAAGAAAAAAGATCGAAACGGTGATACCGCTGGAGTTCGATGCAATGGCACAACTGCAAAAAGATATCAGAGGGCGGCTCAAGGCAACTGTTCCGGAACAAAAGGACCGGTCCAGGATATTGTGGGCAATTCTTGAAGATGAAGATGTGTGGAGTGCACTGACTCTATCGTATGAAAATGCAATGGATATTGCCCTAAAACATATATCAAATGGAAATAATTAAATTAATATAATAATATCAGGGGAAAAAAGGAGACTCGTATGACAGAGATTTCAAGCATGCTTATTACCCATGTTAAAGCAAATGTGGAAGATATTGAAAAACTTCATGCTTGGCACGGCGGTGTGGACAAGATACTGGAAAGATTATATTCCCACGAACATGTGGAAGAATGTGCAGTGCTCATGACCTGCAATAGGGTTGAGGTATATGTGGTCTCCCCTAAAGGCAGCAAGGTCCTGTTCAATTTTGCCAAGATGATGAAGGTACCTAACCTGATCGTGGATTTTCTTGACCATGAAGAGTCCATGCGTCATCTTATGCGGTTGACATCAGGTCTTGAATCCATGATAGTGGGGGAAGACCAGATACTGGGACAGGTGAAAGACCTCTACAATCTCGCAAAGCAGACAGGAACTACGGGAAAGATGCTGGATACGGTATTTAGCAAGTCCATCCAGGTGGGCAAGCGGGTACGCAACGAGACCGGTATTAATAAGGGGTCGGTGTCCATCGGTTCTGCGGCAGTAGAACTCGCAGAAGAAGTGCTTGGAAGCCTTGAAGGAAAGACGGTGATGATAATCGGGGCCGGAGAAATGGGGTCACTGGTGGCAAGGGCACTGGCTAACAAGAATATCAAGGTCATATATGTGGCTAACCGTACCTTCGAGCGGGCAAAGGCACTAGCCGGCGAACTGAAAGGGGAAGCTATCAAATATGACCTTATCGAGAAATATATCCGTGAATCGGATGTAGTGATAAGTGCCACTGCAGCCCCACACCTGGTCATCACCAGGGAGATGATGGAAGGTCTGATGCAGGGCCATGAGAACGATATTTTACTGATCGATATTGCAAACCCAAGGGATATTGACGAGAGCATCGATGATATTGAAGGGGTCAGGTTGTTCAATATTGATAGTCTGAGAAGTATCAGTGAAAAAAATCTTGAACGACGTAAAAGCGAGATATCCAAAGTGGAAAATATCATTAACGAAGAGTCAGACCTCTTAAAGATACAGTACAAACGCCAGCGAGCTGACCGTATCATTTCGGACCTGTATAGTATGATAGAGGATATACGGTGCCATGAAAGAGATGCTGCTATCAACAAGTTGAAAGCGTACCATACTATGGGTGAGATGGAAAGTGAAGTGTTGAACAATATGACCCATTCGGTAGCGAATAAGATATTGGCAGAGCCTACGAAGGTCTTACGTTGTGCTGCTGAACAGGATGATGACCTATTCCTGGACACTGTGGCCGAATTGTTCAGGCTCAATGGCAGCAGGAATAAAGAAGAATAATTAACAAAAAGCGGGATGTTATGTCTAATAATACCACCAAGTTCCCAATAACAAGATTGAGAAGACTCCGAACACCAGCCATTCGGCGCATGGTCAAAGCTACAACACTATCAGTAGATGACCTGATAGCACCTCTGTTCATTGATGAGAACCTAAGCCGGCCCCAGCCCATCTCATCCATGCCTGGTATAAGAAGGGAAACCCCTGCTAGTGTGGTGGACGAGGCAAAAACACTGGCAGATATGGGGGTTCCGGCTGTGGTATTGTTCGGGATACCTAAAGAGAAGGATGAAACCGGGACACATGCCTACGGTGATGATGATGTTGTCCAGAACGCGACCCGTGACATCAAAGCCGAACTGGGGGATGATATGGTTGTCATCACCGACCTCTGTCTTTGCGAATATACTACCCATGGTCATTGCGGTATGGTAGATCATGAAACTGAAGAGGTATTGAACGATCCCACCCTCCCAATACTGGGCAAGACCGCGGTGAGCCAGGCACGGGCCGGCGCAGATATTGTGGCACCATCAGGCATGATGGACGGTATGGTGGCTGCTATTCGAGGAGCTCTTGATGAGAACGGTTTTGCCAATACACCTATCATGTCATACGCTGCAAAGTATGCTTCTTCGTTCTACGGACCATTCAGGGAGGCTGTTGATTCAGGCTATGAGTTCGGGGACCGTTCCACGTACCAGATGGACCCTGCCAACAGCGACGAGGCCATCAGGGAAGTGGAACAGGATATCCTGGAAGGAGCCGATATCGTGATGGTAAAGCCTGCCTTGCCGTACCTGGACATTATCTACCGGGTCAAGCACGAGTTCAAGATGCCAACGGCCGCCTATAATGTGAGCGGTGAGTATTCCATGGTCAAGGGAGCTGTGGATAAAGGATGGCTGGATGAGAGGGCTATCATGGAATCCCTTATTTCCATTAAACGGGCCGGAGCTGATATGATCCTTACTTATTTCGCAAAGGATGTGGCGGCAAAACTCAATAGATAGCTGATCATATTACTCATTATTTATTTTGAATACAGCCACGTTCGCCATCAACACAGTATTTTCAGGATCTTCATGAGTTAGGTCCATCGGTCTTTGAATGAACACAATGGGAGAAGCACCAAAAGCCAAGGTGAACTCTTCCAATGTAAATAATTCGTCTGGTGGGTGAGAATGTCCTAATAAGGATTCGGTCAACCTGCGCTGTCGCTCGATCTCTTCAGGGGACGAACCTTTTCGATAGTCAGGGAATCCAAGGGTGACTTTGCCTCCTGGTGCAAGGTTTTTTCAATAAAGGAATCCAGGTCATGAAAGAATCTCTTTTTATTATCTGAAGATGACATAGTATTGCACAATGCGATCTCATGTGCCGAACGTACCATTAACAGACAATCGACAGTGAAAGGCATATGGGCATTCAGTGCCTCTCTCAAAGACATCATGATAGGGGTATAATTCACGTATGACAGATGGGGAACGTTATTGAGAATATCAGCTGGTTCGATGTTGGCAACGGCTGCTTTTATTCCCAACTCATCTATGATCTTGGCCCCGATACCCGGGCCCCCCCTATATCGATTATGCTATATCCGTTTTCTATCTGACCAGACAGGACTTCCCTTACCAGTTCATGCATAACACGTATCCTGCAGGCAAAAGTGTTCATGTAGTCTATTCCATCGAATTTATTGCTATCATCCATAGTCGTACCTCAAGTTATATCTAATATAATAATAATAATTTTATACGTTAAAACAAGATATCTTCATAGGTGGTTATTATATCAGGAGTAACTGAAATCGTAAGGGTTCCCAGCGGAATACCAGGGATGGACCAGATCATTGAAGGTGGGTTCCCGAGAAAGACCAACATACTGCTGTACGGTCCAAAGGGTTCAGGTAAAGCTTCTATGTGTATCCAGTTCGCAAAAACCGGTCTTGAAGTGGGGGAACAGGTATTGTATATATCCACCCACCTGCCCCTCTATGATATGAGAACAAAAATGGAGCAGATCGGGCTTAATGCCCGAAAATATGAAAATGAAGGCAATCTGGTTCTGGTCAATCCACTGACCATGGAAATGACCGGGATCAATATGGATGAGACGATGCAGGCGGCCCGGTTCATTGAAGTTGAGCAGAATATCTCTACAATCGCAAGCTTGATCAACCAGGCAAAGCGTAAACTGACAAAAAAAGAGATAAGGATTGTTTTTGATTCTTTTACGGGCCTGTTACTGAATACTTCGGATGAGGGAATGAGGGAACTCAACAAACTTGTCGAGACCATGACGCGGCGTGTCAGGCTCCAGAAACATGTTGCACTTTTTACGCTGGACCCGAGCATTGATAAAAAGACCATTGAAAGATTAAAATTCATAATGGACGGATTCATCGAACTCAAGACCAACCTTGACAGTGATACCCCAGAGAGAAAGATCATCATACACTTTTTGCTGTTCACAGGTAAAGCAATGGGCCGGTACAATTATAATTTTAGTTCTCATGGAATTGAAATAAATCGATATTGAAATGACTTAACAGGTCAAAGGAGTGGTTACGAGTACCAGTACATCACTCCATTGGTGGCAATCATGGGAACAATTCTTCCTACCAGGTAAGGATGAAGATTTCAGTATTAAGTCATTATGACGGGGTAGTACATGAATTAAGGAGTATTACCAGCCCTATTTTTCTTTAGATATCAGTCCACCGACGAACTGGTACCACTGGTATATCATTGCTATAAAAGCGGCCAGGAAAATTACCTCAGTAATTTCCCAGAGAATGTACGTATTTATATCCGTGTTAAACCTGACAAAACCGGTCAAAGCATTAATGCCAAAAGCCGCACCGGCAATGGATATGTATTTCCAGGTCTCGCCCAGGATATCCATGTTCAAAAATAAACGGGCACGGATAATGTCAGTATCCAGTTTCCTCGATATCAGTAAGATCTGGATTATCAGGAACAGTATAATGAATGCAGCGCCGATATTATAGAGCCATATAAACGTGCTTACAAAATCCATCTGAGTTAAATACATAGACACTGCCTCCAGTTCCTCATAAACCAATCAAACTATTGAAATGATAACATATATAATTGATGGTGGTTGTCATTTGTCATACTCACGTATCCAAATGAAATTTTAATATACATATACGTCATATCGAACCCTAATACTTTCCTTTTAACAGGTGGTGTATCCGGCATAGCATCAAATCAGACCACAATCGGAAAAACAACTATAATCATCTCAAAAGAAGACCTTGCCAGCCAGAACATCAAGAACATGCTGCTGGAGATAAGGAATTGGGTGCCCATCGACATTGACTGTCCCAGCGTGATCTCTGCTTTCGAGTTTAAGATGTTCAGGATGGTGGAGATAGAGGGTATGCATATCTACCAGGAGGGACTGGACAGGCGGCTGGAAGAATGTGGATTAGATTCTGACATCATCATATTTGCTTCGAGGCACCGCAGTAAAGATGGAAGACAGATACTTACGGTCCATCCCACAGGTAATACAAAAGAAGCAAAGCTGGGGGGGAATCCCATGGAACTGGCTTCGACTTCGCCCCAGACAATACGCTCTATATACATGAATCTCAAGACACTGAGTAAGAACGAGGATTTTCAAGCATCGATCGAGAGTACTCATCACGGTCCGAGCGGCCTGAAAACACCGTCTGTGTTCGTGGAGATAGGTAGTACTGAGAAAGAATGGGTTGACCCACTGGCAGGTCGTATTGTGGCTAACGCAATACTTATGCTCGGCAACGAGGATGTACCTGTAGCCGTTGGTTTTGGAGGCAATCATTATGCTCCCCGTCAGACCAAACTTATGGAAGATATTGAGATGACCTTTGGGCATATCTTCCCCACATACAAACTCGATGAACTGGATGAAACACTTATTAAGCAGGCATTTGAGCGTTCATGTGCGGATTTCGCATACCTGGACCGCAAGTCAATGAGTGCAAAGCAGCGCAATCGCCTGACCTCGATCATTGAGGGGCTGGGATATGAAGTGCTCAGAGAAAGCGACATCAGAGAAATGGATGGGGTGCCGTGGGAGCTGTGTAAAGTGCTGCGTAAAAAGATGAATGACCTTTGCCCGTCAGGTCGTGCCAGGATAACAGAAGGTATCAAGTGCGAATTTAAGAATGCATGCCTTGAGTGTGTGTGTCCCAAGGTGAAAGTAACAAAGATCAGCCCAGAACTGCTGCGGGAAGCCGAAAAACTGGACCGTCCCAGACTGAAAGAGTTCCTTGCAGCCCACAGCATTGCATATCTGGAACACAAGAACGGACAATTCTCCCACATACTCATTGGAATCGATGACGACTGCGCCCGTCTTGTGGCCGAGGAATTGACAAATGAATGCATTAATATACTAAAAGAACACTACGATATACGATATCATAAGGATGAGGGTACGCTATACCTCATTACCAAGAAGTTCAGTCCGGAACTTGCCAGGAAACTCGGAATTACCTCAGGACCAACGTTCGGGGCACTGGCGAGAGGAGAGACGGTTTCAGTTGGTAATAAAAAAGTGAGTCCGGATATGGTTTATGAAACGAATGTAAAAACAATAAAGGTTCATACCATATATAGAGATTAAAAGGTTAAACTTTGAGGGATGAAAGGATGGAATCCATCATTAAAGAAGCTATCACCAGAGCTAATATGGAAGGTCGGACCAGGGAAATGTCATCGAATACTATTAATCTGGGCCAGACCGATGAAGAACTGGAAGAAGTTCTCAAACAACTAAAAACCAATATTCGTGTGATCGGTTGTGGTGGCAGCGGTTGTAATACGATACAGAGAATGACTGAGGAAGGTATCTCTGGTGCCGAACTCTACGCACTGAACACGGATGCACAGCATCTTTTACATATCACGGCTCAAAGAAAGATCCTGATAGGTCAGAAAAAGACCCGGGGGCTGGGTGCAGGTAGCTTACCACAAATAGGTGAGGATGCTGCCAAAGAGAGTGAAGATAAAATAAAGACTGCGG
Source organism: ANME-2 cluster archaeon (assembly GCA_023544605.1). GTDB lineage: Archaea > Halobacteriota > Methanosarcinia > Methanosarcinales > Methanocomedenaceae > Methanocomedens_B. The sequence continues at coordinate 16,287 of JAMJFQ010000005.1, read as the reverse complement.
TCGAAGGATCGGATATGGTCTTTATTACATGTGGTCTTGGTGGTGGCACAGGTACTGGTTCTGCACCAGTGGTGGCCGAGCATGCCAGGGATGTGGGTGCGCTGACCATTGCAGTTGTCACACTGCCATTTGCAGTTGAAGGTAATATCAGGCGGACTAATGCTGAAGCAGGACTTGAGCGTCTCAGGGATGTGGCTGATACCGTCATTGTGGTGCCTAATGATAAACTTCTGGAAGTGGTGCCAAGATTGCCCCTGCAGGCCGCGTTCAAGGTTTCGGACGAAGTGTTGATGCGTGCTGTAAAAGGTATTACCGAACTTATCACAAAACCCGGACTGGTAAACCTGGACTTTGCCGATGTCAGAACCGTTATGCAAAAGGGTGGCGTGGCAATGATAGGTCTTGGTGAATCTGACGGCGAGGATAAGGCTGCCGAATCCGTACAAAAAGCACTTCGCAGCCCCCTGCTTGACGTGGATATCTCAGGCGCAACATCCGCTCTGGTAAATGTGGTGGGTGGGCCTGATATGACCATAGCAGAAGCAGAGAGTGTGGTTGAAGAGGTCTACAGCAAGATCGACCCCGAAGCAAGGCTTATCTGGGGTGCACAAGTAGATCCAGCACTGGAACATTCCATTCGCACCATGTTGGTTGTCACAGGCGTTAAATCCGCACAAATATACGGTAAAGGAAGCGCTAAAAACATCACCAGTCGCTTTGGTATTGATTTCGTAAAATGAATATACATCTCGATTGGCAGGTAATTCCCTGTCAATCGAAAGGTTTTTTTAGTACTGAACCTGACCAGAGCAGACTTCATCCCTGCAGAAATGATTATCGACCATCTATAAACAGGAAGTGAGAAAATTGGCAAAGGAACCTCAATCTACACCCACAATACCGTTGAAACTCAGTGAATATACACGGATATTGAAACTTACCCGCAAACCCACCCGTGAGGAATTCCTGATGATCGCCAAGGTAGCAGGTGCAGGTATTTTGATCATCGGGTTTGTTGGATTCATAATCTATTTCTTCCTGACCGAAGTCCCTAAATTGATATGATTCGACCAAAGTTTATTATATTAACCGCACATTATGGGGGGAAGTGAGCAGTCACATGAACGAGGATGTAATAGAAGAAGACAGTGAGATATACGTGGTAAAGACCACGGCCAACCAGGAGCGTTCGGTAGCCAATCTCATTGCCATGATGGCAAAGAAAGAGAATCTGGACGTCAGGGCGATACTTGCTCCTGATGAACTGAAAGGTTATATACTGGTTGAAGCTCAGTCGCCTGAACAGGTGGAACAGGTCATTCAGACCCTCCCCCATGCTCGTAGTCTGATAAAAGGTGCATCCACGTTTGCTGAAGTGGAACATTTCCTTACACCCAAAACTGCAGTGGTTGGTATCACTGAAGGTAGTATCGTAGAACTGATCACAGGTCCGTTCAAAGGAGAAAAAGCCAGGGTCAAGCGGGTGGACGAGACCCATGAAGAGATTACCGTTGAGTTGTTCGAGGCAATGGTGCCCATACCCATCACGGTCCGTGGTGATAATGTACGGGTACTGAAGCGCGAAGAAGAAGATTAGGATTTAGGTCCGAACATTAGAATTATTATGAGAGGAATGAAAAATGGGCGTAGTTGTTGAAGCATTAGTCCCGGGCGGACAGGCCAATCCCGGTCCTCCACTGGGTCCGGCCCTTGGTCCCATGGGCGTGAATATCAAGGAGATCGTGGATAGTATTAATGAGAAGACTGCAGACTTTAACGGGATGCAGGTCCCTGTAAAGATCATCTTTGATGATAAAAAAAATTATACTATTGAGATCGGCACACCTCCAACGTCTGCATTGATATTGAAGGAAGTTGGCCTGGAGAAAGGGTCCGGACTGGCAGGGACCGAAATATTAGCCAACATGACCATTGAACAGGCTGCAAAAGTTGCAAGGATGAAAAGGGACAGCTTGCTTGCCACCGATTTTAAGTCCGCTGTTAATGAGGTCATCGGTACGTGTGTGCCTATGGGTGTGACTGTGGAAGATATGGACCCCAGGGAAGCACAAAAGGCGGTAAGATCCGGTGATTTTGATGACAGGCTCGAAGCATAAGCCTGAGAGACCGATAGTTTAAAGTACTTGTCATGCAGTAAAAGGAACTTCCTACACAACCGTAGAAGATTGTAAGGTCGGTTGCGCATGTCGCAAATACTACGGAGGTTTACATGATATTAGATGAGACAATTCAAGCAGTAAAACAGGCGCTTGAAACGGCGCCAGAACGCAAATTCACTGAAAGCGTTGACCTGGCATTTAATCTTAAGAATATTGATATGAGCCTGCCTGCGAACCGTGTGGATGAAGAGATCATCCTTCCAAACGGGCTGGGCAAATCCATCAAGATAGCCGTTTTTGCCAAAGGTGATGTTGCCCAAAGAGCAACTGGTGCCGGTGCAGAGATGATAATTGACCCTGAAGAGATCGAAAGTCTGGGTGATAATAAGTCAAAAGCTCGGGAACTGGCTAATGATATAGACTTTTTTGTATCAGATGTAGCGTTTATGCCAACCATTGCCAAGTCTCTTGGACCTGTTCTCGGTCCCAGGGGCAAGATGCCTGAACCGTTGACCCCTGATAAGAACATTGAGGATGTTATCAAGAAGGCCAAGAACTCCATCAGGGTACGCAGCAAGGACAGGCTCACATTCCATCTTCCAGTAGGAAGGGGGGATATGGGAGCTGAAGAACTTGCACAGAACATACAGGCGGTCATTGACAGGATCGAGCAAAACCTGACGAATGGCAAGCAGAATATCAGGTCGGTCTACGTCAAGACCACCATGGGACCATCTGTGAAGGTGATGTAATATGGATGACGTGCACCACAGTGAACATATACCCAAATGGAAGAAGGACGAGATCGAAGATATCAAAGCCAAGATCAATGAATATCCTGTAGTGGGATTAGTAGGTATTCACGGACTGCCTTCGAAACAGTTCCAGCAGATGCGTTCTAGCCTGAGGGATTCAGTGCTGATCAAGGTTTGCAAGAATACCCTGATGCGCAGGGCAATAGAAGAGTCATCTGATGAGGTGAAATCCCTCGAGAAGTATATCGACAAGGAAACAGGTCTGATATTTTCCCAAACAAATTCGTTTAAAATATTTAAACTCCTCAATTCAAGCAAGACACCTTCACCTATAAAGGGCGGCATGATATCTCCTAAGGATATTATTGTCGAGAAAGGTCCCACGGCATTCCCGCCTGGCCCCATTGTGGGTGAGCTGCAAACAGCTGGTATACCTGCCTCTATAGACGGCGGAAAAGTTGTTATCAGGGAAACAAAAGTTGTGGCAAAGGAAGGAGAAGTGGTTTCTCAGAAACTGGCAAGTATGCTGACACGTCTTGAGATCTATCCCCTTGAACTGGGACTGGACCTTCGGGCAACTTTCGAGGATGGGATACTGCTGGAAGGATCTGAACTTGAAATTGACGAGGCATTGTACTCACAAAATTTCACAGCAGCGGCCCGGCAGGCATTCAACCTGGCGGTCAATGCGGCATATCCAACCAGTGCTACAATCCAGATACTACTGGCAAAGGCGGTCATGGAGTCCAGGAATCTGGCAGTGAATGGAGTAATATTTACTCATGGTGTGATGGATACATTACTGTCCAAAGCCCAGAGTGAGATGATGGCTCTGGCAAGTATATTGTCAGATGAAGCACTGGACGATGATATGAAAGCAAAACTGGGCGCACAGGCAGCAGTGACCCCACCAGAGTCCGGAAGTGATGAAGAAACCGCACCTACCGAGGAAAAGGCAGAAGAGGAAACTGCTGAAGAAGTAACCGAAGAGGATGCAGCCGGAGGGCTCGGAGCCCTGTTCGGATAGATTTACGAATAAATTACAGTCAATAATTGATAAAAGGTGATAAGAAATGGAATATGTTTATGCAGCACTATTACTGCACAATGCAGGTAAAGAAGTCACAGAAGACACAATCACAGCCATCCTGGAATCTGCAGGTGTTGAAGTGGATGCAGTAAGGGTAAAAGCCCTGACAGCATCATTAGAAGGTATCGACATCTCAGAAGCTATCGAGAAGGCCGCTTTCGCAGCACCAACTGCTGCAGCAGCACCCGCCGCCGCAGCGTCTGAAGCCCCTGCAGCTGCAGCCGAAGAGGCAGCAGCCGAGGAAACTGAAGAAGAGGCTGAAGAGAGCGGAATGGAAGGTCTGGGTGCCCTGTTCGGTTAAAAAAGTCTCAGTACTCTAAACACGATAGGCTGGATGGGTAGTTCCAGCCTCTCTTCAATTTTAATTATTCTAATAGCTAAAAAGATAGTCTGTATTGCCGTCTTATTGTCCTGGAGCTATTATTCTGACTCTACCGGACATGCGGTCATTTCATAGAGGGTTTTTTCGCCTTCAAGGGAACCCCTGGCGATCAATACGTCGTTACTATTTATTTTTGTCCTTGCGCTGGGCCTGTATATCCAACGGCTGCCTCGTTTCACCGCCATTACATGCATGCCGGTCTCGGTCTCAAGTTTAAGTTCACCCAGGGTCTTATTGACAATGGGTGAGCAGTCATACACATTGATCATGGAGATGACCTCATCAGATTCACGGACAGCCATCATGAATATTGGATGCAGTTCTATCTCACGAAGGACAATATCTGCGATCTCATATGCTGCATCCGAAATATATTCTGAAGCGTTTGCCAGGTGCAGCAGACCCCTGAGCTGGTCAACATCTTCCACATGCCTGGCACTCTCAAGCACCCAGTGCTGGAGTTCGTACTTCATCTGGTCCATCTCTTCTTCCAGTATCCTGACCTCATCAGCGATCTCCTTGTTATAGAACAGAACAGCAGAATAAGCAAGCCCTACAGAGAGTTCTGATTTGTTCTTCATCTCGATTACAATATCTACGGCCTTCTCCAGGTCGTCGATGGTACCCGTGGATTTGAACTCACGTTTTACAAAGGGCTTCCCTGTCACTAATTCCGTGAAAAGGGGCAGTCCTTCATCATGACCCCGTGCAAACAGGATATCCCCTGCCAGGACAGATGTGTCCAGTTCGGGATCATATATCCATGAAGAACCCTGGCGTATGGCTATGACGCCCATACCGGTCTCGGTCTCAAGCTTGAGCTCACCCAGGTTCTTGCCGATAATAGGGCTATCCGGTTCAATGGTTATCCGGGTCACTGTTTCTTCGGCTTCACGAATATCTGCCTTGAGTTCTGGCGGGATGCCCATCTTAAGCCATACGATATTGGCAATATCACCTGCAGCGTTGGCAATATTCTCTGCTGCTGATGCTGCTTTCAGGACGCCTGATAACTGGTGGGCATCGTCGATGCTGCGGGCAGCCTGCATGGCCGTGATCTTCATGTGATATTCAAGGGTATCCACTTTTTCTTCCAGACGGAGTACTTCTTCTGCTATGTCTTCATCGTCATAGATTACAGCAGAATATGCAAGGTCAAGCATTAGTTCAGAAGTATCTTTCATCCCCACAAGGAGCTCTTTCATATTCTTTGAACAATGTTCAATTTTCCTGGGCATAATAAATCTACCTAAATAGCAGTCTATTTATGCTAACGATACATAAAACCACCGATGAGGGATTGATATGCCAGATTTTGAGGAAGATACGTTCAAAGACATGTCATTCCGGAAATCACTGCAATACCATTTCACCCCTTCTACCCTGAAAGAGGGATTCTCGGGTCTTATGTTGATGAGTCTCATGAGTCTGGCAGCGGGTATGGTACTTGGCATGATGGCAGGGATCCTTGAGACCCTGCCCGGATTGATCCTCCTCATAATCCCTGCTATCGGTATGAGAGGGAACATCTTCGGAGCTATGGGTTCCCGGTTAGGGACTGCACTGCATACCGGTATGTTCTCAACATCACTGAAGAGCCATAGTATTTTGAACCAGAACATATATGCTTCCATGGTAAACACGGTACTGATATCCTTTGCCCTGGGTGTAATGGCCTGGGTACTGGCCTTCTTACTGAACATAAACAGTATCGGTTTAATTGAATTTGTTTTGATCTCTATGATAGGAGGGATCATTTCGAGCATATTTGTCCTGACCATTACCGTGGGTGTTGCTGTCACCGGTCATAACCGGGGTTGGGATATTGACAATATGAGTGCCCCCATTATTACGGCTGCAGGGGATATGGTCACCTTGCCTGCCATCTTCATTGCTGTGATCTTGATAGGTGGGCAGGGTTCAATAATTCATACCATGTTGTTCATCCTCTTAGGTGTGCTTGCACTGGCGATCATCTGGCTTACCGTACGCTCAGACCTGGATATAATGAAGCGGATCATCTATGAGAGCATTCCCATGCTGCTTGTTGCCGGGTTCATGAGTACCATTGCGGGGTTGATAATTGACTCAAAAATGGACGGTTTTCTGGTACTGCCTGCCCTGCTCGTCATGGTACCCCTGTTCCTGGAAGATAACAATGCATTGGGGGGCATTCTTACGTCCCGGCTGTCCTCCATGCTACACACTGGTATGTTCGACCCTGATATATTCCCTGGAAAAAAGGTATTGCCAAATTTCCTGCTGATATACCTGTATTCGCTGGTGGTCTTCCCTCTTGTGGGAATTTCAGCCTTTGTAGTAAGCACGTTGATGGGTGTAGGTACACCTGGTGCCGGGACCATGGTGTTTATCAGCACAGGTGCGGGACTTATCGCTGTTACCATTGTAAACCTTGTTGGATATTATGTAGCTATTGCCGCATACAGGCTCAGGCTGGACCCTGATAACCACAGCATACCTATGATGTCAAGTATTGTTGATGCTTCTGGCACCGTGTGTCTGGTAACCGTGCTTATAATGGCTAATATGGTTTGATGTTACTTTTCACCTGAGTTTTTTGCGATAATTTTACGTTACAGTGACCAGAATATACGAGCATGAGTTTTGAAGTTATACCTGCTGTTGACCTGAAAGGGGGAAAGTGTGTGCAACTCGTTCAGGGTGTGCCCGGAACTGAACTGGTCTCGCTGGATGACCCCACTTCCCAGGCGCTGCGATGGGTGAAAGAGGGGGCACAGACACTGCATCTTATCGATCTTGACGGTGCCATCCAGGGTGAGAGGATCAATGCTCTGGCAATTGAAAATATCGTGGACGCCACGGATGTCATTATAGAGGTAGGCGGCGGCATCAGGACTTCCGATGATGTAGAGGCGCTGCTGGGATTGGGCGTGGACAGAGTGATCATCGGTACGGCTGCCGTGATGGATCCCGGTTTTGTTCAGGAGATGTCTGATAGTTACGGCAAAGAGCATATCATGGTATCCCTGGATGCCAAAAACGGTAAAGTGACCACCCACGGGTGGGCCAGGATATCTGAATTTACACCGCCTGAACTGGGCCGCCAGCTGGAAGGGATGGGGGCCGGCAGTATCCTGTTCACCAATATCGATAGTGAGGGGCTGCTCAGAGGTGTGGACCCTGAACCTACCCGTAAACTGGTGGAAGCGGTGAATATACCGGTAGTGGCATCGGGCGGCATCACCACGAGCGATGATGTGAGGATCATAAAGGATACAGGTGCGGTGGCTGTGGTGGTGGGCAGTGCTTTGTATACGGGCCGCCTGAGCCTGACAGAGGCGGTTCAAGCTGCAAAAAGATAGCAACCTACCAGTTTATACTATAAGAGGGATATTGTAATTCTATAAACCACAGGGAAGACGGGATATGAGAAGCGCAAAACAGAAACGTAAGACCAAAGAGACTGCTATTGAAATAAAAATAAACCTTGACGGCACCGGGTCAGCTGATATAGATACAGGTGTGGCTTTTTTTGATCACATGCTTACTTCGCTGGCACGCCACGGCGGACTCGACCTTACAATACAGGCCAGGGGTGATGTCCATATCGATGAACACCATACCATTGAGGATGTGGGTATCGTGCTGGGCAGGGCCCTGGAAAAAGCACTGGGTGATAAGAAGGGGATTGTCAGGTTCGGTGAGGCCACAGTGCCTATGGATGAAGCACTTGCAGAGGTGGCGCTTGATCTGGGGGGGCGAAGTTATCTTGCCTTCGATGCCAGGTTCATGAGCCCGAAAGTGGGCGATTTTTCCACCCAGATGACCCGGCATTTCTTTGAGTCAGTGGTCAACAATGCAGGTATCAATGCGCATCTGAAGGTGATCGGCGAGAACGACCACCACAAGATAGAGGCGCTGTTCAAGGCATTTGCGGTAGCGTTGAAGCGGGCTGCGGTTGTGGGTGGGGATGGTGTGCCCAGTACCAAGGGTGTGCTGTGAAGGTTTATGATACTTGATATGATCTGAAGGTTTACCCTTTATTTTTAATGTAAACATGAACCTTGATATTACCCTGTTTGCATACTTCGAACTGATAAAATCAATAGCTTTAAAGCTCATTAAACCAATAGAAGGACCAATAAAAACACAAGCAAATCCTCACTATTGTTCGGATTGACTTGACATAGAGAATTTTACTCTAAGTAAGCACGAAACATCACAAAGAGGAATGGTGATAATTTATGGTAATAGGTGTAATAATGGTCAATGTGGTGCCGGGCCAAGAGAAGACTGCATACAATGAACTCCAGAAGATAGAAGGGATCAAGGACATGTATCATGTTTTTGGAGAATATGATTTTGTAGTTATCAGCGAAGTAGAAGGTTTGAGTACCTTAAACAATTTGGTCGATACAATACGTGAGAGTGAGAACGTCACAGCCACCCAGACCGTTGTAGGTGCAGAACTCTGAACACCCATCGCTTTCAATAGCAGTGGATAGAATCAAAAGTCTAATATTTAATAACTGACATACTCCATGTCGTAAAAAACGGATAGTAATTTCTTATAAAAAGAAGGGATAAATTAGTGGCACAACCTATCGCAGAAGAGCTTGCAAAAAAACAACGTGCCATAAGTATCGCTGAATTCTTTGAAAAGAACAGGCAGATACTGGGTTTCGACTCCGCACCTCGCAGTTTGCTCACTGCTGTGAAGGAAGCTGTGGATAACTCCCTGGACGCTTGTGAAGAAGCTGAGATACTCCCTGATATCATGGTCAGCATTGAGAATGCCGGTGGTGATAACGTGGCGCTCATTGCAGAGGATAACGGTCCTGGCATAGTTAAGGAACAGATACCAAAGACATTTGCCAAACTCCTGTATGGCTCCCGTTTCCATGCTATCAAACAGAGTCGGGGCCAGCAGGGTATAGGCATATCGGCCGCAGTGCTGTACAGCCAGTTAACCACGGGTAGGCCCACCAAGATCATATCCAAGATAGACAGATCCAAACCCGCTCATTATTATGAACTGGTCATTAACACCAGCACCAACGAACCCGAGATACTGGAAGACAAGGAAGTAGACTGGGACCGGCCCAGGGGCACCCGGGTAGAAATGGAGATGACTGCCTCATATGTGAAGGGGCGGCGCCAGAGTGTCCTGGAATATATGAAAAGCACGGCTGTGGTCAATCCCCATGCAAGGTTCACACTGGTAGAACCGGACGGCAACACTATTGTATTTGACAGGGCAGTGGACAAAATTCCTGAACCGGCCAAGGAGATATTGCCTCATCCCGAGGGTATTGAACTGGGTACGCTCATCAAGATGATGCGCTATACTGACAGGCAAAAACTAGCCCCGTTCTTGCGCTATAGTTTCTCCCGTATTGGGCTGCAGACTGCAGAAGAGATATGCAAAACTGCACACCTTGACCCTGAAAGTGATCCCCATGACCTTCAACTGGAAGACGCAAAAAAACTCATTGATGTCTTTAAAAAAGTGAAGATATCGGCACCCCCCACCGACTGCCTATCACCCATCACAGAATCGCTCATTTATAAAGGCCTGGAAAAGGAATTCAGCGTGGATTTTATTGCCACCATCAGCCGAACTGCGTCAGTGCACTCGGGCCATCCTTTCCTGGTAGAAGCAGGTATTGCCTATGGAGGTAGTCTGGGCAAAGAGGACCGGGTCAATATCTTACGATTTGCCAACCGTGTACCGCTATTATACCAACAGGGCGGCTGTGCTATTACCCATGCTATTGAGCATATCAGGTGGAAGAATTATTCCATGAACCAGCCCGGCGGCGGATTACCCACAGGTCCTGCTGTTTTGGTAGTACACGTTGCCTCTACCCACATACCCTTCACATCAGAGAGCAAAGACGCCCTGGCAGATGTCCCCGAGATCATAGACGAGGTCGAACTGGCCCTTAAGGATGTAGGGCGCAAGCTCAAAACATTCCTCTCAAAGCAGCAACACCTGTCAAAGCGGCGTGAAAAAGAAGAGATCATCAAGAAGATACTACCCCGGATAGCTGAGAAGGTCTCCCAGGTGCTGGAAAAACCCACTCCTGATATAACACCCATCGTGGCAAAGGTCATGGGCAATTTGCTGGTACAGCGCAGTGTATCCAAAAACGGTGACGGTTACCAGGTAGAAATTAACATCCGTAACTACGGTGATGCAGCTTTTACCATCAAACTACATGATACCCACCAGTACCCGGTAAGAGATGCCCAGCCTGAACCAAAAACCATTTCCATGGGCAGGGATACCGACCATACCTGGAAACTTAACCTGAAAGCAGGTGATAGAGAGACCATCAAATACCACCTGCCATTTGTATCTGAAGAAGAAGCTAACGCCTTGCCAGGCCTGATACTCGAAGGTGCGGATGAAGCAATGGTAAACGGGGCCAAGGCTGTACGGGGGTATGTGGATGAATGAACATATACAGCAGCGGGATAAAATGGCAAAGGAAGCGCTGTTAGGCATTATAGAGCGGTTCTATGACCAGTTTGAGAACCAGAAGGTGCCAAATATCGTAATGCCTACCCGTACCAAAGCCAATATCGAATACAACAATGACAGCGAAGTGTGGGTATACGGGGACAGTACCAGCACCCGCAGCGCCAAGACCGTGAAGGGTGCAAACCAGATACTGAAGATGTCCTATGTGGTGGAACTGCTCATTAAGGAACATCTCGAGAACAACCGTGGCTCGACTTTGAGAGAGTTGTATTACATCTCAGAGAACTGGGACATAGCCAAGTTCAATGAACAACCCGAGAGCGACCGTATGATCGAGGACCTTGAGATAATAAGCGCCCTGCAGCGGGAATATTTTCATATGAGGCCCGAAGAGGACGGTGCAACGCTGTTCGGTTCATTGAAGCTCAAGGAGACCACAAAGCGGGGCGAGAGGATAATCCACTGCCGTGATGATGTGGGCGAAGGCGGCTACCAGATACCGTTCAATGTTGAGAATGTTGAATTCCTGGAACACGATGCAAAATTCATTATAGCTATTGAGACGGGCGGTATGCATGCCAGGCTTATCGAGAATGGTTTTGATGAAGATTTTAGTGCTATCCAGGTGCACCTCAAGGGCCAGCCTGCCAGGAGTACCCGGCGCATGTTGAAGAGGCTCAATGAAGAGCTGAACCTGCCCGTAGTCGTGTTCACTGATGGTGACCCCTGGAGCTACCGGATATATGCCAGTGTGGCCTATGGTGCAATAAAGAGCGCGCATATGTCCGAGTTCATGGCAACACCTGCGGCACAGTTCATTGGCGTGCAGCCCAGTGATATCGTGGAGTACGACCTGTCCACTGACAAGCTGACCGACCAGGATATCAAGGCCCTGCGCAGTGAACTGACAGATCCCAGGTTCGATTCCGATTACTGGAAGACCCAGATACAACTACAACTTGATATCGGCAAGAAAGCAGAACAGCAGGCTTTTGCCGGTAAGGGTCTGGACTTCGTGACCCAGCGGTATTTGCCCGAGAGGCTCACCGAGATGGGTATAATTTGATACATTTTGGAGACCATTGATGACAGATAAACAATACGATGCTGGAAAGATACAGGTACTGGAAGGACTGGAAGCAGTGCGTAAGCGCCCCAGCATGTATATAGGCAGCACAGACACCCGTGGACTTCACCATCTGGTTTATGAAGCGGTTGACAACAGTATCGATGAAGCACTTGCAGGGTACTGCGAAAATATCGAGGTCACGATCAACCGGGATAACTCAGTGAGTGTGCTGGATGACGGGCGTGGTATCCCTGTGGATATGCACGAGAAATATCACAAATCCGCACTTGAAGTGGTCATGACCATGCTCCATGCCGGCGGTAAGTTCGATGCCGAGTCGTATAAAGTGTCAGGCGGCCTGCATGGTGTAGGGGTATCTGTGGTGAATGCCCTGTCCGAATGGATGGAAGTAGAGGTATACCGCAATGAGAATATATATTTCCAGCGTTACCAGCGGGGTAAACCTATGGGTGATGTGGTTATTAGGGGTGATACTGACAGGACCGGCACAAAGTCAACATTCAAACCTGATTATGAGGTGTTCGAGACTATAGATTTCAGTTTCGAGACCATATCCAAACGCCTGAGGGAAATGGCATACCTGAACAAGGGTATAAAAATTACTATCAGGGATGAACGCACGGGCGATGAGAAATTGTTCCATTACGAAGGCGGCATCATTGCTTTTGTCGAGCACCTGAACAAGAACAAGAATGCACTACACCATCCACCGGTATATTTCCAGAAGACCAAGAATAGCACCCAGGTGGAGATCGCTATCCAGTATAATGACAGTTATACAGAGACCGTGTTCTCTTTTGCCAATAATATCAATACCCATGAAGGCGGCACCCATCTGAGCGGCTTTAAGGCGGCTCTGACCCGTGCTGTCAATGATTATGCCAAAGATCGTGGGCTTATCAAAGGCAGCGAAAAGCTCTCTGGTGAGGATATCAGGGAAGGGCTGACCGCAATTATCAGCGTCAAACTCACCGAACCCCAGTTCGAAGGACAGACCAAGACCAAACTGGGTAACAGCGATGTTAAAGGTATTGTGGAGACCCTGGTGGGTGAAGGGCTGCGGGAGTTCCTGGAGGAACATCCAAAGGAAGCAGATAATATCATAGGCAAATCGGTGCTGGCAGCCCAGGCCAGGGATGCCGCACGTAAGGCAAGGGAACTGACCCGGCGCAAGAGTGCACTGGAAGTATCCTCGCTGCCAGGCAAACTGGCTGACTGCTCAGAGAAGGACCCTGCCCTGTGCGAGGTATACCTGGTGGAGGGTGACAGTGCCGGGGGTTCAGCGAAACAGGGTCGCAGCCGTGCGTTCCAGGCAATATTGCCGCTGAGGGGTAAGATACTCAATGTTGAAAAGGCCCGGTTGAACAAGATACTCAAGAACAATGAGATACGTGCCCTCATAACCGCCATAGGTACGGGCCTGGGTGATGATTTCGATCAAGCGAAAGCCAGGTACCACAAAATAATCATAATGACTGATGCCGATGTGGATGGTGCTCATATCAGGACATTGCTGCTCACGTTCTTCTACCGGTACATGAAGCAGTTGATCGAGATGGGATATGTTTACATAGCCCAGCCGCCCCTGTACCGCATAAAGAAGGGAAAAGTAACCCAGTACGTTTACACCGATGCCGAGAAAATGGCGAAAGTAGAAGAGCTGGGTGGGCAGGGGGTCGGAGTCCAGCGCTTCAAGGGGCTGGGCGAGATGAATCCCGACCAGTTGTGGGAGACCACGATGGACCCACAGACCCGGACACTTGTACAGGTCACACTGGACAATGCCATGGATGCGGATGAGATATTCACAGTGCTGATGGGCGATAAGGTGGAGCCCAGGCGGGAATTTATTGAACAGCATGCCAGGGAGGTGAAGAACCTTGATGTCTGATGAGTTTCCCGGGGATGAAGAGTTGAACGAAAACGAGGGAAATATGGTCGAAGATACCGGCGAAGGTACTGAAGAGAATCTCAGTGAGGATACTGAGGTGAATCTCGCCGGGGACACTGGCGAGGGTACTGACGAGAATGTACCTGAAGATATCGTTGAGGATAATGACAGGGATATCGGTGGAGCCAATGGTGGGGATAATGGCGAGAATTTTACAGATAAGATAATACCCCTGAACATCGAGGACGAGATGAAGAACTCGTATCTCGATTATGCCATGAGCGTTATCGTTGGCCGGGCCCTGCCTGATGTGCGTGACGGCCTGAAGCCTGTACACCGGCGCATCCTGTTCGGCATGCAGGAACAGGGCATGACACGTGATAAGCCCTACAAGAAATCTGCAAGGATAGTAGGTGATGTCATGGGTAAGTACCATCCCCATGGCGACGCAGCAATTTATGACACTATGGTCAGGATGGCACAGGATTTCAATTTACGTTACCCTCTGGCCGATGGCCAGGGCAACTTCGGTTCCATTGACGGAGATTCGGCAGCAGCCATGCGTTATACCGAGGTTCGTATGGACCGCATCGCTGAGGAGATGCTGGCAGATATTGACAAGAAGACCGTGGATTTCATACCCAACTATGACGGGTCCCTGGAAGAACCGGTGGTGCTGCCTTCCAAACTACCAAACCTGCTGGTAAATGGCTCGACCGGTATTGCAGTGGGTATGGCCACCAACATGCCGCCTCATAACCTCGATGAGATAGTGGATGCAGTGAACATGACCATCGACGACCCTGAGATAGAGATCCAGGACCTGATGGGTGTGGTCAAAGGCCCCGATTTCCCAACCGGTGCCTATATTTTTGGCCAAAGCGGGATTCGCAGTGCATACCAGACCGGGAGAGGCATCGTGAAGATGCGGGCAAAGACCCATATTGAGGAAAAGAAGAATAAAGAGATGATAATCATTGATGAGGTGCCTTACCAGGTGAACAAGGCCAAGCTCATCGAGAGCATCGCCGAACTGGTCAAGGAGAAAAAGATCGTTGGCATTACTGACCTGCGCGACGAATCTGACCGGGATGGTATTAGAGTAGTGATCGAACTGAGCCGGGGCACCAATGCAGATGTGGTGCTGAACCAGTTGTACAAACATACCCAGATGGAATCCTCCTTCGGGATCATCAATCTGGCACTGGTGGACGGCCAGCCCCAGGTGCTGACCCTGAAAGAACTCATTGTGCATTTCATTGACCACCGTGTTGTGGTGATCACCCGTCGCAGCCAGTTCGAACTGGAGAAGGCCCGCAAGCGCGCCCATATCCTGGAAGGACTGAAGATCGCACTGGACCATATCGACCAGGTCATTGCCCTCATCAGGGGTAGCAAGACGGTAGAGGAGGCCAGGGATGGACTTATGTCAAATTTCGACCTTAGTGAGGAGCAGGCCAAGGCCATACTTGATATGAGGCTGCAAAAACTCACTGGCCTGGAGCGGGAAAAGATCGATAACGAGCACAAGGAACTGCTTGAGACCATTAAATGGCTGCTTGAGCTTCTGTCCGACCGGGCCAAGATTCTGAACATCATGAAGGAGGAACTGGCAGATATCAAGAAGCGTTATGGTGATGCCAGGCGCTCCCAGATCATCGAGGGTGGAGTGGATCTGGAGGATGAGGACCTGATCCCTGTGGAGAACGTGGTGGTCACAATTTCCAATAGTGGATATATCAAGCGCATGCCCATTGACACCTACAGACAGCAGCGCAGGGGCGGGCGCGGTGTCATTGGTATGGATACCAAGGAAACCGATTTTGTAGAGGACCTGTTCATAGCGTCCACCCATGATTATATCCTGTTCTTTACTGACAGGGGAAGAGTACACTGGCTCAAGGTCTACGAGATACCTGATGCTTCAAGGCAAAGCCGCGGTAAAGCCATCATCAACCTTATTGAAGTGGATAACGGTGAGAGTGTCACTGCCCAGATACCGGTAAAGACGTTTGATCAGGGTCATAACCTCATAATGGCTACCAAGTGCGGTGTAGTGAATAAGACCGACCTGTCAGCGTTCAAAAATCCAAGGCGTGGAGGCATTATAGCCATAAAACTGGATGAAGGGGATGAACTCCAAACCGTTAAACTGACTGATGGTTCAATGGACATTATCATAGGTACCCGGCATGGCAAAGCGATTCGATTCTCAGAGACCGATGTTCGTCCGACAGGTCGCAGCTCCAGGGGCGTTCGCGGTATCCGGCTTATCGGCGATGACCATGTGGTAGGAATGGATGTAGTCAGGGATGACGCAACCCTGTTGACCATTACCGAGAACGGATTCGGGAAGCGGACAGAGTTTGGTGAATACCGCAACATCAACAGGGGAGGCCAGGGTGTCATAACCATTATATCCAGCATTCGCAATGGCCTTGTAGTAGATGTAAAAGCAGTGAACGAATCTGATGAACTTATGGTGACCAC
>JAMJFQ010000105.1:2949-4605 GCA_023544605.1 ANME-2 cluster archaeon | reverse complement strand
AGGTACATGGGTGCCAGGGCAGCATGTTCCCGGCTGGAACCCTGGCCGTAGTTCTCGCCACCTACGATAAATCCACCCTGATTCTCCCTGGCCCTGGCTGGAAAATCCGGGTCGATCTGGGAGAACACAAATTCACTGATGGCAGGGATGTTGCTGCGCAGGGGCAGTATCTTCGGGCCTGCCGGCATGATGCCGTCCGTACTGATGCCATCCCCCAACTTGATGAGGACTTGCCCTTCAAGGTCTAAGGGGAGCGGTTCGGCTTTTGGCAGGGGTTTGATATTGGGACCCCGTAGCACCTCAACCGAGTCGGGGTCGTCTGATGGACTGATCACCATGGAATCATCTATCACAAAAGTATCGGGCCACACAACCTCAGGGTATGCACCCAGTTTCCTGGGGTCAGTTATTTTCCCTGTCAGGGCTGCAGCCACACAGACTTCGGGGCTGGCCAGGTAAACACTGTCATCCATGGTACCCGAGCGCCCGGCCCAGTTGCGGTTAAATGATCGGATAGATACCGAGTTCGAGGGCGGGGACGAGCCCAGCCCGATGCAGCCGTCACAGGTGGTCTCCATGATACGCGCACCCGCAGATACCATATCAGCCAGTGCTCCGTTGCGAATTATGGTCTCAAGCACCTGCCTGGAACCGGGGGTGATATGGAGACTCAGGTCAGGATCGACCTTTTTGCCTTTTAGTGCCTCTGCTGCGACCATCAGGTCCTTGTAACTGGAATTGGTGCATGAACCTATGATGACCTGCTGTACCGGTATGCCTTCCACTTCAGACACCTTTACTACGGCATCAGGAGAGCCGGGCTTTGCAAGCATGGGCTCCAGTTCGCTGAGGTTTATCTCGATATGCTCGTCATATTCTGCATCCACGTCTGCTGTCAAGGGTTTCCAGTCATCCGGCCTTCCCTGGATCTTAAAGAACTGTTTGGTAATATCATCGGAAGGGAAGAGGGAAGAAGTAGCTCCCAGTTCGGCCCCCATATTGGTGATGGTGGCCCGCTCAGGTACTGACAATGTGTCAACCCCTGGGCCGTAGTATTCAAATACCTTGCCCACGCCGCCCTTGACCGTAAGCCTCCGAAGCATTTCAAGAATGACATCCTTGGCGCTGACCCAGGGATTGAGCTTGCCGCTCAGTTTTACACCGACAACCTCTGGCATCTTCACATAATAGGGTGCGCCTCCCATTACAACTGCCACGTCCAGGCCGCCCACACCGATAGCCAGCATACCGGCCCCGCCCCCGGTAGGGGTATGGCTGTCCGACCCTATCATAGTGTTACCAGGTTTTGAAAAGCGCTCAAGGTTCACCTGGTGGCATATGCCGTTGCCAGGTTTTGAGTAATAGATACCATACTTGTGGGCAAAGGTCTGCAAAAAACGATGGTCATCGGCATTCTCAAACCCTGCCTGCAGCATGTTGTGGTCCACATAGCTGACTGCCAGGGGTACCTTGACCCGGGGAATGTCCAGTGCCTCGAACTGCAGGTACGCCATGGTGCCGGTGGCGTCCTGGGTCAGGGTCTGGTCGATTGTGATTGCAATTTCTTCTCCGGCTACCATTTCACCTTCGACGAGATGGGATGAGATTATCTTTTGGGTAATGTTCATGCTCATTGAGTTCACCTGTAATTAAAAA
>JAMJFQ010000105.1:0-2849 GCA_023544605.1 ANME-2 cluster archaeon | reverse complement strand
TGAGATTATCTTTTGGGTAATGTTCATGCTCATTGAGTTCACCTGTAATTAAAAATACTTCGGATATCGTATATACCTTTATTTTATATCGTCGTTGGGCTGCTTATTCATTCTTTTACCTAAATAAGTATTTACATCATTTCACGGGAAAAATCCGGCTATATTCTTTAATGAACCTTACCCCGTGCCATGGATGCGAATATCCCAATAAAACACAGTACTGAAAAGGTCATAAAAGCAGCCTTTACGCTATCAATAAAAGGAGCATAATATTCCGGAGTTATCTGGGCCCTGCCGATAAACAGTGCAAATAATACCATGGCAATTCCCATACTCAGCATCTGCCCGACCAGCCGCATCGTGCCCATCGTTCCTGAAGCAATGCCATAATATCTTTTTTCCACACTGGTCATGATGGCATTGGTGTTGGGTGATGAGAACAGGGCATACCCAAAGCCCAGTAAGACCAGGTTGAGTACAATGAATGTCAGGGTCGTTCCATTGTCCAGTAAGGAGAACAGGAACAGCCCTATTGTCATTACCCCCATACCTATTGAAGCTACTATTCGCGGCTCGACCCTGTCTGAGAGCTTGCCTGCCATGGGTGAGAGGACCGTCATCACAAAAGGCTGTGCCACCAGCACTATACCTGCACTTTGGGGTGGCAGTCCTTTAATGTACTGCAGATAAAGGCTTAAGAGGAACGAGACCGCAAAGGTGGCAGAATAGTGGATAAGTGCTGCCAGGTTGGAGAAGGTAAAGGTCCTGTTATTGCTGAAAATGTTCATATTCACAACAGGATGTTCCACGTTCTTTTCCCAGTAGATGAACAGCACGATCCCCGCAATACCAAAGAATATCAGCCAGGCACCCTGGATAGTGGGCAGCAGGGACAGACCGTACATTATAGATACCAGGGTAATCCCGTAGATTATCGAACCGCTCAGGTCAAAATGCTCACCCTTTGCATCTGCCCATTCTCCTTTCATTTTCCAGATGGTGAAGAAGATCACGATTATGCCGAGAGGGACATTTATCAAAAAGATACTTCGCCACCCGAAATGCTGGGTTAAAAAGCCGCCCAAAAATGGTCCCAGGGTAAGTCCCAGATAGACTGCCGCCACATTGATACCGAGGGCCCGTCCCCGCTCTCCAACCGGGAATACTGACGTGACTATAGCCACTGCGGTCCCGAATATCATCGCACTTCCCATTCCCTGCACTATCCTGAATATGATGAGTGCAATGACCGAAGGTGATAGTGCACAGAGGAAGGATGAGATGGTGAATATCACGATGCCATAGATGAATATTTTCCTCCTTCCATAGATATCTGCAATTCTCCCGAAGGGAACCAGGAATACTGCGGCGGCAAGCAGATACGAGGTTGCTATCCAGCTCAGCAGCACAGCATCGACCGCAAAATCGAGGTCTATGTACTTGAGGGCTATGACTACGGATGAGCCCATAAACGGGGTCAGGAAAGATGCCAGTGTGGCGGCTATGAGGGTTGATGTCTTTGCCTGGTCTTCATCCATTGTTTTCCTCCCGCAGTTCATCCCTCACCTGCATGAGCAGTATACCCATCCTGTCCTTCCCCTTTATGCCCCAGTACCGATCTGTGGGCGAATCCTCGTGCAGGCGGGCATCCCCGGTGTCCAGCAGTTTTCTGGCAAGTTCCGGGTGCTGGCCGAACTTGGCCCGGAGTGCCAGCAGCATGATGCTTTCCTTTATTCCGTCCCAGTTGGGAGGTAGCGGCCTGGTCCATGCAAGTTCTTTGGCATCCATGGGTTTGGGGGCCAGCCGTATCTTCTCTTCAAGGTCGGTACCGCTATGCTTCATAGACTGGAAATAATGTTCCACAGTTGCGTATTCCTTTTTGTGTATGACCATCCTGGCATTGTAGAAGTTAGACAGGAACCTGTACTTCCCGTCAATCCTGCCCTTTGTCTCCTCATAGTAATAGATATTTTCTGCCATGAAGTTCAGCCCGCATTTATGGAGGTCAGTTCATTTTTATCCGGGGGAGTGTTTAGATTTAAGGTATTTAAGGTTGGATGGTGGGATTGCATGGTTGTTTTTCTGTTATTTGAACTTTACCATAACATTTTTAATGTATGTACTGCAAAATGTCAAAAGAATTATGGGGAATTAACTTTTCAATAACGATTGTGATGAAACGATATAATCAACGTGTCTACACGATACGCACATAATCCCGAATGAACATCAATGAAAATAAAGAGGGATTGATAAAATGGTAATGAAAAATAATAACAATCAGGAAGAACCTCTTGAAAAGCAACTGTGGAAAGCAGCGGATAAACTCAGAAAGAACATTGACGCTGCTGAATACAAACATATAGTCCTTGGATTGATATTTTTAAAATACATATCTGATGCATTCGAGGGGATGTATAACAAACTGCAACAAGGCGAAGGCGATTATACCGGTGCTGATCCTGAAGACAGGGACGAATACAAAGCGGAAAATATCTTTTTTGTCCCTGCAATTGCCCGCTGGTCATATCTGCAATCAAAAGCTAAACAGCCGGATATTGGGAAAGAAGTTGATAACGCAATGGATGCTATTGAAAAGGAAAATCCATTGCTCAAAGGTGTGCTGCCAAAAGTTTTTGCGCGTGGCAACCTCGATCCGACAAGTCTAGGCGGTTTGATCGACCTTGTCGGCAACATTGCTCTTGGCGATGCGAAAGCCCGGAGTGCTGATGTTATCGGCCATGTTTTCGAATATTTCCTTGGTGAGTTTGCTCTGGCAGAAGGTAAAAAGGGGGGACAGTTCTACACGCCAAGAAGCGTAGTTCAATTACTGGTAGAAATGCTGGAAC
>JAMJFQ010000104.1 GCA_023544605.1 ANME-2 cluster archaeon | reverse complement strand
AGTACTGTAGGTAGTTACAATGAAAGGTGCATACATACTGTTCACTCTGCTTTTTAGGGAATACATCAAATCCAAGTTTTTCATCTAAAACGCGCACTTTCTTTGGCACACCACCCGGACATTACAGGTCATATGACTTGTCAGCAGGCATCCGCAATCTTTTCTTGAGTACGATATAGAACTCGCAAAGACTATCTCCCTCACCGATCTTCTGTTTTGGTTTTATTGTAGCACCCCCCTTAAAAACAAAATCTACAGCCCCCATCAACAGGCCGTGGGTAAGATTACATAAATGTTTATTGAACTTGCCTTGCCGATGTACGATCTGGCATCTGCTAACCACATAATGCATCACATTGGGATCTATCAACTCAAGCATTGACTCCCTACCCAGTTTGCAATCAATGTTTGAAAAAGCTTCCTTGAACGTTTCCATATCCCAGTCCTTGACCTTGAACTGCTTTCCATATTCCTTTATGATCTGTTCACCCATCCGCTCCCCTAGTTTTTCCACGGTCGAGTTGATCTCGGTCTTCTCCTTGATGCCGTCAAGAAATATCAAAAAAGTTAGCATCTCATGGTTAAAACCACCCTTAGCCTTCACCAGGTTGTTGACAAGCTCTGTTATCCTTCCTTCTATCTCTGCCTTGTGCTGTAGTATTATTATACTCGAGACCTGGATCGCCTCATAGTGATAGCCGTTCAACTCCAGGATGTTCAGTATGGTACGGGTTATGTTCTCTATGGCATCTGGATTTGTATATGAATGGAATATGCGCAATATATCCCTGTCTACCTCTATCTTATCCACTATTCGGGAGGTCTCGAATATAGATTTAACAATAGGTAAAAGCCGCTGGAGATTGATCTCACGACAGGGAAGTCCGGTATACACTGAAAAGATATCAGTATCAGCACCCACCCCAGCAGATATCAGGCGCTCATAGTCCTTTCTGTGAATAGTCACCATGTGGTAATCAGTATTTATATGGGTATTAATGAGCGAGTTCCAGAAACCAGGATTATGCATGATCTCATTTATTGACATATTCAGTGAGCCAAGATACTTTATGCAGTCCTGGTATGCCTCACTCTCAGAACTTCTACTGATGATGTCGATTCTGGTCTTTGAGTAGGTGTTTGAGATATGTTCAATACCGACACAGTGGTTCACAAAGTACAAGCATATTATCTTGGAGATAAGAATACGCTGGTTCTCGCTACTGCCGGTCAAGAGATACGTTTTGGGAGGGGTAAAGTGGATCTTTGTCTTCCACCCCAGCCTGATACAGAGCTCATTGACCCGCTCAACAAAGCGAAAATGGTCGAGTTCGTCAACCGGTTCAATAAGACTGTCTACAACCTCTATTGCAGGGAGCATATCCCGGCTTGTCTCAAGTAGCCACTGCCAGACCATCTGGTCCACCAATACCCGCTGATTCTCTATCCTCTCACTTGATAATGAGTCAGTGATAGCATTCTCAAGGCTGCCATGATTCTTTATCATCAGGTCTGCGAAGTCTATGATTTCCCTAATGCTGGCGCTGATATTGCCTTCGTGTTTCTCAAGCAGGGGTGAGAGAATCTCGATATGCTTCTTCTCAAGTGTGATATTTCGTCGTTCCATGTCCTATAATTATGTGACTAGCATCAATCTTATAATTGTCGATGCTACGATAGTGAACACACAAGTGCACCAGAGTATATTAAAATGATACTGAAATATAAACCGCAGGGTATACTTATGAGTGAAATCAACGTAGCAAGTTCCGAAAATACCATTGAACAAAAAAACAATAACGAAGAATCATTAGGACTGGTAGATTTAAGCTCGGAAAATGCACCCGATTATCTTAGCGGTAATGTACGACGACTAGAAGCTGAAAAGGGACGCCAGGGAAGGAAAAAACAGCAGATTGAAGAAGAAATAACGTTTTTCGACGACCTCATAAACGACATCCTCATCCCAAAAGGGTTGGCTACTGATAAAGAGAAGAATTTTATACTGCTTAAAGATAATGCAACCAGATCAAAAGCCTTCTGGAGATCCTGGATAGAAAAGTATGGACTTTTCGCTAAAATAAGTGGTATTGAACCACTGAAGTCATTCATATATAATGAATTTCAGGACCATCCTGGAGCTGCATTAAACGGGAAAATGGGCACTTTACCCGAGAACATTTTTGATACGGATTATTATCTTGAAAAGATGGCACGGTTTGCTGCCGATTTCCAGACCGAATGGAAAACTCCACATTTCTACTTAAAAAAGAATGCGGCAGGCGCTACCATTATTGAAGAAGAGTGGAATACCGAAAGAAATCAGGAAGCTGAGCATATCGTGTATGAGATATGGGACTTGATGGATGAATTTACAACGTTCGCAGAATCCATAATTGAGTACTACAATACTATAAAAAATGAACTTGCAAACAAAACGTATGCCCCTGAAAATACAGATCAGATATACAATTGTATATTTGACAGCCCCAGAGCATTCCAGGATTTCGAGCGTAAACGGTTCCAGTTCCTTAAAGACTATGCAAGGGTGCTTTTCTTGGTTAAAGACAGCTGGGAGAAACGTTTAGACAGGAAATACGATGGCTTCACGAACTTAAGTGATGTTGAAGACACATTAGATAAGCTTCTTGATAAAAGACTGGTACTAATTGAATCTTTCTTTGTTTGACACCCAATTGGTCGGACAAGAATTGTTATTGGATGGACTATTGAAGGTCAGGAATGAATAATCCGCACGCATCTTCATATGGGTCAACCCAGTAATGTATCTCACACATATCTTCGGCAGGGTCATACCTGAAACATTCCAGACACCGGTAATTTTCGTCTTCAGCCATTTACATCACCTAATGGGAATTGTAATGAATAATGCTTATAATATATAATATTTTCGAAACTGGTGCCCGACCTTTCAGGCGCTCCGGTACGGTATGCGCTTATGATGGCCGCATTTAATACAGGTGGTAACGACCCGTCCGCTCCTTACCCTTACCCTGCAACTGGCACCGGGTACCAGATAGGCTCCGCAGCCTTTGCATATCCTGCGATTCATATGGGAGGGCATTCTGACCCTGTGCCGCATACCTATCCTGCGGGCCAAAAGAACATACCGTTCACTTAGATCCGGGTTCTTTTCAAAGGATTCCTCTGCCAGGTCGAACAGTCGTACCATTCTTTGGGCTGCCATATCCCTTATCCATACTTTCTTGTCCTTGCGTCGCATCTGACACTCAATTATGTGCAGACTTAATAATAACTTGGGTGATATGCCTGTTTAAACAGGATTGTGGGAATTCTCAACAATACGGCCGTCCACCAGCCTGATGATACGGTCGGTCTTCTCAGCCATGCGCACATCGTGGGTCACCAGTATGAAGGTCTGCTTGTGCTCACGGTTGAGCTTTCGCAACAGTTCATAGATGCTCTCGCTGGCCTTTGAATCAAGATTACCCGTGGGTTCGTCCCCGATGACGATACTGGGATTATTCACCAGTGCCCGCGCGATTGCGACCCGCTGGTTCTGTCCCCCTGATAATTGGTTCGGCCTGTGGTCCATCCTGTCTCCAAGCCCTACTTCATGAAGCATCTTGCTGGCGACCTCCCGTGCCTTGGACAATTTAACTCCGCTTATTAGAAGCGGCATCATCGCATTTTCAAGGGCATTAAAATCCGGCAGTAAATGATGGTACTGGAAAATAAATCCCAGCTGCTTGTTCCTGGTGTTCGAGCGTTGTTTATCAGACATTTTCGTGACATCGACCCCGTCCAGCAGGATGGTACCACTGGTTGGTGTGTCAAGGATACCGATCTGGTTGAGCAGGGTACTCTTCCCTGAACCTGAAGGACCGATAATAGCCATGAACTCACCCCGTTCAATATTCAGGTTCACGCCGTCCAGGGCCTTTATCTCCACGCCATTACCGAATATCTTGGTCAGTTCCTTTATCTGGATTATATATTTATCAGACACTGTATATCGCCTCCACCGGATCCATTTTTGACGCACGCCTGGCAGGGAAGATACCGGCAATGATATTGATGACCATGGCAAAGATCCCTGCTGTGATAAAGTTCTTCAGCTCAATTACTATGGGTAGGTGGTCCATCCCGTGATACATTTCAGGGGGTACGGGTATAGTAATGGATGCAATTGCCAGTGAAGCCGCATATCCCAGTATACAACCGATTA
The DNA here is from genome assembly GCA_023544605.1 of ANME-2 cluster archaeon. GTDB lineage: Archaea > Halobacteriota > Methanosarcinia > Methanosarcinales > Methanocomedenaceae > Methanocomedens_B. Next base: position 396 of record JAMJFQ010000104.1, on the reverse strand, counting down.
TCACCCCTGACATACCCAGTATCCCTGCCTCCAGCAGAAATATCAGCATAATGCTCTGCCGGGTAGTGCCCATTGCCATTAACATGCCAATCTCACCAACCTTTTCCATGACTATCATTATCAGGATATTGGCGATACCAAAACCCGATATGCTAAAGATGACAATGTAAAAGAAATACATCATGCCTTTCGATGTCTCCATCAGGGTAAGCATTTCTTCATTTTGTTCGATCCAGCTAACGGCATTATAGCCCGTCTCCCGGTCAATCCCATTCGCCATCTCTTCGGCAGCATAAGCATCATACATCCGTATCCCCATTCCGGTTACCACATCACCTGAGCCATAGAAATCCTGCAGACGTTCAAGATTTACAAATGCCATGGTTTCATCAACTG
>JAMJFQ010000103.1 GCA_023544605.1 ANME-2 cluster archaeon | reverse complement strand
ATTATATACAATAAAAAACCGGAGTAAAAATATGGTACATCTGTTTGTAGCAGAAGATACGAACCTTATTCGCAGGGTCATAAAGACCATTGTTGAAGAACATGCCTCAGAAATCATTGAATCTGCTGATGGCCCTGGTGCAGTAAAGGAAATCGGGCATTCCGGCTCTAAGATCACATTTTTAGATATATACATGCCTGATGAGAAGGGGTTGAATGCGGTCTATGATATTATCAATTCCATGCCTGAAGCAAAGATCGACCTTTACACGACAGATCTCAAGGAGCACATCAAAGAGCCGATGAGTGAGACAGCAACTGCCACCTCACCTGAAGACAAGGTCGATGTAAAACCCGTACCACAATCATCCTCACACTTTGTTGTCAAGATGGATGAAATGTATAATACCCTGCATCACGGATTGAAAGCAGCAGTGCAGTCTATTACCACAATGATGAATAAGAGTGTGGAGTACACTATTGTAAAGGAAGATATTGTATCAAAGGAGAATCTTAACCAGTTTATCCCACGTGCTTGCCTGGGTGTTTTCAATAAATTCTCCGGTGATGTTGAAGGAGGGGGGGCCCTCATGTTCCCTCTTAAGGATATACTGGCTACCATTGGTGTTTTCCAGATTGATTTCACTGTAGAGGAAGGGACTACCCAGAACATCGTCAATGAACTGGGCAACGTGTTCATAAACGGTATCCTCGGTGTCCTGGAAAAGGAAATGCAAAAGAAGTTCTCACTGGGTGCACCAATGCCTGCCTCCGGGGACAACATTGAGAAACATTTCAATGATGTTGGGAGAGGTATTGACGAATGTGTCATCATAAAATTGCAATTCTTAGTAGATGAAAAAACCATAGATGCCTATTTACTTTTTTCGACAGGACGTATAATAAACTAATATTTCCTGTTTACCAATACACTTGAGTACAGAATTGGCAGCATCAGCAAAGGCAATAATCAGAGAATATGCGTTTTTGTGATCACAATTCCTGCAGGCCGAAGTGTTCATCTCGATTTTGGTACCTTCAGAAGCAATCCGCAGTAACATAGATTCATTGATGTATCCAAGACAGGGAACCTGCATATCACTGGCATTGTAAGGACAGGAAAAGGGTATCTGTTCTTGATCTTTTATACCCTGCACCTGGCAGATGCCATGCAGTCATTAGCCGGTTGTACCCTTGGCCAGGGCAACATATTTATCGAGGATTACGGTAAACTGGCCTAGTAGATAACGAGACAACATGCTTGGTATGTTCGGGTAAGGGATATTGCAAGGTAATATAGGATTATGAGATCGGCACTGATACTGGCAGGAGGGCGCGGCAGGCGGCTGGGATATAAGGAAAAGGCTTTATTGCCCTTAAATAACAGGACTGTCCTTGAGCATATCATAGATGTGCTTGAGCGGCTGGCAGATGAAGTGATTATATCTGTCAGGGATGTCGAACAGCAGTGTTTGCTGGAGGATTTTTCAATCGGTCGGAAGGTGGTGATAGATCAATATCATGGTATGGGACCTCTGGCAGGAATTCTGGAAGGACTTAAAATAGCAAATGGGGATTACGTATTTATTGCAGCGTGCGATATGCCCTACCTTAATTCCAAGGTCGTAGAACTCTTATTCGATAGGGCCTGTAAGCATGATGCAGCCATACCGGTCCGGGAGAACGAGATGCTTGAGCCTCTACATGCTGTCTACCGTGCAGGTCCGATGGCAATTGAGACTGAAAAAGCCATATTGCGAAATGATAAGATTGTACTGGTACCAATCTTCAACCTCAAGGACGTGGTATTCGTCGATATTTCTGAGATACGGAATATAGATCCCGACCTCAGGACATTTATGAACATCAATACACGGGAAGATATGAGAATGATGAAAGAGGAATGAGATGTCAGGAAATCGCCCCCCGCTTATTTGTATTGTTGGCCCGTCCGGCAGTGGTAAGACCACATTGATTGTGGGTCTGGTATCCAGACTGTCAAAAAGGGGGTATAGTGTGGGGACTATCAAACATCACAGTCATGATGATTTCGAGATAGACCACGAAGGGAAAGACACGTGGCAACATGCAAAGGCCGGGGCAGAATCTGTTTCCATATCGTCTCCCACCATGTTCGCCCTGATAAAAAGAGTTCCTGCTGAACTGACACTTGATGAAATTTCAGATCACATGAAAGACAGGGATGTGATAATTGCAGAGGGTTTTACACGTTCGAACAAACCCAGGATTGTTATGTTCATGAAAGAAAGTGATATCGCCCATTTCGGGAGGGGCAGGGAGATCGTGGCCACTATTGATGCTCAACCGGATCAGGAGCAAATAGAACGTATCGTTGATATCGTGGAAGTTTTTATCAAAAAAAGTGGTCAGTGAAACATGGTATTTAGATGGTACGGTACTGAAAAAAAATTGTTTTTGACTCTCATTATGTTCTTTTCACTTAGTATTTCAGGATGTACTGAGCCTAATGTGATCAATGTATCAGCTGCTGCCAGCCTCCAGGAAGTTTTCGACCAATTGGCCCTGGATTTTGAGCAGGCCAATCCGGGTATAAAAGTCAATATGAACTATGCCAGTAGCGGGATACTGAGAACACAGATCCAGCAAGGTGCACCGGTGGATGTGTATGCCTCTGCCTCAATGGACTATATGGATGATCTTCTGGTGGTATTCAATGAAGGGAGCGTTGAGCAAGTTGCCAGCCCCGAGGAAGTATTCAACCATCCGGCAAATATGTCTGTAGCTGAACTGGTAGGAGTCAGGAATATCTTTTCAGGAGTGATAGAGGATTCTGATAAAGCAGCCAATGCAACATTGGTCAGGACTGAAGGTTCAACATGTATCGCAGATTACTGCAATTTCCAGAAAGGGGGAAATGATACCTTGGTGCATCCGGCCAGAACATGTGATGGTCCTTAGAGGTGACAGGCCATCTGGTACTGCAGTAAAGGAGAAACAGATGGGGGGCGAAATAATTAGATCGCTGCATACAGGGCCAACATACCAGGTAGAACTGGCATGTGATGGCGGGATGAAATTCGAGATAGAACTGCCTTTACATAGTCACAGGAAACTTGGACTGGATAAGCGAAAACGGATTATGGTATCCTTGAAGAAACGAGAGATACATATTTTTTGACGATTTTTTTTAAAAAATTAAGTGCACCGACCGGGATTCGAACCCGGGTAGTGGGCTTGGAAGGCCCAAGTCATAGCCGCTAGACCATCGGTGCGCATTGGAATTTTACTTTCAGTATAGTCTTATTTAATTTAAGTCCCATTCATAAACGGATTAAAATTTTACTCATCACATTTTTGAATGGGTTTTTTTTGGATTCCATACTATCATCAAGCTATATAATGTTTAATATCGTGTCTAAATATAGCATTATTTTCAATTTTCAGAAATGTTTTTTAAAATGTCAGATTTTCAGGTTTAAAAAAATGTTTCGGTTTGATTCTTATCCTGCACCCCCTGCCCCTCACAACCTGTTAAACCCTCAAAAATCGGCTCTAAATTAATTAATCACCGATTTTCGTCAAGTTTTTATATCCCATAATTGAACATATTCAAGATATCCACTCAAATCGCAGTTTCTTATTCCCTAACCATGGTATTGGATAGGATTTCTGAAAAATCTCATTTGATTTGAAAATGGGTGTTGTAGCCTTCTTCTTCATTTTGATTATAATCTCATCGGCAACCACTTCTCCTTTACATCTGCAGTTAATGAAATCAGAAAAAATCGTTTTTGGAGTGCAATCCTCAAATCTCTTCAGATCATCGGCAAGCAACCTGTAAAGTGTATCCGCCACAATGGTCATAACAACATCAAAATATATTCGTATCATAACCGGAGAACTCAAAGCGTTAAGATTGAAAAAATGAACACGTTCAGAGAATTTGTTTTCGATCAACCAACGATTTGCATATTGCAAAGCTAGGGTTTTAAGCTCGATCTCGAAATTATTTGTAATCAGGAACGTGGGTAATTGCCGACCATGTTCTTTAAAAATTACCTGACGAACCTTGAGATTAGTCCGTGGCAATGTGATATAACTTTCATACATCTTGAACTTATTGAATTTACGTTTCTCTTTTTTCAGGTCCACTTTAATCCAATCCTCATCAGAGATGCTATTTGCATTCTCAATTAACTTCTTACCTCGTCTCCTCAACGTGATAAACTTGATATTGTCAATATCAAGTTTTTCTAACATCTCATATGTCGTCAGTTTGGAATCAAACACTAATGTCTGTTCGATAATCCCCTTCACATCGGTCCAGTAATCCACAAAGTTCATAATTTCATTAGGCTCATCCTCTCGATCGATGTCCGTATTTGCATACAAAAGATGTCTGGATTCACCATCTTGGGCAAAAAGTGTCAGTGCACTTTTCAAACGTTGGTGCCTTGCCTCCCGATAATCAAAAAAACACTCCTGTAATCTTCGGGCCGCTCATATCCCTCTTCTGAAATTATTATCTCACCAATGTCTATAGCGATTTCAATGGCAAGATGAAAATTCCTCTCGACTGAACTACGAAGCTCATAATTGTTTTCAAGGGTCTTAATATCGGTATTTCTCACTGATTTCAGGTGACACAATACCAAAATCCAGTTATACAGCGAATATATCAGATGCAAATGCGACT
>JAMJFQ010000102.1:1659-4722 GCA_023544605.1 ANME-2 cluster archaeon | reverse complement strand
GTACGGATATAACGAAGTTGAAATCAAGAAGAAGCACGGACCCCTGTATAGATTTTTTAAACAATTCGCCAGCCCACTTATTTACATACTGATCGCAGCCGCGGTCATTACTTTCTTTCTGCGGGAATACACGGACGTGGCGGTTATACTTGGTGTGGTGCTTGCCAATGCCGTTATAGGCTTTGTACAGGAGGGAAAGGCGGAACGTGCCCTGGAGTCCCTGACAAAAATGCTTGTCCCTGAAACCACAGTGTTAAGGGACCAAATGCGCAGGGTAATCCCCAGCAGGGAAGTGGTGGTTGGAGATGTAGTGCTGCTTGAGGCAGGGGATAGGGTCCCCGCAGATCTGCGTCTGTTCTATCTGAAAAACCTGCGTGCAGACGAATCTATCATTACCGGTGAATCGTTGGCTGCCGAAAAATCCGTGGAGGCCATTGAAAAAGAGAACATCCTGGCTGCCGACCAGACGAACATAGCCTTTGCCGGGACTCTCATCAATCAGGGCCTGGGGCGGGGTATAGTAGTGGCAACGGCAACTGATACTGAGTTAGGCAAGATATCAGAGTTCATTAAAGAGACCGAAGAGATGGTTACACCCCTTGTGAAGAAGATGGGGAAGTTCAGCATTATCCTATCAGTCGTTATCGTTCTGTTATCCATAGTAACGTTCGTTGTAGGGATACTCACCGGATATGACCCGGATACAATATTTCTTGCTGCTGTGAGTCTGGCAGTAGCGGCCATACCTGAAGGTCTGCCAGCCATCATTACCATCTCTCTTGCTTTTGGAGTAAAGAGCATGGCGTCCAGGAATGCCATTATCCGCAATATGCCCTCGGTAGAGACACTGGGTAGTGCCACAGTGATATGTTCTGACAAGACCGGTACACTGACCAAGAACCAGATGACTGTGACCGGTATATATACCGGTGGGAAAATGTATTATGTTACGGGGGCCGGCTATATTCCTGAGGGGGATTTTATTCTTGATGAGAGAAAAATCAATCCCATGGCTGATGCCGCCCTGGTCGAGACACTTAAGAGCGGTACTTTGTGCAATGATGCCGCGCTCAAGGATGATGGAAATATAGATGGCGACCCTACCGAAGGGGCACTGTTGATATCTGCCTTAAAGGCAGGGAAATTTTACATGCCTATACTGGACATCATACCTTTTGAGCCTGAGCAGCGTTTCATGGCCACTCTTCACCGGGACGATGAAAATAATAGAATCATATATGTGAAGGGTTCGCCCGAGAAGTTGATGGAACTATGCCAGTACCAGTTCGACGGAAATGGCGAGGGGGCTCTGGATAAAGATGACATATTGGAACATGCAGAGGAAATGGCATCTGAAGGGTTAAGGGTACTGGGGATGGCATATAAGAAAGTGGGGGCCGGTACTGAGCGCATCGAACTGGCTGACATCAATGATCTGGTGTTCGTGGGACTTCAGGGTATGATAGACCCGCCCAGGGAAGAGGTCAAGGGATCTATTGAACAATGCAAGACTGCTGGTATCAGGGTAATAATGATAACGGGGGACCATGTGAAAACGGCCCACACAATTGCCGAGCAGCTTGGTATTGAAACAAAGGGCTGCCTATCTGGTGTTGATGTGGAGCGAATGAGTGACCCGGAGCTTAAAGAAGTACTTGATAAGGTATCTGTGTTCGCAAGAACCTCGCCGGAACATAAGTTAAGGATCGTTAAATTGCTTCAATCAATGGGCCATGTAGTGGCAGTTACCGGGGATGGGATAAATGACGCACCTGCACTTAAGACCGGTGATATCGGTGTTGCCATGGGACTTTCCGGTACAGAGGTGGCAAAGGAGGCATCTGATATGGTTCTGGCAGATGATAATTTTGCCTCCATTGTTAACGCTGTAGAAGAAGGGCGGGATGTGTACAGCAAGATACAGAAGATCATCTTATGGACTTTGCCCACCAACGGTGGCGAGGCGCTTGCAATTATGGCTGCGGTCCTGCTGGGCGCCATACTGCCCCACGGCATGATTCTCCCGCTGTTGCCCCTGCATATCCTCTGGATCAACACTATCACAGCCATAGGGCTTGGTGTGCCCATCACGGCTGAACCAAAAGAGGAGGGATTATTGAAACGTCATCCGCGTCCTGTTGATGAACCTTTGCTGTTACCGCTTATCAAAAGGAGGATTGCCATTGTAGCTGTTTTGATGGTGACGGTTACGTTCATTATGTTTTTCCTTGAACTGGATTACGGCAAGAATGTGGATACTGCCCGCACTGTGGCATTAAATACCTTCGTGTTTTTTGAGATCTTCTACCTGTTCAATTCAAAATCTCTGTATGATCATGTGTTCAGGCAATTGTTATCCAATAAAATGATGCTTCTTGGTATTTCCATTGTGATAGCCCTCCAGATGTTTATTACATATCATCCCCTTATGAACTCGGTGTTCAGCACAGAACCCCTTGCTCCCTTTGATTGGGTATGGATAATTTTAGCATCAAGCTCAGTATTCTTTATTGTTGAGTTTGAAAAATACCTTCATAAGCGAAGGAGAGCCTATACTCTATAAATTATGAAAAACCCGATCTCAAACCTGGACATTGAATCTGCCTGGAATATACTGCTCATCTGGTTCTGCCTGGTTATCGTGGTATTGAGCATAGCCCGCGAATGGGGAGTGGTGGCCTTCGGTGTGACCTACGGGCTGGTTTTTGGCGGGCTTGCATACCGTTTTCGCGATAAGGTCGGATCAGTTTTCAAGCGATTGGGACTGTATAACTATAAGGGATTCCTGCTGCTTTGTGTGATTGTGACCGTTACCGAGGAGACATACTGCTATATTCTGGGAAACCGCATCGCAAATCCGGTCCTGTGGATCGACCTGGTGCTGGTCACTGGCCTTTGGACAGTGTGGTTTGGTACCTGGTATTTCTATCTTTCAAAGAAGTATGCCTTTACTGAAAAGGAGGCGTTAATGACAGCTGCTTTTACAGGTGTGCTGTATGAATACATCGGGACCGGGTATTTCCTGCAAAATCCCCTGGGTGTGGTATTGGCTTTTCCCCTGGG
>JAMJFQ010000102.1:0-1559 GCA_023544605.1 ANME-2 cluster archaeon | reverse complement strand
CTGGGAGTGGTCGTCTATGCAGCCATTTTTGTACTTCCCATGCAGTTAATAGAATTTAATGGTACCAATAATTCAAAAACGAAATATCCAGTAGGGATTGTCCTGCCTTTCATTTTGACCATTCCAGCAGCTGTGATCATATTCGTGCTTTTTTTGATCGCAGGCTATCCACTTGAGTGAGGATGGTCCAGATAGTGAAATGAGCCCGAATTCTTATCTAATGTAAATACAATTTCATTAACCAATGTGGATGGACGCACTATATTCTGCTTTTGAATATCTTATCAGGATCATCCCACCCACCGTGCTGGGCATCTTCATAATGGAGTGGTTGGTCGAGATGGGCTGGGTGAACAGGCTGTCATTTGTTACTGCACCCTTTATGCGGTTCGCCCATCTGAGAGAAGAAGTGGGTGTGAGTTTCCTGGCATCCTTTGGTTCGCCCACGGCGGGCAATTCCATGGTGGCCCAGATGTACAATAAAAAAGTCATCGATAAGCGTGAGACCATCATTGCATCCCTCATCAATTCATTCCCGTCCACCATTGTGATATTGCGTAACCTCCTGCCGGTATTGATAATCCTGCTGGGGACCACTGGTCTGATATATCTGGCTGTTGTGGTGTTCGTGGGATTGTTGAGAACAGTGATCACGCTGGTAGCGGGCCGATTTCTGCTTGTATCAAAAGAAGCGTGTACAATAGATTGTTATAGCCTGGAGAGTGTTGGGTTCAGGGTGGGGTTCAGGAACGCTGCCAGGGCATCGGTAAAACCACTGAAGCGGATAATTCTTACTATGACCGTGGTGTCAATTGTGGTGTTCCAGCTTATTGATGTGGGGTTCTTTGATGCCGTCTCAGCATACCTGAACAGTTCATTTATTACCAATTATATCCCGGCCGATGGGCTGCCCATAATAGCAGGCTGGTTTGCCAGTAATATTGCAGCTTATACGATTGCAGGCAACCTGCTGACCACGGGTATGCTTTCTTCAAAGCAGATAGTTATCACGCTTCTGATCGGGAGGATATTATCAAGTATTGTAAGGATGAGGTCATCACTGCCTTTTTATGTGGGGATCTTTAAATCTGACCTGGGGGTGCCGATAATGGTTATATCTTTGTTGATGCAGGATGGTATCATGTTGATTGTTACGGTATTGCTGGTAGTGCTTTGGTAAAGACACGCTGCATATAGTATGTGAATGATAGTATGATTATATTTTCTGGAAAACAATAACTATTGAACCTGCTGGGCTCATCTGGAATCATTTAAATAGTTTAGAATTTACCTTATATCTTCTATGGCAATGTCTAAGAAGGATATGGGGAAGAAGAGTGCTAAGAAAAAGGCTGAATTGGAAGATCTTGAAAAACAGGCTGCTGCTGGAAGCGGTGATGCAAAGAAGAAACTTGCCAAGGCGAAGAAAAAGATGAAATGATCCTTTGAGGAACGTGACGGTTTTTTTGATGCGGGGGGTGGGATTCGAACCCACGGATTCCTACGAAACAGGGTCCTAAGCCCTGCGCCTTTGACCTGGCTGGGCTACCCCCGCATTA
>JAMJFQ010000101.1 GCA_023544605.1 ANME-2 cluster archaeon | reverse complement strand
CCAATGGCAGATGAGACAACTCCTGCCCCGACAGCAACTGAGAAAAATGGTATGCCAGGTTTTGGTCTATATACAGCTTTCTCGGTCTTGTTGATCGCAGTACATCTATTGCGTAAAAAGAAATAAGTGGAGCTGTTTTTTGGCTCCATTTTTTTCAAACAATAAGATATGCATTCCAGTGATGCTTTGACTAGACTCTCTTTTTCCCCCATACCAGCGCCACAAGACCGAACATCTCCAACTGGACATTGACCCCATCAGCAGCCCTGAAACCTTCCTTCAACTGTGCCATGTTCACATAGTTGGCAGTTCGCATCTCGACAAAAGTGTGGAATATCTCAAGCAGTATCTTTTTTGAAAACCTGGTCTGCTGCACCACATCCATGACAGCTATCTCACCGCCAGGACCCAGTATCCTGAACATCTCATCCAGCACCACGCCGGGCCTGCTCACCTCATGCAATGCAAAACTGGAAACTGCACTGTGGAACACACCAGCTTTGAACGGCAACCTGTGAGCATCAGCCAGCACAAAATCCCCGTTCGCCTTGGCCCTGGCCCGCGTTAACATGTCCAACGAAATGTCAGTACACACCAGGTCCACAACACCCAGCTTCTCGGCCAGGTAACCGGTGCCTGATGCCATGTCCAGTACGCGCCTGCCTTTCCTTATCTCTATCTTACCCAGTAGTTGCTGCCTCAGCCGCTCATACCGGCCCAGCATGGCCATTTTGGCACCAATATCATAGACAGGTGCCAAAAACCTGAAAAATCCGTGGCTTCTTACCTCTACCATATCTCTCGTCCTGTCCTGATTATATACTCCATACATATAAATACATAATACTCCGTAAATTAACCGGGTAGAAACAATGAAAAAAGCTAAAAAAATGTATTACCTTATTCTCCTGGGTTTGGTCTTCCTGCTGGGAGGCATAGTGATGAATATTGAAACAGGTGAAATTTCACCATACATTTATTTCGGCGTAGGGACACTGGTTGCCACCGCCCTTTACTATGGTATTGTGGAAAAGCGCCCCCAGATTGGAATATTCATCATAGGCTTGATAGTAATGCATTCCGGCATCCTGCTCATAATAAAAGGTGAGCTGACATACCCCCTGGTATTCGGGCTGGTCACCTTCATAAGTGGCATCCTGGTATTGCTTAATTCAGGTTTTTCAGAATACATGCGGGACCGCAAAAAGAACAGCTAAATTCATTCAATGTGGTGGTCATCCCGCATGACCTTTAATAGTTCCAGTACTGAATACCCGGCCCTGGTTATCCCCATACTGCGCCGGTCGGTGTCAGTGCCTGCCAGGTACAGGTTCTTGATGGGTGTCCTGGGCTGGGCAAAATATCCATCAATGGTCACTGCTGCCTTCTCAGGAATGGTGGTCTGGAAATGTGTCATTTCGATGTGGTCCTCGATACCAGGCAATGCTTCCAGTATGGTATTATACATCCGCTCCTTATCTTCACTGATAGGTACGGATTCATCCACAATGAAGGTAAATCCCACCAGCTGCTTACCGGGCGGTGCCAGCTGTTCATCGTAATTGCTTATGGGCATGGCCCAGTAGGCCCTGGGTTTGAACCATATCTCAGAACCTTTGTAATCGAACTCAGGTAATTTAGCATCAAGACCCAGCCAAAAAGTGGCACTGCGGGTCTGTACTATCCCTTCCAGGTCCTGTATGTATGAAGCTGGCAGGTTGTCCACGACATCAGGCATATCCTTTACAAAACCAGTATATACAACCGCATCTGCCGTGTATGTGTCCTCATCCGTAATCACCCCTTTTAGCATACCTTCCCGGGTAAATATGCGTTCTACTTTTGTTGAAGTCTTTATTTCCACTGAATCTGACATGGAATACAATACGGCGTTCAAGAAACTTTTCAAACCCTTGCGGGGGTATGCCTGTGAATATCCAATATTGTTGACAGCAAGCCTGCTGAGCACCGAAAGATGTTCTCTTATCTGCCCCCCGTTTAGATGGTTGATAAGTAGTGCCCTGTATGTTCGGACAATCTCTTCATCCCCCCAGAAGTTCTCAGGGACACTGTCCCGCATTAGACTGCTGCCCGTTAGCATCCTATGCACCGAAGTTTCCTTCATGGGCCTACCTGATAGAGAGTAACAGATTGCATCAATAAAGTCCATGGCATCCTGTGAAAGGCCATTTGGCAGGAAATCATACATAGATTGATGTGTCAATTCAGTACCAAGGGTTGAATGGGTGATCGCTTTGGTAATAGTCTGGCTCAACAGGAGCCGGTCCATTTTTGGCAGCACATCGAAGGTGGCGAATTCCTTAATTGTAGATGGTATTTTAGAAAGGCCGCGGTGGCTCCGTACATAATAGGTCCCGTGGTCAATGAACACGGGAGTGTAATCGAAATAAGTATCTATAATCCTGCGCAGTGGACCTACCTGGAGATGGGTTATAGCATGAACTCCGGTATCGACCTGGAATCCGTCCACATCATAACTGTTGCAGTTCCCCCCTACGATGCTACGTTTTTCCAGGACAAGTACTTTTTTGTGGTGTTTAGATAATGTCATGGCAGACATCAGACCACTGATGCCTCCACCTACAACTATCACGTCATAATCTGCCATAATATATCAGTTATTTATGTCCATCAGACCTTAAAATCCTTTTTGGCAATCCCATTGAGGATCGCTTCATACCGCTGGCATACACGCTCCACTATATCGTCGGGAGCGTTCTGGTGCGTAGGCACCAGTATATCAGCATCTTTTGATATGTCCACTCCCTGGGACGACAACCCGTAATCAGGTGCCACAAGAAGTCCGTCGTTAGATACATTGAACTTCATATCGGCAATGAGCCGGGCCACCATATCAGTAGCAGGTTTCACCCTGGCATTTACACTCAATGCCCGGGAGAGGTACTGCTCTTTTTTGGTCCTTATTTTTTCAAGAGCTTCACGTACTTTATCCTTTTTCCCGAAGTGTGCCAGCCCTTCTATGGTTTCAAGAAGGTCGTCAAAGGTAACAGCCTGTATCTCAATGATCTCACCACTGAAATACTCTGCAGCCTTCTCGCCGTAATCCTTTGCTATTATTAGTTTTCCAAGAGAGTTTATGCGCTCGATGTCACTTTGGGTAGGATTATATGGTTCCACCACTTTAAAGTCCTCGATACCCAGCAAGAACATCAGTGACATATACCCCCTGGTCACACCAATGGGTTTCTTCACACCCAGCCATTTATCCAGCCCGACCTGACTATCCTGGGAAACCATATCAATGATCTTCTGCTTGACATATTCAGGTTCACTGGAATCAAATCCGAAATATTCGGCAAATGCATGCGTGGTAGAAAGCATCTGGCTTCTGCCTTCTGGACTGCGTTTTATCAGCCCCCGCTCTTCCAGTTCCCTTACATGGTCGTACGTAGCATTACCCCGCTTCTCGACAAGGTCACTCTGGAGCAAGGGCTGGTGATACGCTATCATGGAAAGTGTACGGAGTATAGGAGATGGCAGTTCCTTGGGTGCAACACTGCGGACCATGTCGGCATATTCAGGTTTGACCTGCATCACATACTTTCCTTCCAGTTCAACAATGTCCAGCCCGGTATGACGCTGTTTATATTCCTCAATTAGGGACGTTATGATGCCGGGAACCTTCTTGCGTTTACCTACCAGTTCCTTTAATGCGGCCAACTCTACCGGTCCGCCTGCAGCAAACAGTGCAGCCTCTATGATCTCGCGGTCCCCTATGTACATACCCCCGAAATTTCGGGGTACCGTATATATAATTCACCAAAAAGCTCTTCCTGTTCAAGCCATACTTCTTTCATGTTTGCCAGGAATAAAAGTGAGATGTAGGTCATCAGTTTATTTGAACGGTCACCCGTTAATATTTCACTGAGTGAAATGTAGGTTCTATCATAAAGTACCTCTGTTAGCATAGTCCGTAGATTATCTACTCTGCCCTCGATATCCTCTTCGTGCGCTATACCCAGTACCTGCTCAGTGGTGTGCCGAGTCAATTTCAGAGATTCCATCGTACTTTTGCGCACACTTCTCCGTCTTTCTACTACTTCGGCTTTCTCCAGTTCCATGATGAGTTCGTTCAGTGTGACCGACCTGTGGGAATGACGGCGTACTGGCGGTTTTGGTATCGGATACTCGTCCACATCAAAGAAATCAAAATCATCGACCCATGAATCGTCCTCTACAACCGGTTCTTCTACAAGGGCATTGGACTTCATGCGAAGCAGGATGGCAGCATAATGCAGTGTCCTGCCAGATATCCGCAGGTCCATGCGCTCCATTTTCTCAACATGCCTGAAAAACTTGTCAGTCACATCAACAATATCAATATTCCAGGGGTCAATCTCCCCATCCTGAGCCAGTTTGACCAGTATCTCAACCGGTTCCTCAAACCCGTCAGGTTCCATCAGGCCCCGTATGACGTTTTCATTTAAAGTCGGCAGTGCGACTACTTCTTGCATATCAGCATCATCCCCTCTAATTTCAAGAATTTTTAAATATATTCATGCTTTTATTATATATTATCTTTTTCAATACTGGTATCTTCAATAATATTATCCTCAATACTGTCCTCACGTACAACCCGGGCAACGCCCATCACCTTATCTCCGCCGTGTACGTTCATGATCTTCACACCCTGGGTATTACGTCCCTGTATCCTGATATCCGATACCGGTACCCGGATAATGATACC
>JAMJFQ010000100.1 GCA_023544605.1 ANME-2 cluster archaeon | reverse complement strand
GGGAGGATTTTCTTGATGGGTATCCATGTTATCGAGTGTGGACCGTGTCATCTACGACACTAAGCAAACATAATTCAACAATCTTATCAATATCTGTATCCATTTAATCTCGTATGATAATGCACCCTTCGCTCTCCATGACTTTGGTAATTCTCATTCTGATGTTCATGTTCTTCCTCTTTCCTGCGATCACGGCCCTCATCCTCTTCATCATCCACTCCCGCGCAGCCCACAGGTTAGACCTTTTGCGCCCTCTCTTCATCCAGCAACTGCGCACCAGCACTGGACTGACGGCCGCCACTATTAAGGTATCTGACCTCACTGGCGACCTCATGGACATGGACGTGCCCATGTACCGGATAGAGCAGGTGCGGCGTGGTGTAGTACAGGCCGGGCGTCACGAGTCCTTACTATTGCTGTCCCTTTTGGTCTGCACCGCCTACGAGGACATCAAGAGCTTCAAGGATGCGTTAGTAGAACTCATGGAGAACGATGTAACAGGAGTGCAAGGGGCCGGCGATAAACTGGCAGATATGTGCAAATACCCCCTCACATCCTACACTCTGTTCAAGATCGCACTATGTCTGAAAAGTGAACTGCCTGATGATATGACCCGTGCTCTTAACGACCACAGTGTCAGTAAGGATGTGTCCGCTGTTTTCAGGTTCAGGACCGTTCGTTCATCATTCAGGTATCTCGATCTGCCTGCTTTTGCCGTTCTCATTTCGGGTGCTGTGCATCTGTACGGCATGGCCCTGCCGTCGATGGTAACATGGTCACTACTGCTGTTAGTAGTCCTGTTGGGCGGGTTGACACTGCTCCTGCTTATCAGGAGGGGCAGGGCGCTGGCACACCCCATATCATGCAAGGATATCGAGGCTGACATAACATTGGATATTCCTGACTTCAAACTCCGCTGATGATACGCAGGAATTTCAACAATTTTATCACTATGTGGGTAATCATACCATCTGTATGATCATAGACGCACACGCCCACATATTTCCTGACAGGATAGCTCAAAAAGCAGTGGCAGGTCTTGAGCAGCAGTACGGGGTCAGTGCTTTTGGTGCTGCTACGGTCACAGGCATACGATCCAGTATGGATGCAGGGAATGTGGACGCATCGGTGATGTTATCGGTAGCGACCAGTCCAAACCAGGTGGAAACGATCAATAACTGGGTATTGGAAGTATCACGATCCAATCCCAACCTCATAGGGTTGGGAGCCATGCATCCAGATCATCCGGACATCGAGACCGAGATACAACGGATGCGGGATATGGGCCTTAGGGGCTTAAAACTGCACAGCGAGTTCCAGCACTTCCTTCCTGATGAAGAGCGGATGTTTGGAATATACGAGGCATTGGGTGACGATATGGTGCTGGTGTTCCATGCCGGTGATGAGGTCATACCGGTAAAAGAGATACACACCACTCCGATTCGTCTGTCCAGGGTACTGGACTCTTTCCCTGATTTGAAAATAGTAGCTGCCCATCTGGGTGGTCACCGCTGCTGGGATGATGTGGAGTGCCATTTACTGGGCAGGAATATCTATCTGGACACTGCCTACGTGTACCCGGTGCCGGGACATGAGCATATAACGGTGGAGCGCATGGTTGAGATAATGGAAGCGCATGGTTTTGACAGGGTGTTGTTCGGCACCGATTATCCATTCAGGGACCAGGGCAGGGAAGTCCAGTATATGCAGGGCCTGGATATTGGTGAAGAACATAAGGAAATGATACTTGGCGCCAATGCGGCCAGGTTGTTTGATATTGACAGTGACAAAGGGAAGTGAAATACCATTGAGGACTATTGACTGGAACGACGAGTTTGAGACCATATCCATGATCGACCAGACCCTCCTGCCAGCAGAGGTCAGGACCATCGAGTGTGACAATATCGGGTTTTTGTGCGAGGCTATTCTATCCCTGCGCATTCGTGGTGCCCCTGCGCTGGGTGCTGCAGGGGGTTTTGGCGTTGCACTGGCGGCCATCAAAAGCCGGGCCGATTCCATGGAAGCACTATTGGATGACCTGCGCAAGGTCGGTGATATCATCAGGTCTACCAGGCCCACTGCAGTGAACCTGGCCTGGGGTGTGGACAGGGTGCTGGATGCGGCCCGGGACGCGTATGATACTGACGGTATCCGCAGGATCGTACTGCAGGAGGCGAAGGCCATAGCTGATGAGGATGTTAAGTTGAACAAGCGTCTGGGGGCCCACGGTGGTGAACTCCTTCATGACGGTGACACCGTGCTCACACACTGTAATGCGGGCCGGATGGCGTGTGTGGACTGGGGGACGGCCCTTGGTGTAGTACGCAGCGCCGTTGAGGCGGGAAAGGAGATAAAGGTCATAGCCTGCGAGACCCGGCCCCTGAACCAGGGCGGCAGGATAACGACCTGGGAGCTGGTGGAGGATAAGATTCCCGTTACCCTTATAACCGACAGCATGAGTGGCCATGTGATGCGGCGGCAAATGGTGGATTGTGTCATCGTAGGAGCGGACCGCATCACCCAGGATGCAGTTTTTAATAAGATCGGTACCTACACCCACAGTCTGGTTGCAAAGGAGCATAATGTGCCATTCTATGTGGCAGCGCCAGTGTCCACATTTGATTTCGAGAGAATGGAGGATGAAGTGGAGATAGAACTGCGGGATGGGGGTGAACTGCGGTTCATGGCAGGTAAGCAGATAGCACCACTGGACGTTGAAGTGTACAATCCTGCCTTTGATGCTACCCCTATGGAGAATGTTACTGCAATCATTACGGAGAATGGGGTGTTCAGGCCGCCGTTCTTGCTGGATGAAGTGAAATATAAAATGTGACATCAATGTGGCTTGTTGTTCAAGACCTTTGAATCATTCCTCACATCCTGCTTCAAGGCTTTGACTACTTCAAGGTCGACCTGTCCGTTACGGTAGGCTGCAAGAAATCCGTCTTTATCCAGCAGTATGATGTCACTATCACACAATTTGTCGAACCGGTCACAGGTCATGTCAATTACTGAATCGACTACCTTGTCTGTGTGTTTTGATGTGAAATGGAAATCCTCTGAGAGTATCAGGTCTATGTAATGATAGAGGCTGGAAGTGAGTATACTGCAATCGCTGCGCACATCCCCGGGTGCTGTGCCGTGTTCCTGCGTCATGGACTCCGTGCACTCCCTGGTCATGCTTCCCTGCAGAAAGTTACGGCCGCTATCCAGAAGACTGGCCCGCGCTTTCCTGCATCTTGCAAGACCCTTGTGGTATTTTTGTCTGGATATCCTGCCCACATAATACAGGTTTTCCAATTCACTCTGGATCGTGCGGGAGATGTAACATGATACCCGGTCCTTATGGAGTATCTTAATAATAGTATCCACGTCAGGCGAGTCATTCAGCAAGAATGATGTGTCGAACAGTACGCTTTCAATGGTCCTGTGTGGCATGAAAGGTAATTTGTATTGAAGCAGGATAAATCTGGCTGGTGGTCTCTTTCCTGTTCAGCCCCCGATCGCCAGCACTCTTTTTAACACGAAATAAGAAGCAATTCCACTCAGCGAATATGCCAGTACAATGGCAGCAAATATCCCTGGTAGACCGAAGAGGTATGACCCCACATACGCCAGGGGAATATACAGGCCGACCATTTGTATCACCATGAGGATGGCGGATGGAAGCGGTTTGTTCAAGATGTTCAGGATCATGGTCGATATCAGGAAAACACCAAATAACGCATATCCCAGGGGGACGATCCACAAAAAGAGCATAATTATCGATATGACCTGGGGGTCGTCATTGAACAATGAGGCGATCGGCCTTGCTGCCAGTGCCAGCATGGTGAACATTGCCACACCCCAGGCAAGTGAGAATATGTTGCTGTACCTTACACCCTGGACCACCCGGTCGAACCGGCGGGCACCCCAGTTCTGGCCTACGAACGGCCCGATGACGGTTGAGAGGGCAAAGACCACGGTCATGGCTAAGAACTCAATGCGGATACCCACACCAAAAGCCGCCACTGCTTCATGGCCGTAGGATGCCACCAGGGCGTAGATAACACCCATGGAAATGGGAATGAGCAGTCTGGTCCCGGCAACGGGCAGCCCGATGTACAGGATGCTCTTCCATGAATCGATCAATTCTTTTAGGGCAGGCAGTTCAAGTGTGATCATCCGGTCCCGGTAGTAGAGCACCCACAGGGCAACGACCAGCGTAATGGCCCTTGCAAAGACGGTAGCAATGGCTGCCCCGGCCAGTCCAAGCATGGGGAAGGGACCGAGCCCGAATATCAACAGGGGGTCGAGTACAATATTAACGACCACGGCCACGAGCATTATGGCGCTGGGGGTCTTGGTATCACCGGTCGCTCGGATGGCATTGTTCCCTACCATGGGTAAAATGACAAAAAGCACGCCGGGGTACCAGATGACCATGTATTCCCGTATAAGGGGTAGTATATCCGGCTCTGCGCCGAGGAGACTGAACAGGGGCTCGATGGTCAGTATCCCGAAGGCCACAAAGAATGCGACCAGCAGGAACGACAGGATAAGGCTGTCTGTTGTGAGCCGCTTTACTTTATGGTGGTCGCCCCTGCCGATGGCCTTTGAAATGACGGCCGAGGCTCCGGTCCCTATGCCCATTGCCAGGCTGCCGATCACCATTATTATGGGAAAAGTGAAGCTCAGGGCTGCCAGTTCCTGCGTACCCAGCTGCCCGACAAAAAAGGTATCAACAAGGTTGAATGCGACCATCCCGACCATCCCGAAGATCATGGGTACGGTCAGGTTAAGAAGGATTTTTCCGACGGGTCCGTCGATAAGCTGGGGTTTTTTGTTGGTGGGTGTCACGTGTTATCGAGGTGGTTATGGGGTGGATTGGGGATAAAGGTATTCTGAGGATTGGGAGGGGGATGTCATCCCCTCTTTGTAATTTCATCTGCAATCAATTCTGCCT
>JAMJFQ010000099.1 GCA_023544605.1 ANME-2 cluster archaeon | reverse complement strand
TCCTGCCGCCCCTTCGTCTCCACTTTACAGGGTGCCCGTCCCGATCTGACTCCGCTTGCCCTTGTGGTGTGGGGGGAAGGCAGGGGCTTTTCGATTAATCCGATAATCTAGTACAAAATTCGATCGTTATCAACACTGAAACATGCTAAAATTGGTCTGTCCAGGGATGCCGGGTTATCAATACTTATAAGGTATGCTATTCAAATTATCCCATGGGAGTTTATGCTTGATATTCAGAGAATTACCCTAATACGAGATGGCAAAGAGATCCTGCATGAGATTACCCTGTCTGTGGGGGAGGGGAACATCCACTGCATCGTGGGACCGAACGGGTCAGGTAAAAGTTCCCTTGCGTATACGATCATGGGCTGTAGCGGTTATTTGCCATCGAGCGGTACCATTGAATTCAATGGACAGGATGTGACCCACCTGAGCTTGAGCCAGAGGGCGGCAGCAGGTATTACGCTGGCATGGCAGGAACCGGCACGATTTGAAGGTCTGAGCGTGAAGGATTATCTATCGATTTGCCAGAAAGGTAGGGTAGATGATAAGGGGCTTGCAAGGGTCCTGGCTCTGGTAAACATGAGTCCGAAGCGGTATCTGGAACGAGAAGTAGGAGAATCGCTGAGCGGCGGCGAGCGCAAGCGTGTAGAACTGGCTTCGATCGTGATGATGCATCCGAAACTTGCCATTCTCGATGAACCGGACAGCGGGATCGATGTGATATCTATAAAGGACATTATCTCATTAATGCAGGTACTGAAGGAAGAGGGTGCTTCGGTACTGGTGATCACCCACAGGCCTGAAATAGTCAATATCGGGGATTCTGCCTCATTGATCTGTGACGGCAGAATCGTATTGTCAGGGAGCACATCCCAGGTTTCAGATCATTATCTGGAGCGGTGCAGGCCCTGTGAAGTTGAAACGGTACACGGGACATGACAGACGAATACAGGACCCTGGTTGAAGCGTATGCACGGTATGGCGGTGAAGTGGATGCACTGAGCATGCCGGATGTGGCGCATCTCCTGATCCACGAGAACCGGGTGCTTTCATCGCGTCCCGTGCCCGGCCTGGATATTCATGTTGAGGAGACCGGTACCGGTGTTAAAATAAAGCTCGTCATCCTGAAGGGGTACCGGATCGAGCACCCGGTACACCTGTGTTTCGGGGTGCTGCCAAAGGAGGGGATACAACAGATCGATTCGGTCATCATTGCCGAAGAAGGGGCCTCTGTGGAACTCCTGGCGCACTGCACGTTCCCGAATGCAACCAGGGTGAGGCATGTCATGAACGCTGAGATGGAAATACAGCGCGATGCTGCCATTACCTATAACGAGACACACTATCACGGACCGCATGGAGGTGTGGAGGTTGTCCCTAAGGCCCGGGTGAGCATTGAAAGGGGCGGCAGGCTGACCACCGTTTTTACCCTGACCAGGGGCAGGGTGGGCCGTCTTGAGATAGATTATGATGTGCATGTGGGTGAGGGTGCCACTGCCGATATGGCGGTAAAAGTGTACGGACGTGGCGACGATGATATATTGATTCGGGAGCGTACGGTGCTTGCTGGAGAGGAAGCACGCAGTATCATTAAGAGCCGGGTGGCGGTGCGTGACCGGGCAAAGAGCACGGTCGAGAGTATCACCGAGGGGGCAGCTCCCTACTCCCGCGGTCATGTGGATTGTGTGGAGATCGTCCAGGATGATGCGGTGGCTGTGGCAATTCCTCGGGTCTCGGTGGTGGACAGGAGGGCCAAGGTCACCCATGAGGCAGCGATTGGCAGTGTGGATAAGAAGCAGGTGGAGACCCTGATGTCACGGGGACTTGACGAGTCCGAAGCGGTGGATGTTATTGTCAGGGGATTGCTGAAGTGATGTTCTGAAACTAACTGTTAGCTGATAACTCCAACCCCCATCCTTTCTTCTGCTCTCCTGCCGCCCCTTCTCGCCTTCACTCATCAGGGTGCCCGTCCTGATGTGCTCCGCCCGCCCGTGTGGTGTGGAGGTTGCTGAATTAGAGAACAGGAATGGTAATTTCTTAATTTATGTGTAGGCATAATAAAACCTAATATATTATTTTGAGCCCTCTTCTGTAAGCGCTGTCAGTACCTCGCGCCAGTGGGCTAATAAGTATAGATGCGCTTGATTCTGAACCACAGTAAAGCGATTGTCGGGGATCTTTTCGAGAGAATTAAAGTAAATCTGCATGCTGTCCCGCCAATCTCCACTCACAGGAAAAACAATATCACCACAGCCAGAACCAAATAAACTCCCACGGCTACATAATCCCGCATCGCCAGAGATCTTCTGTAATAATAATACCGTCTTTTTGAATGAAAGCACCTGGATTCCAGCGCATCCGACAGCTCATCCACCCTTTGGAACGACCTGTGCAGCAGGGGAACCACCAGTGCAGTAAACCCCTTCAACCCACGTGGTTTATATCCCCTTGCAGCCTGGGCCTTTGTAATAGTATCCTTTTCCCGGAACAGTCCCGGTAACAATGTCATTGCCGTCCCTGTCATAAAGGCCAGGTCGGACCCAAAACTCCCGAAGGGCCGCAAAAAGCACGCAAGAGCATAGTTCAGGCCAGAAGGGGATGTGGTATAGATCATAATGGATGTATACAGTATCAGCAGCATGAATCTCAACACCAGGACACCACCAGTGACAAACCCGGCCAGGGTGGGGACCGGCAACCAGACAAAGAGCGGGTCCCCCGGAGTGAACAGGAGATGGGTAAGGAAAATAACCCCGAAGAATATAAGCACAGGTCTTACCCCCTGTACCAGTCTGTTAACAGTCATCCCTGAAGTACGGGATACTATCAGGACAAGTCCCAGCAGGATAGCCAGTGCAGGCGGTCGTGCTGAATAGATCAGCAGGCTCATCCCTGCCATCAGTACCAGTTTTGTCCTGGGGTCCAGCAGGTGCATGTACGACCTGCCGTGACCATATATCCCGATCATGTTCTCTCCAGTGTTCGTCGTATCTGTTCAACTACATCTTCTCGTTGTGTCACCTTCAGATCCACATCAAGACCCAGTTGATGCAATCTGTACAATATCTGGTTCAGGATAGGCAGGTATTCCCCTCCATCCTGCCCTGCTCCCCAGTCCAGGTAGTCGGACCTGGTTCCGTTAAAAGTAATGTTTCCTTTGTCCAGTACGACCAGACGATCGGATACCTCAATGACTTCCTGCAACCTGTGTGAGATATAGATGATAGTAATATCTTCGGATATGCGTTTAATGATCTCAACCAACCTTTTCCTGCTCCCGGGGTCCAGGCTGGCTGTGGGTTCGTCCAGGATGAGATACCCCGGATTCATAACCAGTACCGAAGCAAAGGCTGCCAGTCTTAACGTACCCCGGTTCAGGTGAAAAGGTGATCGGCTGAGTATCTGCTTGGAAAGCCCCACCTGGTCTAATGTGAAGAAGATACGCTTTTCAACCTCCTCTTCTGAAAGACCCAGGTGAGTAAGACCTAAGACCATATCCTTGAACAGTGTCCTTTCAAAGAAGAGATCCTCTGGCTGCTGGAACAGAATACCTACATTTTTTCCCGGACTGGGAACCTCACCATCTATGGTAATGCTGCCATCGGACGGGCTGTCAAGACCTGCCATAAGGGAAGCCAGGGTGGATTTACCTGAACCGATACCCCCCACCAGTCCGAAGACGGTACCTTTCCCTATTGTGAGGTCTATCCCATCCAGTGCCCTGGTCTCATGGGGGGTCCCTGCATCGTATATGTGGGTCACATGCCTTATTTCAATTGACATATTTCCTCCAGCAAAGCCTCCGTTGTCAGGACAGGGGGAAGTCCCAATTCCCGTGAGATCGCAAAAGGAGCCGGAACATCCATTTTCTTCTCAACAAATAATTGGTTGAATACCTCAGGTGGTGTCCCATTGTGTGTTATCCTGCAACCGGATAGGACAATGAGCCTATGGCAACCGGTCAGTTCGTCAGGGTCATGGGTGATATGTACAATGGCTGTCCCTTCATGGTTCAACCTGGTTATGTGCTCCAGGATGATTCTCCTGTGCCCGGCATCCACCATGGAAACAGGCTCATCGAGGATGATGTATTCCGGTTCCATGACCATGACCGCAGCAAGGTTCACCAGTTGTTTCTGCCCGCCGCTCAATGTCCTGATAGTGCGGTGCCGCAATTCACGTATCTCCAGCAGGTCCAGATATTTTTCAATCCTTTTATTTATCTCAGGCACAGGCAGTCCCAGATTTTCCAAACCAAAGACCAGGTCTTCTTCCACGGTCTCGCCAATGGCCTGGGCATCAGGGTTCTGGAACACCGTCCCAGCAGAATGGCGGATCTCAAGCAACCGATTTCTATCACCGGTGGAAATCCCGTTTACCCTGACGTCCCCCTTTTCTGGTAGCAAAAGACCGGTCATGAGTCGAGCAAGGGTGGTCTTTCCCGACCCGTTATCGCCCATGATCCCAAGATATTCCCCTTTTTTTATCCTGAGTTGGATGCCTTCCAGTACGGGTCCGGTGGAGCGTGAGAAATATATGTCATTGAATTCTATCATGATATTGTCAGAAAGGGCCTGATCCTGTCCGCTACTATCAATACGGCAATTATTTTGATGGCATCACCTATCAAAAAGGGCACCATTCCCACAGCAACAGCTTGCTGGATAGACATATTCGCGATAAATGATAACTGGACCACTCCAAACAGGTATATCACAAAGAGACCGGCGATCATTGCCCCTATGGCGGAAGGCTTGCTGTTAGCGGCCTTATTATATATCAGGCCGGTGACAAAGGCAGCTGCAACAAACCCGATCAGGTAGCCTCCGGTAGGACCCAGCAGTACCCCCAGACCCGATGAACCTCCGGAAAATACCGGAAGACCGATAATACCCAGCACCACATATACGACCATACTGGTCCCTCCCAACCTGGCACCCAGTACCAGTCCGGCAAGCAGCACAAAGAATACCTGAAGGGTAAGGGGTACAGGACTTATCGGGAGTGGTATCTTGATGAAGGCTCCAATAGCAGTCAGGGCTGCAAACAGGGCAGCATAGATCAATGGTTTTACTTTTGTATATTCGTTCATGGTATCAACAAAAATTGTCAACCTGCAAGTCATATTTAAGTTGACAATTGATACTGTCTATGGTATATATAATTATTTTGAGCAAACATACTCATAAGAAATTTCCTCGACCTGATTCTAAAATAAATTTAACAACAAGGTTTCAAATATATTTGAAACTACACTATTTACCATAACCATTATTTACTATAGTTGCCTGTAAAAAATGGATTTGATAAAAAATGGAACTCGTT
>JAMJFQ010000098.1 GCA_023544605.1 ANME-2 cluster archaeon | reverse complement strand
GTAGTTTTCAGTTCCTATGTTCTTTAATACAAGGGTCTCATACACGACGAAATAGCCTGGATTTGATACCTGGTCTAACTCGATCAGATGCTGCAATATAACGATATCCGCACCGTATGAAGTGGCAGTTGCAGTACCACCCATCATACTTCCACTCCCGTCCGATGCATAATTTGCATAGCCATATGCCGGAGATAGTAAAAGCATCAATGTTAGTATTAACGATACACTAATGAGCAAAACCAAATTTTTTAATGTCATTGACCAATACTTCCTGTTTTATTTAAATGAGACTTTCATATTAGTAATTTTATGATACATATAACAAACGGTTAATTGTAACCTTCATCCGATTAAGTAATGTTTGATATGATAAGAATACACCATCCACAGGCCAAGAAGAATTAACATGGCACCTGCAACTTTTTTTAATATAACATCATAATGCGATATGGTACTGAGCCTGTTACCTGATACATTGATAAAATAGGCGATCATCAGCATCGGAATTCCTAATCCCATCGAATATATAAAAAGCAAAAATCCGCCATAGAGTAGTCCCCCTTTCAAGAGAACACCCATAAGTATCACAGTAAGAATTGGGCCGGTGCAGGGAATCCATACAATACCCAGCGATAATCCCAGGATAAAACCACCGGCAACACCCTCCTTGTTAGGGTTGACCGGTACATTGCCCGGAATACGATTAAATATACTAAGGTTGAATTCCATGAGCATGGCAATGCCCAGTGAAATGATCACGAACTCAGCCACTATCCTTATGTACTGCTGGTACTGAGCAAGGATGTCTGAAAAGGCTGCCACAGCCATACCCATCAGGGTAAATGTGAATATCAGACCTGCCACGATGGCCAAAGGCCTGAATTTGCCCTTACCTGAGGAATATGCCAGTATTGCAGGCAAAAGAGGCAGTATGCAAGGGGAAAGGATACTAATTATACCCGCAAGCAATGCCAAAAGCGGCAGAGGCAGATCCACCGAGGATAATGCACTTTCGATTTGAAGAAGTATGCTCATTTTTTAATGTCCTGCAGGATTAGTTCCTCTATCATCTTTTCAAAGGTGATCTTCGTGAATGTTTTTACGATATAACCCTCATCGTCGATGACCACGGTGGTGGGTGTGCTCCTTACCCGGTACCCTTCTTTAGCGTCAAAACTCTCTGGATTATCCATAGCATACGGGAGCAGTATCACTGAATCCGAGTGGTTTTGCTTGATGTCATACAGTATCTCCAGTTGCTCCTGGCTGGTGCCCATTGAAGGATCATAAAAGAATAAAATAACAAAACTGTCCTTTGTATCTATAGCGGTCCTTATTTCAGGAGTGCTCAAAGGAGCCTTTTCACGGGTTTCTAAACACCCGGCCATAATTAAAGATACGACAAGGACCGATAGGAATAGAATTATTTTTCGATTCATATTAATTACACCATTCTTTTTGTGTATAAGATTTTTGATACTATAAGGAATACCAGCCTTGATTCAAGTTACTAAAACCTCAACAGGTAGTTGTTGGACTGGATTAAGTATTTGTGCTTCTCAGTTTGAGCGTATCCTGAATGATGACCTCCAGTACATTTTTGGATGTCAGGCCTACCATCATGGCTTCCTGACGCTCACCTGTAAGTGTACCCTGCCTGGTTATATAGTTAAATGTACCATTTTTCGAACTGACTATCATGCTCAGGTCAGGAATATAGTAGACATTGAAATGTTGTGCCAGTTGGGATTGTTTGTCAGTATCTATATACACGAAAGCCACCTGGTCCCCGTATTCAGCTGCAAGTTCTTCCACAATGGGTTTTTGCTCTACACAGGAAGGACACCAGCCGGCTCCCATTTCAATAAACACAGGCCTGGTCTGGAGCATCACTTCAATTTCTTCTAATGAATTTACCGTTAATAATTCGGCTCTTTGAGCCGGGTCCTGGTCAGTACAGCCACTGCCAAGAAGTGCTGCCGCCAGTAAAAGTGACGTTATGATAATCAGGTTTTTCATGGTATCACGTTGTTTGATTATAATGCTATTAACGTTTTATCTATATAATATTTTGTGTGGTTTTGCAAACACTGTACAAATCACTCTGGGAAAAATTAATATAACATCTTCCCATTTGAGCACATATATTCATTATATTCCCCTGGAGGTGAAATATAACATGTGCAGTGTAGGCGATGCATTCGGAGTAGATATAGCTGATACCTTAGAGACTAAAAATTATAAATGTAAGGATTGTGGAAATGAGTTCCAGGGTATGGGCAAGAAGATCATATGTCCAACGTGCCAGTCCAATAACGTGGAAATAGCATGAAGTTCTATAATACCTATGATACCCTTAATTGATAACGAAATGTTGATGCTTCACGGTAATAGTGGGGCTATCGGCATTGTCAAAGCCGGAGTAAATAACCTGTTTTTTCTTGAGACCGATGACGAAGAGATCGTCCTTGGATTAGAACCTGATGACCTGCTGGTCTCATCGGGATTTGATACAGAAAAGACAACCATTGATGGTATTAAATGTGTACTCTATATGATCAGGGAAGTAGGTACACCATTGATCGTACTTCCAAAGCACCATCCTGCATCAAAACGGCTTAAGATCGTGGTCTCCGTGGGTGAGCGCACCCGCATAAGCTGCGATATCACACCGGGGACCCATCCCGATCAGGACGTGTTGTGCGGTGTGGACGAGTTCAACGGAGTAGAGATATTAGGTGTACCGGGCGGCGTGGAATTCAAGAACCTGAACTCTGGTCACATCGAACGTATCCCTTTCTCAGTCTGATTTCAATACGTTTAACATCGGAGATGACCATTTAGGCATCATGACCTTGATCGACATTATAACCGCATCCGTGTGGCTTATGCTTCCGGCATATACCGCTAACCCAATGGCTGCAGTGTTCGGGGGGGGCACCCCCATGGACCTGGGCAGGAATTTTTATGACGGTAGGCGCATACTTGGGAACGGGAAGACCATCAAAGGACTGCTTGCAGGGACTGCATGTGGGCTTCTTATGGGAGTCATCCAGATGGGACTGGCTCCCCGTCTTGCAGCCAGTGATGTTCTTACCGGCTGGCCTGTATTTCAATCGACCCTTAGCGCCTATTCTATCAGCACGATACTGGTGGTAGGTCTGATGGCATTGGGTTCTCTGCTGGGCGATAGTGCCGAGAGTTTTATCAAGAGGAGATTGAACCTTGAGCGTGGTGCCATGTTCCCGGTTGCAGACCAGCTTGATTTCGTATTGGGTGCCTGGGCACTCACATTCATATTTGCATCGGTCTGGTTCAAAACCTATTTTACCTTCTGGATAATAGTAACGGTTCTCGTGATAACACCCCTGCTCCATTTGATGGCAAACCTGTTAGGATATATGATAAAGGTCAAGAAAGAACCCTGGTAGTGAAAATAATGGATGAAGAACTGATTCAGGCATTAAAGGACTGTGGCGCTGTGAAATTTGGCGATTTCACTCTTGCATCAGGCAGGAAAAGTACCTATTATATCGACATCAAGAAAGCCACTTCAAATCCCAGCACCCTTACGCTGATAGCAAGTAGGATAGTGGCACTTATTAAAGAGCAAAATATGTGCGTTGAGGCCATAGGCGGAGTCGCTGTTGGCGGGATACCACTGGCAACAGCCGTATCGCTGGCATCGGGCCTACCACTGGTGATCGTCCGAAAATCCCTGAAAGATTACGGTACAGGAGGACGCTTCATTGGTGATATAGCGGGGCGGAGTTTACTCATGGTAGAGGACGTCACAACCACGGGTGGTTCTGTGATAGAGGCAATTAAATCATTGAGGGATGAAGATGCAGTAGTGGATACGGTAATTACTGTAGTGGATAGGGATGAAGGTGCCCGAAACGGTCTTAGTGCACTGGATGTAAAACTGGTGCCGCTGGTTTCTGCGTCCGACCTGCTGGGGCAGTGAACATTACTTTTTCGTTACATTAGATTATTTTCAGGGAACGAACATGCCAGATATTTTTGAGATAACACACAGGGACTCGGCAGGCAGGATAGGACGCCTGACCACACCACACGGTGTGGTGGAAACACCTACCATCATGCCGGTCATTAACCCCAATATCCAGACCATCCCGGCAAAGGAGATGTCGGATTTTGGCGCCCAGATACTTATCACCAATTCATATATCATCTACCGCAAATCCGAACTAAAGCAGCGTGCTATCGAAGAAGGTGTTCATGCCCTGCTTGGATTTGACGGTCCGGTGATGACAGACAGCGGTTCTTTCCAGTTAAGTGTCTACGGCGAGGTAGAGGTGGATAATGCCGAGATAATCGGTTTCCAGCATGCCATCGGTACTGATATCGGGGTGCCCCTGGACATACCCACATCGCCTGCCGCGGACCATGAACAGGCCGCGCAGGAACTGGCAATTACCAATGCGAGACTCATGGAGGCCCTGGAACTGAATAAGGATTCAGGGATGCTGCTGGCAGCGCCGGTCCAGGGCGGCACCCATACAGACCTCAGGGAACAGGCAGGCAGGGAACTGGGACGTGCAGGATTCGATATTTATCCTATCGGGGCAGTGGTGCCGCTGATGGAATCCTATCGTTATGCCGAACTGGTGGATGTTATCGTCAGTGCCAAGAAGGGCCTGCCGTCATCAGTTCCGGTCCACCTGTTCGGCGCCGGGCACCCTATGGTGTTTGCACTGGCAGCGGCGCTGGGCTGCGACCTGTTCGATTCGGCTGCTTATGCCCTTTTTGCCAAAGATGACCGCTACCTGACGGCTGAGGGTACCTACCATATCCATGACCTGCAATATCTGCCGTGCTCATGTCCTGTATGCAGCAGCCATACTGCCGCCGAGATCGTCGCCAGTACTGACAGGACCGAACTGCTGGCCAGGCACAACCTGTATACTACCTTTGCAGAGATAAGACTGGTGAAACAGGCCATACGCGACGGCAACCTGTGGGAACTGGTAGAGAGACGGTGCCGCATCCATCCCAGGATGCTTGACGGCCTGAAGCGGGCAGTGACCCACGCCAGTTGGATCGAACAGTTCGACCCCATTTCCAAATCCACTTTTTTCTATTGCGGTCCCGAATCTACGTATCGGCCTGAGGTCATGCGATGGGGCAGCCGGCTTGAGAGGCTGGAGCTGACCGGGACCGTGCTGATACGACCGGGCGGGCGGATTAAGAATGAATCCGAATACGATAATGTGCTGCACTTCAAACCACCATTCGGGGCATATCCATTGGAATTAAAAGAGACATATCCCCTGAATGCCGAAGTACCTGCGGTTGCAGATCATGAATCCCTGACCAATGCCCTTTTGAACACGAAAAAACTGATGGAGCTTAACCC
>JAMJFQ010000004.1 GCA_023544605.1 ANME-2 cluster archaeon | reverse complement strand
GATAGATAGGCTTTTAACATATTGTGATAATCTCCTGACTCTTACAAAACTGCTAATTATTCTAATAGATATTTAGGTGACATATTTGCACATAATTATCATCGGTGCTGGTGATGTTGGATATCATCTTGCCAAAGCACTTTATCAGGACCACGAAGTGGTTATTATCGAAAAGGACAATGATACTATTGAACAGGCACGGGGTCTTGATGTCCAGGTTATACACGGCAATGGCGCAAATATAAAGGTCCTGAAACAAGCGGGAGTAGAAAAATCAGGCCTTGTAGTGGCAGTAACCGGTCATGATGAACTCAATATCGTAGCATGCCTGGCAGCCAAGCTCCTGACCGGAAACGGAACCAAGACCATTGCAATGGTCAGCAGCCCTGATTATATCGATGAACCAATTACCATGCGCGAAAAAGTGGGCATGAATATCATGATATGTCCGGAACTGTCCCTGGCCTATGAAATGTACCAGGTACTCTCTGTCCCTTCGGCTGTTGATGTCCAGGACTTTGTGGGAGGACTTGTCAAGATGATAGAGTTCAAGGTGAAAGAAGGGAATGTGCTGGTAAACAAGCTTCTCAAAGAGATAGAATTTCCCCAATGCAGCATGATCTCAGCTATATTCAGGGAAAACGATATCATCATTCCGGGAGGGAACGATATCATCTACTCAGGTGATAGGGTAGTGATGATAGGCAAGGAAGAAGCCATACAGGAGATCAGGAAATGGTTCGAGGTAAGTAACCAGAGCAAAAAAGTCCTTGTGGTAGGGGGCGGTACCGTTGGATTCTACTTAATAGAACTGCTCCGTAAAAAGAATTTTGACATCACCCTGGTGGAAAAGGACCTTAAACGTTGTGAGATGATCGCCGAGTCCCTGCCCAATGTCATGGTCATAAACGGTGATGGTACGAATGTGGATATTCTCAGTGATGTGAATATTCCAGGTATGGACGCAGTGGTATCTGTAACGAATAGTGATGAGAAGAACCTGTTGTGCTCACTGCTTGCAAAACAGTTGGGTGCGATCAAGGTCATGGCCCGGGTAGACAGGACCGAATACACCCAGTTGTTCGAGATGGTGGGTGTGGATGTGGCAATGAGTTCCCGTGAGGCTACGGTCAATGAAGTGCTTAAGTCCACCCTCTTAAAAACAGGTATCCAATCCATAACTACACTTGAAGGTGAAAAAGCTGAAGTGCTTGAACTGACCGCCAGGGAAGGTTCAAAGATAGTAAAGAAACCATTGAAGAGTGTCAAGTTCCCAAAAGGTGCCATTGTGAGCACTGTGGTGCATGGTAATAGCATTATTGTACCGGACGGCAATACACAAATTCATCCGGATGACAGGGTTATTGTCTTTACAAAACTCGAAATGGTATCTGAAGTTGAAGAACTTTTCAAATAGGGCGGATAGCCTTTGTCATGGGATGATTTTAAGATTATTTTCAGGGATGTAGGAAATCTCTTACTAATGGTAAGCCTACTGGCATTGATATCTATGGTAGTGCCCATGGTATTCAAGGAATACAGTTCCCTTTATCCCCTGCTGGTCACGTCAATTCTGTCCTGCATTGTCGGAATGAGCCTGAAGTTCATAGGCAGAACAAAATCCGAGATGCAACTCACACATGCCATGGCCGTCTCATCGATCGCATGGCTGGTAATCCCCCTGTTCGGCAGCATCCCTTACATCTTGATCGAAGGTATGTCGCCGTTAAATTCCCTATTTGAATCCACTTCAGGATGGACAGGCACGGGACTCAGTATGATACCTGCCCCATCACAACTTACCCATACCATCCAGTTCTGGAGGTCACTTACCCAGTGGATAGGTGGAGTGGGAGTAATTGTGCTGATAATCAGTATAATAACCCGGCCTGGCACGAGTATGTACCATTTGTACCGTGCCGAAGGGCGGGAAGAAAAGATATTTCCCCGGATCATGACCACAGTAAGAATGATATGGTGGATATATTTCGTGTTGACAGCTTTTTCCATCATAATCCTGTTACTGGTGAAAATGCCACTGTGGGATTCTATAAACCACGGTATGACCGCCATATCTACCGGCGGCTTTTCAGTAAAGGACTCAAGTATCGCTTCGTATGATGATCCCCTGATAGAGTCTGCCTTAATACCGATAATGATACTGGGTGCAATTCCATTCCTGATACATTATAAGGTCTTAAAGGGAGATTTGGGTGCATTCTTGAAAGATGTCCAGATCCGTTCTTTGTTATTCTTGCTTTTCCTGGCATGTAGCCTGCTTGTAGTCGAAAATTCAATAAGTTACAACTGGTGGTCAGAGTCACTACGGTATTCTGTGTTCCAGACAGTATCCGGACTGACCTGTACGGGCCTGCAGACCGCTACCATCCATACCTGGGCACCCAACGCTAAGCTTATCGTCATTGTATTAATGCTGCTGGGAGGTGCAGCAGGTTCCACTGCAGGAGGTATCAAACTGGTGCGAGGCGCCGCTCTTTTTTCAGGGATAGGGTGGTGGTACAAGAAGATATCGCTACCTCATGAAGCAATAGTGGTCCAGAAGTTCGGAGACAAAGTACTATCTGATGAAGAGATGGGGGCACAGCTTAATGAGGCTGCACTCATCTCATTTTTGTGGTTGATATTCCTGTTCACCGGCATTTTCGTGATGCTTCACATTACACCTTTGTCGTACCATGTTGATGATGTAATATTTGAAGTGGTGTCGGCACAGAGCAACGTCGGGCTGTCCACGGGTATAACGTCACCTGATATGATGTGGGCCGGTAAACTGATGCTAATATTCAATATGTGGATAGGCAGGCTTGAGATCATACCCATTATCGTGACCTTGAAGTTCTTGCTGCAGCGTTTTACATAAATAACTTATTATATAAATTACGTTTACACTAGGTTATACAATGAAATTCAATGTGGTCTTAAATACCCTGGGAATTATCCTGAAATACCTGGGGGTTGTAATGCTTATCCCGGCGCTGGTTGGATATTATTATTCCCGGCAAGACCCGGCCCAGTTCCCATCTGTCATGGTCTTTGTATATTCATTCCTTATCACAACATCAACCGGACTCGTGCTGGAATATACCAATGCCAAAAGTGATGAGTTCAGGAACCGCGAAAGTTTTGGCATAGTAGCTTTTGGATGGTTATCAGCAGCAATATTCGGCGCTTTGCCATTCCTTTTTAGCGGTATGCATCCAGTGGATGCCCTGTTCGAGTCCATGTCAGGCTTTACCACCACCGGTGCCACCATAATGACCGATATTGAGTCCTATTCTAAAGCCCTGCTGTTCTGGCGCAGCTTCATACAGTGGCTTGGCGGTATGGGTATTATCATGCTGTTCTTGGCTATCCTCCCCAAACTGGCAATCGCTGGCAGGCAGTTATTCAAGGCTGAGGCACCAGGACCTACTGAAGATAAACTCAAACCCAAACTCAAAGAAACGGCAAAGATACTCTGGATGGTATATGTGGTCATCTCAGCGATCGAGTTCATTGCATTGTTAGGAGCAGGAATGGGGGTATACGACGGGCTTACACATACCTTTACTACCATGGCCTGCGGCGGATTCTCGCCCAGAGCTGATTCAATAGCAGCATTCAATAGCCCATTAATAGAGGGGATCATCACCTTTTTCATGTTCGTGGCCGGTGCCAATTTTGCCCTGCACTACCGGTTGATATATGTTGACCATAGAAGCCTGTTAAAGGATGGTGAGTTCAAGTTCTATAGTTTCATTGTGGTTTCTGCGGCTGTAGTGTTGACATTGACACTCTGGAGGACCGGGACGTTCGAAGGGATCGGCACATCCTTCAGGTACGCCATATTCCAGGTATTGTCTATTCTTACCACAACGGGTTATGCCAGTGATGATTTTAACACTTGGCCAGACTCTGCACGCATGGTTCTGTTCATTCTTATGTTCATAGGGGGTAGTGCAGGTTCCACGGCGGGTGGAATAAAGGTGGTGCGGCTGCTGCTGATGTTGAAGTTTGGATACCGGGAACTGTTCAAGTCGCTCCAGCCAAAGTTGGTACGCCCCATCAGGTTAGGTCAGCGGGTCGTATCTGAGGATGTGATGAATAGCATATTCTCGTTCATTATCCTGTATATACTGGTGTTCATGACCAGCACGTTCATATTGAGCCTGCTGGATATCGATGCGTTCAGTGCGGCTTCGGCATCCATTGTGACACTGGGCAATATCGGTCCCGGTTTCGACCTGGTGGGGCCGTGGTCAAATTTCAGTACCATTCCCCTGGTGGGTAAACTGGTACTGATAGCTAATATGTGGATTGGCAGGCTTGAGATATTCACGGTTCTGGTGCTGTTGATACCAGGATTCTGGAAAGATTGAGGGATTTGAATTATTCTTTGTAGTATTTGAGTACTTTATAGTGGCAAATATCTTTAGCAGATGTCCTCTTTTAACATAGGGTTACAATTACTTTATTCACATGAAAGGTATATCTTAAACCTGCAAGTGAATACACTAAAGAATTGACCTTGCATATTGAAGTGATTTTTTTGCATCGTCTATGTCGATATTAATTTGAACGTTGAATTCTTTCAACAGGTCAATATATTCTGACATGGAAAGTTTTGCTATTTTTGCTCCGAGACCAAGGCTTATTTTACCTTGCTTATAAAGCTCGATAGATTTCATTTTTCTGCCTTCGTCTATTAACTCCCGCAGCATATTGGATTTATTTGTTTTAAACAATTTTGTCATGAAGTCTATGTCTTTTGTGGGTTCATACCGTATGGATAGTGTCAAGGGCAATCCACCTCCTGTTTAAAGTAACTATATATTTCCTTTGAATATCTTCCGTAATCATTCAACTTTTGTAAATATTCGCAGGCTTCTGACTGTGATATTTTGCCTTTTTCAAACATTTGCGTTATGATGGCTAAAGCATTTATGAATGGAATTTCAAACAATTTGCACAGCTTAATCAATTCTCCATCGTCTGTTAAAATTGCTTTTGCTTTGCATTCATTATACAAAACAAATGCTTCGGCTTCACCTTTATGCATTTTGAATTCCCTTAGAATTTTTGCAGTACTCGATTCGATTGCTTTTACTATAATGTGTTTATCTTTGATTTCCTTTTTCAATATTATTGAATCAAAAGTGTCTCCGGCTGTTATTTCCAGTTCTACTTCTTTAGGGATGGTTACTTCCCCAAATTCATTAAGGAATTTACGTATAACTCCTGCTTTTGCAAGGAGTATTAAAGTTGAAGCGTTTGAAACAATCATATTACATTTGTATACATTTGTAATCAAATAAACTTATCCGTCGAATGACCCTTTAGAACATCAGACATAATAACATCAGTTGAGCAATATCCCGAACAGTAACTGCAATGAACTTAATATATCTATGCTTTTGCTGTTGATTCCGGGATTCTGGAAAGAATGAATGAATAAATAAATATACCAATTAACCTATTACTTACTTAAAAACATCAATGGAGGACTACCATGGACTGGGGTATGCAAAATCGGATATCACAAATCATAAAACCAAAAACAGGACGAACAGTAATGCTGGCAGTGGACCACGGGTATTTTCTTGGACCCACATCTAGACTGGAAAACGCAGAGGCGACGATCAAACCACTCATTGAATATGCAGACGCACTCATGCCCGCCCGCGGGGGACTGCGCACCAGCGTGGACCCTGGCACGAACACACCTATTGTACTGCGGGTATCGGGCGGTAACAGTATTGTTGGCGAGGACCTGTCCAGGGAAGGTATCACCACATCGGTGGAGGATGCCCTGAGGCTTAATGTGGCCGCTGTTGCCATGTCCATTTACGTGGGCAGCCAGTACGAACACCAGACCCTGATGAACCTTGGTAACCTGGTCAACGAATGCGAACGCTACGGTATGCCAGTGGTGGCAGTGACCGCGGTGGGTAAGGATATGGTGCGTGATGCAAGGTACCTGGGGCTGTGCTGCCGGATAGCAGCCGAACTGGGCGCAAAGATAGTCAAGACCTATTATACTGATGATTTCCACAAGGTTGTAGAGGGCTGCCCCGTACCCATTGTAGTAGCTGGCGGCAAGCAGATGGACACTGAGATGGACGTGTTCGAACTGGTCCATAGTGCCATATCCGAAGGTGCAGTGGGTGTGGATATGGGTCGCAATATCTGGCAGAACGACCACCCTGTTGCCATGATAAAGGCCGTGCGCGCAGTGGTTCACCAGGATTTCACGCCACAAGAAGCAATGGACCTGTACAACAGCGAGAAGGGTACATAGAGGCGGGGTACGTGCGCGTTGCAGTATATTACCATAACAACGATGTGCGTCTTGAAGAGATGCCCAGGCCAGTGATCGGCCCTGATGAACTGCTGGTCAGGGTGGATGCCAGCGGTATCTGTGGCAGCGATGTCATGGAATGGTACCGCATTATGCGGGCGCCACTGGTGCTGGGGCATGAAATAGCAGGTACCGTGGCCGAAGTTGGGAAGGACGTTACCAGTTACAAGGTGGGGGACAGGGTCTTTGTATCCCACCATGTGCCCTGCAATGAATGCCACTACTGCATGAATGGGCATCATACGGTATGCGACACCCTGCGTACCACAAATTTTGACCCGGGCGGTTTTGCAGAGTACGTGCGCTTGCCTGCCATCAATGTGGACAGGGGCGTGTTCCTGTTACCTGAGAAGATGTCCTTTGATGAGGGAGTGTTCATCGAACCTCTGGCATGTGTCTACCGGGGACAGCGGCAGGCCGGTATCGGTCAGGGGCAGAGTGTACTGGTCATAGGTAGCGGGATAACAGGACTATTGCATATCAAACTGGCCATCGCCTCGGGTGCCGGGAGAGTCTTTGCCACTGATATTAACCATTACCGGCTGGATATGGCGAAAACGTTTGGAGCACAGGTCATTGATGCACAGGATAATGTGCCCGAACGCCTGATGGAACGAAATGACGGCCGCCTGGTTGATGTCGTCATTATCTGTACCGGTGCCATGCCTGCTATAACCCAGGGATTGGGTTCGGTGGACCGTGGAGGTACTATCCTGTTCTTTGCCTCGCCTGAAGCGGAAGTCACCGTGCCACTACCTGTTTTCGATTTGTGGAAGAACGAAGTTACCATTGTCAACTCGTATGGCGCCAGTCCCTTTGACATCACGGCAGCTATGGAACTGATACGATCGGGCAGGATAGAGGTCATAGATATGATAACCCACAAATTCGGGTTGGCAGAAACAGGTAAAGGATTCAAACTGGTGGCCGGAGCCGCTGAGTCCATGAAAGTGATAATCGAACCCCAGAGATAAGGAGTGAGTTTATGAAGATAGTCAGAGAATACCAGAGGCGGGAATTTTGCAAGGATTGGGGATGTCCCAGCCAGAAGAAGATCGATGAAGCAGTTGACCAGTCAGCAGTGGACATTATCCGGGAGCAGGATTGTAAGGAATGCATGGCCCATGTGTTCCACACGTGGCTGACCAATAAGGATTACCAGATAGTGGTAATTGAATAGTCCTGAAAAATCCTGTGTTCAGGGAGTACTTGAAGGAAAATAGTATGATTAATAGCTCATAACGTGTTTTGTGATATTGATAGGTGGATGTGTTCATGGATGATAAGGAACCAGAACAATGAAGTGGATGAGGTCAGTATCGGAACAGCCATTATGATCTTCGGGCTTTTGCTGATCTTATTTGCACCGTATTTCGCATATTTTACCTATACCCCAAGGGGAATCACCGGGTATGAGGACAAGACCACCAGAATTCCGGAATATGTATCCCCAATCTTTTTTAAATCTGTTGGGATTTGAACCGCTTTAATTGGATGTGCCCTGTTTTCAAAACATTTCGTGAATAGTATTGCTGAAGGATTGGGCCGGCGGCGGGATGAAAACTCTCAACAATGACCTATCCCTGTTCCTTTGCAGGGAGTAGGTTCTTCTCAAAGCTGCCGTTGTAATACACCCAGACCTCTATGCTTCCCCCCTTCTGGAGATGTCTCATCTGCCTGTCATAGACCCTCTGGATGTGCCTGAGCCCGTTTTGGCTGAAATGGGTGTTAATGGTTTCCAGGAAGCGTATCTCCTGTTCCAAGAATGCCACTTCGTATTCCTTTGTCTCGTTTGCTATTTGCCGGGCCTCGGTATCCTCTATCATGGTGTTGTAGCAACCGTGCTGGTCCAGGCCGCTGACCTGGCGCCAGTCCACATTGCCGGACTCATCTGCCTCCCTGTGCAGCATATATGGATATACCCGGCAAATGGACAGGCGGCGGGAATAGATGGTACAGCGCCCCCCATCCAGGAAATAGCATGAGCCGTCAGGTCTGCTTTTCAGGGCATAACCTGAAACATAGAACCTGCCGTGCTGGTCGCAAAAATCAAAGTAGGGAGCGGGTGTCAGGGCCAGAGCGTCGATCTGTTTGATAACGGCAGTATCGGCATCGAGCAGGAATACATGGTCATTGAATTCTTCAGTGCAGCAGCGGCCGCACAGGTCACATGTGAATCCCACGTCTTTGATGATGCTGGCGAGTTTTTCTTCAGGGTACTGGATAAGGGCCTGGAGTTCTTGCTGTTTTTGCTCGATACGGGTTTGGGTGGAGGGGGGTGCCAAGATCATTACCAAAGGTTGTTGTATGAGTTGTTCTGACTCTTTGGGTGTAGAACAGGATAAAATGTATTGGTCTTTTCTGTTGTCCGGGCTTTTTTCGCCTGAAGAGCCACGAATCATTTTTTATTGTACATAAAGTATAACTTTTTGTACTCAAGTTAATCCGACCGCAGGGAGGATTTTCTTGTTTTGTTCAGATTACGTTATTTGTTATTGTTGACGTCTATGGCTTTCCATGACCTTTTGTTGTTCTTCTCATTCTTTCCAGATATGTTCAAGTTCATCTCTGGTATCCTGGAATAGTTTTTGTATCCTCTTTTCATTGCACAATTCAACTTCCTCTCCACATTTCGGCCATTTTTTCTCACACCGTGCCGCAAGTTCGTAGCAATTCTTTTCAAGTTCAGGCAGATTTTGTTCGATGGCCGATCTTATATTTGTAGCACCAGATGCCGCAATCTCATGAGCATTTTTGATCATGCCAGGTACCAGTTGGTTTTGGATCGTATTGAGGCGTTGGCAGGGATCTATTATCACCATAGTTAAACTCCTACATTAAAACTGAATCTTTTGATACTTATAATCTCTCTGCGGGTTACAGACCGTTGGAATGGAATTGAGAGGGATTGAGGGGTGATATGGGAGTTTTAATTAAAATGCCAAAACACCTTTAGTACAGGTAAATGAAGATGATGAACCCTTACAAAAACGTACGATGTGTGGTAAAAGGGTACCACATGATAAGGTTTGGGATGTAGGCGATGAATTAACCTGCAAAAAATATCTGCAATTTCCGAAAAGGATTCAAGAAGACAGGGTTGAGAAATAGAAACTCCTTATTTTTCTTCCAGTCACTGGATGCTCAGATTTAAGTATTTTTTGAAGTTTTCATAATTCAAACTATTTTTTCAAACTTAAAAAATGTTTCAAAAACTTCTATTTGGTTTAACTCTGCTTCTTTTATAGCCTCTTTACTTACTTTAGATGCAACTAATAAACACCTTGTAATTTCTGGATAATTCGCACGATAACGTTTCAATTGTTCAATTGCTTCTTTATCAGCATAACCTTTACATTCAATAATAACTTTCCATACGTGATCGGTTAAGGTAAATAATCGACAATTATATTACAACTCAATACGTTTTTTCTACATGCGGAGGGGATGCCGCGTGGCACAAAAGATACAACAACCAGAAAAACCTCGGTTAATCGAAGAAGAACTCAACAGAATTTTTTCAGCAGAATGGCTTAGGAAAACCGCTGAAGAAGCAGGATTTGTAAAGCGAGACCGAAAGATTGACCCTGCACTTATGTTTTGGTCATTAACCTTGGGTTTTGGTGTGCAGCTCCAGAGAACATTAGCATGTTTACGACGGCTCTACGAAGAAAAAGGTGAAATACACATTAGCCGTAGCAGTTTCTATGATCGCTTCACACCAGAACTTGTAGATTTTCTTCATGCATGTGTCATTCATGGGCTAGAAAACATCACAATGAACCCTTCTCGAGTATTGAAAGATAAGTTGGTTAGCTTTGAAGACCTTGTAATTCAAGACAGCACGATTATCCGACTACATAAAAAATTAGCTGATAAATGGCCGGCAGTAAGGACGAGGAAAGTTGCTGCGGGTGTTAAGTTGAGTCTTCTCGTAAGTGCTGTGGAAGATGGACCAAACGTATAGCATTATGTGGAGAACGTACCCATGAGGTGAAGACGCTTCGGATAGGTCCCTGGATAAAGGATCGAATATTGCTTATTAATCTGGGTTTTTACAAACATAATACGTTTGCGCGCATTGATGAAAATGGAGGATATTTCGTCAGCAGGTTGAAAAGTAATGTTGACCCACTCATCGTTGGGACAAAACGTACCTGGCGTGGACGTTCTATAGATGTTGTCGGAAAAAGGTTAAGCGAAGTATTGCCTAAACTGAAGAGACACGTTGTTGATGTGGAAGTAGAAGTGGAGTTTAAACGTAGAGCATATAATGGGAAACAAAAGGGAGATGCTAAACGTTTTCGGCTTGTCGCAACGTACAATAAAGAAGTTAAAAAGCATCATGTATATATCACAAATATTCCCGTTGAACGTCTTGATGCTGAAGACATTGCGGTCTTGTATTCGGCCAGATGGGAAATTGAGTTTATTTTTAAAGAACTTAAAAGCAGATACGGTATCGACATACTGCCAACTTCAAACCCACAGGTGGTGGAAGCTCTTCTGTGGGTAGGGATATTAACGTTGATAGTGTCGAGACGTGTTTATTGCCTGGTGTTTTCGGCAAATCTTGAAAATGCACCTCGTTATACTCATTTGAGGTGGGCAACGATATTTGCTGAAAAATCACATAGACTTTTGGACGCTGTTCTTGACTATGCGGAGATTGATGCAGGTCTTATGGAGCTTTTTGAAGTATATCAAAGTCAAGCGCTTGACCCGAATGTTAATAGGAAGAGATTAATGGACCAATGGAGGGCTTAACCGATCACCAATGAGTAACTATTAAAGGTATGAAAAGTCATATTAAGGTGGGTCAAAATTGGTGGGAAAAAGGGGACAATTTTCAACGGGAATCTTCAAGAATTGCACTATATTTAATAATACCGATATTTTCCAACGGTTTTTTAGGGTTTTTTTTGTTTTAAATGTTCATTATCATTTATTTTGATATTTTATAGTTTACTATAAAGTTAATATTTTAAAAAACAAGAAAATCCTCCCTTCGGTCGGATTAACTTGAGTACAAAAAGTTATACTTTATGTACTATTAAAAAAATATAATATACCATATAATATTTAATATTCGGTGAATCAATGGTCAAGTATCGTAAAATTATGATCCAATTAATATGATTATTAATTAAAATAATTGAATTAACCAATAGTATCTAATCCTGCAACCCCAGGAGTTATTGAAAAAAAATGCGGCCGCCGGGAATCGAACCCGGATTAGAGGCTTGGGAAGCCTCTGTCATACCGCTAGACCACGGCCGCATATATATCAATTTTTAACTTATTTCGGTGCTACCAATTAAACCTTACTGACTATTAATCCTTATGCTTTCACTACTAGAATATAACAGAAAACAGCACCTTTTTATAATCATCTATCCTTTTACCACCACATTATTCAACATTCATTTTACGAGGGCAATTCAAAATGATAGACCGAAACGAAATTATCGAAGTCCTGCAGGAATATAATCCCACAGAATACAAGATAGGAGCTGTGGCATCCCATTCAGCCCTGGACGTGTTCGACGGGGCCGTAGAAGAAGGCTTTAGCACCTATGCTGTTTGCCGCAGTGGTCGTGAGAAGACCTATACCAAATACTTCAGGACCATGTGTGACGAAGACGGATGCGTCATGCGCGGCGTAGTGGATGACTGGGTTGTATACGACCAATTCGACGAGATACTTCAACCTGATGCACAGCAGGCCCTCATTGACAACAATGTGCTGTTCATACCCAACCGCTCATTCACTTCGTACTGCGGCATAGATGAAGTTGAAAACGATTTCAGGGTGCCGCTGGTGGGCAGCAGGAATTTGCTGCGCAGTGAAGAGAGGGGGGAAGAACAGGATTATTACTGGCTGCTGGAAAAAGCAGGACTTCCCTACCCGGAAAAACTTAGCGACCCACAGG
Organism: ANME-2 cluster archaeon; assembly: GCA_023544605.1. Taxonomy (GTDB): domain Archaea; phylum Halobacteriota; class Methanosarcinia; order Methanosarcinales; family Methanocomedenaceae; genus Methanocomedens_B. The sequence continues at coordinate 20,867 of JAMJFQ010000004.1, read as the reverse complement.
ATATCGATGAACTGGTCATGGTAAAACTGCCTCATGCAGTAAAGAAATTAGAACGCGGTTTCTTCTCAGCGGCATCCTATGCCGAATACGTGGAAAAATCAGAAGCACTGCTGGCCCAGAACGTAATCACCCAGGACGCTCTCGACAACGCCCGTATTGAGCGTTATATCATCGGCCCGGTCTTTAACCTTGATTTCTTCTATTCACCTATTGAAGAAGAACTCAGTCCCCTGGAACTGCTGGGAATCGACTGGCGGTTCGAGACGAGCCTGGACGGTCATGTCAGGCTCCCGGCACCACAACAGATGACACTAAAACCCCACCAGATAACCCCTGAATATACGGTCTGCGGCCACAATTCAGCCACTCTTCGCGAATCACTGCTGGAAGAAGCCTTCGAACTGGCAGAGAAATATGTAGCTGCTACCCAGAAATATTACGACCCGGGTATCATCGGTCCATTCTGTCTCCAGACATGTGTGGATAAAGACCTCAATTTCTACATCTATGACGTGGCACCCAGGGTAGGCGGCGGCACCAATGTACATATGTCGGTAGGACACCCTTACGGCAATACTATCTGGCGTGTTCCCATGAGTTCGGGAAGGCGACTTGCCATGGAGATTCGTAACGCCATCGAATTGGAAAAACTAGATAAGATTGTAACCTAACTTCTGCCTCCAAGATGAGGATACATATCCAGACATTCGGCTGTACTGCCAATAAGGCTGATAGTCTCAGGATGAAACAGGTACTTACAGCCCACGGCCATACTTTTATTGATAGTGTAGATTCCGCTGATATGGTGGTGGTGAACACCTGCACCGTCACCCAGACCACTCAGCGTAACGTCTTAAAATATATCCATTCAATGTCAACTACTGGAAAACAGGTTATTGTGGCGGGATGCCTGCCTGCCGCCCAACCCGACACCCTTGAAGGAATACCCTGCCAGATAATCACACCATCTTCCCTGGATGACATTGCAACTATTGCCGGGAAGGGGGATAGTGAAGCAGCCAAAACCTCGGATTCAGCCCTTAGAACACCCATAGTTGAAGGCGTGACCGGGGTGGTCAGCATCTCACAGGGTTGCGTTGGACACTGTTCCTACTGTATTGTAAAGCAAGCCCGGGGAGAATTGGTCAGTCGCCCCATTCCTGATATCGTCAATAATGTCAAGTCATTAATGGCACAAGGTGCCATGGAGATACAGCTAAGCTCACAAGATGTCGCAGCTTACGGACTGGATAGAGAAGAGCGGCTGCCCGACCTCCTTAACGCAATAACTGCTCTTGATGGTGACCATATGATACGGGTAGGCATGATGAATCCCTTCACTGTGCTTGATATTGTAGATGAAATGGTGAATGCATTCGAAGACCACCACATTTTCAAGTTCCTGCATCTTCCCATACAGTCAGGTTCTGATAAGGTACTGGAATCCATGAATCGTAAGCATACCGTAGACGAGTTCAAACATATTGTACATGCATTCAGGCAAAGGTTCCCGGATATCATCTTATCAACGGACTTTATTGTGGGATATCCCACCGAGACAAATGAGGATTTTTATGCAACACAAAAACTATTACTAGAGATAAAACCTCAAAAGGTCAACATTACCCGATACTCTCCAAGACCCAATACCCCTGCATCCCTGCTGCGCGATATACCGGACTGGCAAAAAAAAGACCTCTCAAGAGTACTCACTCACTCACATCATACTCTTAATCGGGAACTGTTACAGGGGAAGATCGGAACGAAAGTCCGTATACTTACAACCGAGAAGGGAAAGAATAATTCCACATCCGGTCGGGACATCTACTATAACATAGTTGTGATTCAAGAAAATCTTCCACTGGGAACGTGGTATAATGTGAGGATTATCGATTCAACAGCAACCTATTTGATTGGCGAGCGGCTAAATTAATCACAAAATAGAGATTAAAAAAACTATGATAAAAAGAAGAAAAGGGGTATACACCCCTATTGAAATTAATGGTGGTCCTCATGTGCCGCCTTTTCTGCCTGCCGCTTGTTGTATGCATCTTCTGTGGCTTCAAGGCAGGTTTCACACAGATTCACCTCTTTCTCCTTGTAATAAGGCTCGCTAAAATCAGGAACTCTTATCTCCACAACATATAGTTGTTCATTCTTTTTACTGCACAGGTCGCATTTCTTGGCATCTACTTCTATTCGAATCCTGGTGGCATCATGGGAAGCATTGGTACATTCTTCGCATAGGCCCATCCACATACCTGAAGGGAAGGCTTTTCTGAATCTCGGTACGTCTGGTTTAACAGGACATAGAGTGGGTCTTGATACACCGCATAAATCACAATCTCCCATTTTATTCACCTCCTATAGTCCCAGTACATTAGCTGCACTTGCTGCCCAGTTGACAAAAGGTTCTGGAACAATACCTATTGCCAACACTCCTATCAGTGCTAGTAAAATGGCAAGGGAATATGCCCCTGGCAATGCCAATTTCTCGCTGGATGAAGGCGGCAGTACATACATATATTTCACGACCCTGGCATAATAATACAGGGACAATGCGCTGTTCAATATGGCAATAATCACCAAAAACACAAATCCGCCTTTCAGTACTGAATAGAACAGTATGAACTTACTGACAAAACCTGCCGTTGGTGGAATACCTGCCAGGGCGAACAGGAATATCATAATGCTGAATGCCAAAAATGGCGACCTCTTACCAAGACCGGCAAAATTGTCCAGATGATCAACATCCTTAGCACTGATGTTTTCCCTCAATAGCATATAACCCAAAGCTGCCACTGCAATGAAAGCTCCCGTCTTCATGAAAGCATGAGACATAACATATAGGACTGCGCCAGTCATTGCTTCGGGTGACATGACCACAAACACCATGGAAATGTATCCAGCCTGCGCTACAGAAGAATAAGCAAGCATTCGTTTCAGGCTCTTCTGACTAAGGGCAACCACATTACCAAGGGTCATAGTAAGTATTGCAAGAATTATGAACACCATTGCTATATCGACCTTAATGGCTATCATCGCAATCAATAATACCCTGAAAGCTGCCACGAACGCCATCTTCTTGGATCCGGCTGCCAATAATGCAGATATCACGGTTGGTGAGCCTTGATAAGTATCCGGCGCCCACATATGGAACGGTACCAAAGCCATCTTAAATCCAAATCCGGCCACGATCAATACCATAGCCATTATACCCATCGGGCTCTGGATGATACCAGGATTCATGCTAAAGTAATCTGCAATTTCACCGATATTGGTGAGTCCACCGCTCAAACCATACAAATATGACAGACCGAACAACAGCAGCGTTGATGACAGGGCACCCACGATAAAGTACTTTATCGCAGCTTCCATACTACTCGGGTCCTTCTTGTTGAACCCTGCCAGCGCATAGGTGGACAGACTGGCCAGTTCAAATCCAATGAACATGGTCACAATGTCAATAGCTGAAGCCACTACCATCATACCGATTGTACCAAGCAGTATCAAAGTATAATACTCATCCTGATTCGAATGGTTATCATATTGCTTAAGCGATGCTATAACCACGATCAATGATACCAGTAAGAATGTCAATTTGAAGAACTGGCTCATGGGGTCGATGGTCAGGGAATCTGCCATTATGCCTTCTAACTGCAAATGATATGTTCCCCTGAACACAATGATGAGAGTGGCCACAATTAGGGAGATTGCAGCAAGATACCCCAGTGCCCTTTTCTCTTTTGTTCCAAGACCGAGACCTATTATCATTACAGCAAGAGCCGCAATGGTCAGTATCACTTCTGGAGCGAATTGGGAGATAAAATCAACTATACTCATATCACATCACCCCTGGAATGATCTTACTGGCATATTCAAACACATCCATCACTGGTCCCGGGTATACTCCGAACAGTATTATCAATAACACCAGTATTGCCATAGGTATCATTTCATAAAATGCCAGGTCATGAGGTTCACCAAGTTTTTCGTTGTAACTGCCAAACATGGCCCGTTGCATTGCCCATAGATGATATCCAGCCGTAGCCACGATACCCAGCATTGCCAACAGTGCAAATACAGGCAATGTAAGATAACTACCTGTCAGTACCAGGAACTCAGCAACAAAACCACTCATAGCCGGAAGTCCCAGTGAAGCCATAAATCCGGCCATCATCAGGAAGGCAAGTTTAGGCATCCTGTCTGCTAATCCACCCAGGTCAGAGATAATCCTGGTATGCACACTGTGCTGTATCACACCTACGCTCATGAAGAGCACGGCCGTTATCAGTCCGTGACTGAACTGCTGAAACATGGCTCCGCTAACAGACATGAAATTGAATGCAGCTGCACCGAGCATCACATAACCCATATGGGCTACACTGCTGTAAGCCACCATCTTTTTCAGGTCTTTTTGCGCAAGTGCCAAAAATGTTGCATACAATATGCTTACCACAGCCAGCACCGCCATCAATGTGATTATATCTGAACGATATGGTCCCAGACCTTCAATCATTGGTAACAATACCCTGAAAAGTCCGTATCCGCCCATCTTGAGCAATACACCGGCAAGCAGGACACTACCTGCAGTAGGTGCTTCCACATGTGCATCTGGCAGCCAGGTATGGAATGGAACGGTAGGCATTTTGACCAAAAACCCAAAGAACAGGGCAAGGAAGATGGCAACTCTCATTTCAGGAGATGTTATACCCGCAAATGCCTCTAACAACACCGGTATCTCAAAGGTATTAACACCAGTACTGAAATACAGCGCAAATATACCCAGTAACATCACAAGACTGGCTACATGTGTGTAAATGAAGAATTTAATAGCTGCATAGTCCTTATTAGGACCACCCCAGATACTTATCAGGAAGTATAGCGGTATCAATGTCAGTTCCCAGAATATATAGAACAGGAAGAAATCAAGGGCCATGAACACCCCGAACACACCAGCCTGCAATACCAGTAGGAGTGCAAAGAATTGATTGGGTTGTTTGTTCTCTCCCCATGCATAAATTACAGTCAATGGGCATAGTATCGCGTTTAATAAAATCAGCGGCATGCTGACTCCATCAACACCGAGATAATAATTTATACCCAGATTGCTTATCCAGCTAAATTTTTCCACGGACTGAAATACCAGAAATGCCTTCGTGCTATCGAACTGGAGATATATCATTACCGTAAATATCAAAGGTACTGCTGAGCCAATCAATGCGATCATTCTTGCTGATTCACGAGTCTTCGTGAACAGAGTGAGGGCAGCACCGATGAGTGGGATGAACAGTATTAAAGAAAGTACACTATCCATCTCAAATCACCCCCCACGATAGGACCAAAGCTATCAGAGCGACCCCTAAAACCGTTGCAGTAGCATAGTTTTGCACCACGCCTGTTTGTATCTTTTTCAAGACTTCTGCTCCTCCAATAATAAATGAACTGATACCGTCAATGATACCATCCACAATCTTACGGTCAATGAACTCACCTGTAAGGGCAAGTACACCATACGTGAACTTCAGGGATATCAGCTCAATGAATATCTCGTGCTGGTAATATCTCTTGGCAAGGATCCTGAATAAGGGATTTCGCATATTTCCTATCGATGCCACACTGAATAAACGCTTGTGGTAGATGGCCCAGGATATTATGAACCCAAGTAATCCCGCAATAACCGGCAGCATCATGATTAGTGTATCGTGTGCAAGGTCCAGATGTACTATCGGTTCTTCAGGAATATGATATCCACCCCTCTCGGCTAGTCCGTGGATATAACCATTCGGATCTATCTCTTCAAAGAATTCATTCTCATAGGTCGTTTCAAGATAATGAATGAATGGTGAGAAGGTAAGAGCACCAAATACCAGAGCCAACACTGCCAGTATCATTAAAGGTACTGTCATGCTTAATGGTGATTCATGTGCATGTCTTTCCTGGCGAGGCTTTCCTGTAAAAGCCATGAACCATAATCTGAAAGTATAAATAGATGTCAACAACGCAGCAGCTACACCAAAGAAGAATATCAGTGAGCCGTAAGCTCCACCGAAGTGTAAGTATGAGTATGCGCCCTCTAAGATGATTGCATCTTTACTGACAAAACCACTGGTACCAAGCTTTATGGCTCCGATACTTACCGGAATACCTATACCGGCCAATGCGAGTGAAGAGAACAACATGGTCGTAGCTGTGATCTTCATTTTACCGAACAGACCACCCATCTCACGCAGGTCATTGGTCCCAACAGCATGTATCACACTACCAGCACACAGGAACAAACATGCCTTGAAAAAGGCATGGTTGATAAGGTGGAACATGGCGAAACCTACTGCTTCGGCACCGATTATTGCACCGACACCCAGTCCCATCATCATATATCCTAATTGGCTGATGGTGGAAAATGCCAGCACCCGTTTGATATCGTTCATTACCAATCCCATAGTGGATGCGAACAGGGCAGTAAATCCGCCGATCAATGCAACAATGATAAGTGATTCAGGTGCTGCAATGAACATGGGAAACGTCCTGGCAACCAGATACACACCAGCTGTTACCATTGTAGCTGCATGGATCAAAGCCGAAACAGTTGTTGGACCTTCCATAGCATCCGGTAACCAGACATGGAGCGGGAACTGTCCGCTCTTGCCCACAGCACCACCAAAGAACAACAATGTGATGATAGTTAGCTGGTCTGTTGGTATAAGCGTTAAATGTTCAAATATTGTCTTGAACTGAAGCAGGTACACAGTCCCGTGACCACCAACTTCGGGAAGTACGTGCGTGTACATGTTGAAATATAATATCACAATACCTGCCAGGAATAGTACATCACCCACACGGGTAGTCAGGAATGCCTTTTTGGCTGCGGCAGCAGCCGAAGGTTTCCGGAACCAGAACCCGATGAGGAGATACGAACACAGACCTACCAGTTCCCAAGCAATAAAGAACTGGAGGATATTGTCTGCCAGAATTACTCCCAGCATAGCAGCTGTGAAAAGTGCCGTTTCAGCAAAATACCTGGTCTTACCGGGATCATGTGACATATAACCCAGGGCATATATGTGAATGAGCAAACTCACGAATGTGACCATCAACAGCATTACAATAGCCAGTGGGTCAATGAAAATTCCCACATTTAGCACACTGAACCAATGGGCTGACTGCTCAACTGTTCCGTGAGGATATATCTGTAAAAATATCAGCACAGATATTAAGAAGGACAAGGCAATTGCCACTATTGAAATATATCCAGCGCGTGATTGCAGTTTATTGCCAAAGGCCAGCGTGAGTACAAAAGCTATGACCGGAAGTGTTGGTATAAGGAATGCCAGAGTGCCAAAATCCATAATTTACCACCTCAAGATGTTGATGTTGTCAATATTGACGTTCTCCTTAGATCGAAAGATACTCATCAAGATAGCAAATCCTATAGCTGCTTCAGCCGCTGCCAGCGCAATGCTGAACAGCACGAAAACATGACCGTTTACCTGGTTGAAATGTGATGCAAATGCTATCAGATTGATGTTTGCAGCATTGAGCATCAGTTCTACACACATCATGATCATGATTCCTGATCGCAGAGTCATCACACCATAGATGCCAATGCAAAACACTATTGCAGAAACAATTAGATAATAACTGACCGGTAACATTACTCCTCCTCCTTTTTGGCCATGTAAAGACTCCCTAACAGTGCCGCTAACAGGACCAGTGAAAGGACCTCAAATGGAATCACATATTTAGTGAACAAAAGTCCTCCTACATGTTCAATCGCACTTGTATCCTTTGAGCCATCTTCCCATACGGTAAACGTTATATCCTCTACTTCACCCCATGAATTGGATGCAGATGCACTCAATATTGCCATCACAAATGCTGCTACTAACAGAAGTGCAGTCGCCAGGTTAATCATATTTCCCACCTTGCCTGATAATTGTTCCATTATCAATCCACCTCCTGTTCTCTGGTAGTGAGCATCACTGCAAATAGGATCATCACACCGATTGCTCCCACATAAACCAGTATCTGCACTACAGCCACGAACTGGGCACTAAGCAGTACATAGAACCCGGCCGCACTCATCATAGCTATAACACAATGAAAAGCACTGTGCACAACTTCCTTTGATTTAATCACCATGATGGACGAACCTATCATGATTATTGATATAATCGCAAAAGGTATAATTTGAAGATCTATCATTTCGTATACCCCCCTGTCCTGCCTTCAAGCTCAGCTTTATTAAGAGCCGCGAGTTGATCAGGGCTATAGATTGTTTCTTCCCGGGTCCAACACGCCAATTCAAAGTGTTTTGTCATAGACAGTGCCCCATTTGGACAGTAGTCAATACACAATCCGCAAAACATACAATGCCCGTTATCAAATTGTGGATACCATTTTCCGCTTTTTACTATCTCAATGACATCATTAGGACACATCTGGGAACAGATGCCGCAACCCACACATTTATCCTTGTCAAGATGTTGCTGCCCCCTGAAAGCATCTGGCAGTTCCATTATTTCTTCAGGATAAAGTCTCGTAACAGATTTTGTATATACGTTTCGAATAGTTAAATATAAATTTTTCAATACCATTTCTTTTCCCCTCCCTATGCCCACATTAATCCTATAATAGTTGACCACACAAGGTTCAGCAATGCAAGCGGGATCAATACCTTCCAGCCAATATCGATTACCTGATCTATCCTATACCTCGGCAGAGCACCTCGTACCCATATAAAGAGCATTATCACCATTATTGTCTTGGCGATTAACCAAAAGATTCCTGGTATGTACAGGTTACCGATAAGCGGGAGACCATTCCATCCACCTAAGAATATCAACGTTATGATAAAGGAGCCCACAACTGCATGGAGATATTCAGCAAAGAATGCCAGCCCCCATCTCATTCCGCTATATTCCGTAGCCCATCCTGCAATCAATTCTTCTTCTGCTTCAGTCTGGTCAAAGGGTATACGTCCCACATCAGCCAATAGAGCAATGAAAAATACCACAAAACCCAATGGCTGCGCAATGATGAACCACCAAGTTGACTGAGCTTTCACTATTTCTACGATATCCAATGAATGTGCCATCACTGCAACACTGATAATTGCAATACCTAGCGGAACTTCGTAACCGATCATCTTTGCTACGTTCCTGAAACCCGCAAGCAATGAATATTTACTTCCTGAACCCCATCCTGCCATAAATATTGCAAAAATGGATAATCCAGACACAGCTTCAAGATACAGGATACTGATATCCATTCGAGATACTGCTACAGCATATTCGCTCCCCTTGATCATAAGGAGATCAAAGGGAATGACTGCCACCATTAAAAAACCAGACGTGAGTGCAACAATTGGTGCCCCTATGAATAACCATTTATCAGCCTTCGCAGGTATAATATCTTCTTTGGTAAACAATTTGATGGCATCTGCAATTAACTGCAGTACCCCAAATCGACCACCAACACGGTTGGGACCGATCCTTGATTGTATATCTCCAAGGAACTTGCGCTCAAGATAAACCATTACAAGAGCTCCGCCGAACACTGCTCCAATCACAAGTCCACCAAGTATACCCCTTACCCAGGGCGCAAATTCCCACGTAGAAAAGAAAATTACAAGATAATCCATAATTGTGATAAATAGTCCCATAATATTACACCTCCTACCTATCTACCTCACTGGTACATGAATCCATACTCGCTGCTATGGCAGCCACATCTGCTACGTATGTTCCTATCAATAATGGCGGAAGTGCCTGTGCTGTCGCAAATGCAGGACCCCGAATTCTGAATCGATATGGTTTATCGGAACCATCAGAGATAATGTACATTCCCATCTCTCCCCTTGGATCTTCAATACGGGAATACACCTCTCCCGGTTTGGGCCGTGTAATATAAGGCATTACATCCTGCTTATATGGACCAGAAGGCATCTGGTCCAGACACTGTTCAATAATATAGATACTCTCAAGGATCTCCAGTAGTCGTACTTTGACCCGTGAGAATACATCACCATCTGTTTGGGTGATCACATTAAAATCAAGTTCATCATATACCAGATATGGCTCGATCCGCCTTAAATCATAGTTAACACCTGAAGCTCTTAAAGGAGGTCCTGCAACACCTAGTTCACTGGCTACTTTGGTAGTTAATACTCCAACACCTTTGGTCCTTCTAAGATAAATTGAATCACTGGACAGCATCTCATCATGGGATTTGACCAGCTTCTTCAGCTCACCTAAGGTTTTAAGGGCCATCTCCTTATATCCTGGTGGCAGGTCATGTGCTACTCCGCCAAACCGTGCATAATTATGGTTCAATCTTGAACCTGTAATAGCTTCAAGCAAGGACACTACCCCTTCTCGCTCCCTTACCATATAGATGAACATGGTCAAAAAGCCCACATCCGTAGTATATTCACCTATTCCTAACAGATGGCTCTGGATCCTGCAAAGTTCATTAGTTAATACCCGTAGATATTTAGCACGTTCTGTAGGTTCTATACCAAGTAATTCTTCAATACCCCGGCAGTAAACATCATTGTTGGAATTGGAGGCAAGGTAACAAATCCTGTCGGTCAGTGGAAGTATCTGAATATACGTTCTGTCTTCAAACACCTTTTCCATACCTTTATGGATATAACCTATCTTGAGTTCGGCTTCCCGTATGGTCTCACCCTCTATCTTCAGGTCAAGCAAAAAAGGACCTGGCTGCAGCGGATGTTGTGGTCCGAGATGCAGGAGGATCTCAGAGGATTTGGGTGGGGAAGTGATTTGAGTTGCTTCATGCGTCATTATTCATCACCTATGTTGGATTGGGATATCCTGCGTAGTCTTTACGCAATGGCCATTCTCCTTCCATTTCTTCTACTAATAATAGCACCTTCAAATAAGGACAATCATTAAATTTGATCCCATAAAGTTCATACGTTTCCCGTTCATACCAATTTGCATTCCAGTAAATATCACATATTGAGTCAATATTCGGATCATCTCTTGGTATCGAGGCTTTCAATGTTATGACCAAAGGCCCTGAATATGATGTAACATGATATACTACATCCATCCTGTCAGGCGGATAATCTACACCTGATATACAGGAAAGATGGTCAAAACCATTATCAAGTAAAAACTGCATGATTGGTTTTACCTTACCCGGGTCAACTCTGGCTACTGCCCGGTTCGGAGAAGGAACAGCAACATCAAAAACTGCATTTTCAAAAGTTTTTGACAGTTCCACCATAATAGTTTTATCGGTTTTTGATGGTTCAATGATCTTCTTGATATCATCTAACATTTCTTTAGCCGCTTGTTCATCTGTCATGTTCTACACCACCCCATCTGCAGGATTTGGTATTACAGTCCTATCTTGCTGAGCCACTATTTTTTTCTGAAGTTCAATAAAACCCTCTAAAAGGGCTTCGGGTCTTGGCGGACAGCCAGGAATATAGATGTCCACCGGGAATATTTCATCCAGATTAATAACAGTACTATATGATTCCCACCATGGGCCGCCGGATATTGCACATTCACCCATCATTAATATCCATTTAGGTTCTACCATCTGATCCCATACCCTCTGAAGAGCAGGTAGATATTTTTTAGTAACATAACCGCTGATCATCATTACGTCAGCCTGTCTCGGGGAACACCTCGGGATGATACCGAACCTGTCAGTATCATAATGAGCTACACCTACGCATATTTGTTCAATTCCACAGCAACCCATCGGGTGCGTCATGAACCACAAAGAGTTTTTACGGCCCCAGTTAATCAGTTTCTGCAACGGTGAATCCTTAATGAAGTCATGTATCGCACTTGTGGTGGTAAACGACACATTTGGTGGAATCTCCATCTCTATTTCACCCATTGCAAAACCCCCTTCTTCCATTCATAAAGCAGTCCCAATAGCACGACAACCATGAACAATGCCATTGCAAAGACGCTAAAGCTTGTAGTGAAATTCTCCACGTTATTCAACACTACATCATTCACATATACAGTAACCCATGGGTAAAGGAATAACAATTCAACATCGAACAGCACAAAAAGAATTGCATATGCATAATATTCGACATTGAACATTATTTTTGAACTGCCGGTTGGTACAGAACCGCTTTCATAAGTTGTGAACTTAACTGGCGATTTGCTTCTTGGTGATAATTGCTTTACTAAAAACATTATTACCAAAGGTATTGCTAGACCAAATAGTAGAAAGATAGCTACAGGTATAAAAGTATCAATAATCTCCATATCATCACCTAAATGTCCTATCAAAGTTGAGTTATATTCTATGTATAAAAATGTTATGAAATCATTTTCGATAGCATTATGGCTAAATAATACCAAAGTGTGCCTGATATCGCAAGCAAACCACTTGTTTACAAGACAGGTGTCTTAGAAACTAAATAAAAAAAATGTTGAAAATGAAATATATTATATGTTTATAGGTTTTGCCCTCTAAAGGGCAAAAACCTATCACGCCTAACTCAGTTAAACCTGCACCAAAGGTTCAATATCGAACATACCAGATTCTAATTGCATGAGTGCTTGTTCAGCTACTCGCTTTCCTGATATCAGCATTCCACCAAACGTAGGCCCCATCCTGGGCAGGCCGTGTACAGTCGCCACTGCCATCCCAGTGGCAAGCAATCCCGGATATACTTCGCCGGTATGTTCCACCAGTGCATCCTCGCTGCGGCTTACCCACATACCACCAAAGCCTTTCACATCCACTAATCCTCTCTCCACCAGACAATTTACCACAATTGCATCATGCCCTGTGGCATCGATGACCAATTTGGATTCCACTGCTACCGGGTCCACACAGGTAATAGCCCTGGGAAGTGCACCCACTGGTGTCCAGTTTATGACAACTCCTGCCACACGACCTTCACGCATGACAACATCGTCCACTTTGGTCATATTAATTATTTTTGCACCGGCATCACAAGCAGCCGCCACCAGTTTAGAGCAGGCATGGGGGCCGTTTGCCATGAACAGGCCCGGTTCAACTTCCTCATAGGGCACACCTATCTCGTCGAGCACAGTTTGGCCAGGTGCCCGTACTGTCAGTTTATTCATCAAGTACCCACCTATCCAGAAACCCCCGCCCAGGTAATTGTTCGCTTCAAATATCACTACGTTCTTTCCGGCAGATGCCAGTTCTTTTGCAGCCACCAGACCACTGGGGCCGCCGCCCACTATCACTACATCAGACTCGATTATTTCCATAAATTCCTTAGTAAATCCGCTGACTATCGCTCTTGTTATCTGTTTCTCATCTATATGATCAAATTTTGTCATAAAATCACCTGTGTCAAATAACTGGTGTTGGTTAACAGTGTTAATTAACACCGTTAACTTACCCTTTAAACAAATATATCTTTTTCTGAACCTAAGAATATCAAAGGGACCGGGTCTTTACCATATCTGACTCGATATCGTCCATTTCAACCGTAAAAGCAGTAGCTATCTCGCCGGCCAATCCCATAACATCTTTTATGCCCAGCGGATCAAGACATGCCACCCTGACATCAGGCGGTGTGCCCTCGCATGAGATATTGATACCAAAGTGTACTTTCTCTGATGAGATGCCCGCCGTTGCAATGCTCACGGTCAGTTTCCCCGTCCCCACAAACAGGTCATCACCTTCTCGCTTTGATTCTATGCCGTGCCGTCTCAAAACATCTTTTGCACACACCACAAGCATACGCTGCATAAAATATGCCAGCCTCATACTGGCAGGTGAATCAAAACGCTCAACAATGAAATGCAACATATCCCCACCCCTGATGGCTTTCTTATTTTTCAGATCTTCCAGGTCCTTTACATTGGCATCAAGGATATCCATAGCTCCCCTGAATACCACTATACTATTGCCCTGGATTCCTCGTGAATAGGCCCACAGTGGCTCTATCTGTGATCCATCATAATCCAGGCTTTCTGGCAATATCTTGACTAAAATAGAATTGATCACCATGAAAATATTTCATTCAGGTTTATTGCCCAGTGTTATTTCCATGGACGAAACATTAGATTCGCCGCGTTCCGAAGTCACCTTTTCAGTGGAGATCAGAATGTCCTTTACTTCTAAGTTATTTAAGAATCTGTTCCTTACCACTTCAGCAACGTCGACAGCTCTGGATATTGCCCTTCCCCGTGCCTTAATGGTCACAGTTTCAGCGCCGCTGTTGAACTGGGTTACCACTGCAAGTACATAGTTCATCACTGGTTTGCTTCCGACATAGACTACATCGTCATTTTCCATTTACACACCTCACTGGAATCAAAGTGGATAATAATAAGTTTTGACTATGTTACATATAACTTTCTTTTCACTTTTTTTTTGCTGCAACACAGACCTCAATCTACCAGCATCCTTGCATCCACTGCAATTGCCTCTTTTGGATAGACCACCAGAGGATTGATATCCAATTCGACTATCTCAGGGTGTTTCTCAAGGAGCCGGGATAGTCCGGTGATCACATCGATCATTGCTTCTATGTCTACTGCAGTCCTTCCCCTGGCGCCCCCCAAGATCGGACTACCCTTTATCTCAAGTATCATTTGCTGTGCCATCTCTCGATTAACAGGTGTTACCCTGAAAGAAACATCTTTACATATCTCAACAAAAATGCCGCCCAGACCAAACATTATTACATGACCGAACTGGGGGTCTTTTTTGGCACCAATGATCACTTCCAGACCAGATCGGGCCATCTTCTGGAGCATTACTCCCTGGATGCTTGCACCGGGAACCTGTGACGTAACACGTTCCATCATCTTATGGTATGCTTCCTTAACTTCTCCATCAGACCCCAGATCTAGAACTACGCCACCAACATCGCTTTTATGACTTATATCAGGAGATAGTATCTTCATGACCACTGGATAACCCAGTGCTTTTGCGGCCTCCACCGCTTCTGCGGCCGTTGATACCTGACGCATTGGAAGTACCGGTATATTCTCATCCTTTAGCCTATCCCATATCTCCATGTCCATCAGATTCCCCCCTTTACGTTCTCAAGGAAACCATGATGCTTAACAAGCGAAGCCAGTGCCTTTACCGCCCTCTCAGGTACCGGATAGTTGGGGAGACCTCCCGCTTTAAGGATGTCCACTCCTTTTTCAGTTCCTTTCCCACCCATCCAGCATGCAATTATGGGTTTAGTGCATGTCCCCCTGTGAATATCCACTATGGCCCTGGCCGGGATACTGGAATCCCACATTACCGTATGAACATATATCACTATCATTGCATCGATGTTCGGGTCAAGCAGCATCTGCCTCACTGTACCGTTGTACACTTCATACGTGGCAAGGCCGGCGGTATCTACTGGATTTCTGGCAGAGGCAAATCCTGAGACCAGTTCCTTTATATTCTCCCTGGTCTCCTGCTGCAGCGGAGGTATGATTAGACCAGCTCTCTCACAGGCATCTGATGCGATGATACTGGCACCACCGCCGTTTGAGATTATTCCTACCTGTTTCCCGTTGGGCGCAGGCTGGACTGACAGGGCAAGGGCAGAATCGAACAGGTCGTCTATATTCTCCACCCTTATGATACCTGATTGTTTGAATGCGGCACTATACACTTCATCGGACCCGGCAAGACTGCCTGTGTGGGAGTAAACGGCTCGGGAGCCGCTCTTAGTCCGCCCGGTCTTTACCGCCAGTATGGGTTTGGATATACCTTTAGCCGTCCTGATGAACTCCCGCCCCCGGTTGATACCTTCCACATACATGGCGATCACATTGGTATTAGGGTCCTCTGCCAGATATTCCAGCAGGTCGATATCATCAATGTTGGCCTTATTACCAGTACTTACCACGATATGCAAACCCAGACCCATCTCCATGGTCCAGTCGGCCAGTGCCAGACCAAGAGTGCCGCTTTGGGTAATGAAGGAGATGCCGCCCCGGTGAGGCAGTCTCGAAATGATACTGGCATTCATACCTGTATGTGAATTGACCACACCCAGGCTATTGGGTCCAATGAGCCTCATGTTGTATCGCTTAACGATCTCAATTAACTGTTCTTCAAGCTGCCGGCCCTCATCCCCTGTCTCACTGAAACCCGCAGTGATCATTATTATACCTTTTACGCCTTTCTTTCCACATTCCTCGGTGATGGCAAGGGCCAAAGAACTGGGCACGGCTATTACTGCCAGGTCTACTGGTCCAGGTATATCCAGCACAGATGAAAAACAGGTTTTGCCCATGATCTCCGTTTCCCTGGGATTTACCGGATACACGAGACCTTCATATCCGTTATTAAGCAGATTCTTCAATAATGTATGACCCCATTTTCCCATACTTGCAGATGCACCAACTACGGCAATGGAATCGGGTTTAAATATGGATTTTAATGTCAATAGTATCTACTTCCTGTAATTCATAGCTTGCTTGATCCTGTGCCGGGCAATGGACTGGGCAGCTTCTCTTGGAGTTATACTCTGGTTGCGTGACATCTCAAGCACTTCTTTGGTGTTATTCCTAATAGTTGCCTCGGTTTGCTCAATGGCGTGCTTTTCGGTTCCTCCATGATATTCAACAGATGCCGTTATAACGCCTCCTGCATTAGCTACGAAATCGGGAACGCATAACACTCCACGTTGATGGAGCAGTTTTTCAGCCTCTGGTGTTGTGGGTATGTTTGCACCCTCGATTATCATTTTGGTATCCAGTACATCAACATTGCTCAGTGTTATGACATCTGGTCTTGCGGCTGGCACGAATATATCTGTGCTGATATTAAACAGGTCGGTCATCAGCAGTTTTTCCCCATCCTTGTAGTTGAGCACTGAACCAGTGGCATTTTTTATACCTATCAGTGCTTCAACATCCAGGCCGTCTGCATTGTAGATCGTGCCCCCGGAATCACTGGCTGCTATTAAGACCACACCCCTCTCTACCAGGAATTTGGCAGCGTTTTTACCAACGGCCCCAAAGCCTTCCACGGTAAGGCGGGCGCCGCCCAGGTCAAGTCCTGCGTATTCGGATGCCACTTCAGCACATACGGCTACGCCAAAACCCGTACTTCCGATCTCATCAAGGGGGATTCCTCCCAATACCCTTGGCAATCCCACCGCCCTGTTGATCTCGTCCCTGATATATGCCATCTCTGTCTCGCTGGTACCCATATCAGGACCGGGTATATATTCAATGATGTGTCTGATCTTTCGTGCAAATGCCCGGATGAGTGCTTCTTTATTGGGCAAGCCCGGGTCGGCGATGATGCCCGATTTTCCCCCACCATGAGGGAGTCGTGCCATTGCGTTCTTCATGGTCATGGCACGGGCAAGCCTGGCAACTTCCGTTGTCGAGACGTCAGGTGATATCCTGATACCTCCCATGGCAGGACCCACTGCAGTATTATCAACGACCAATATGGCCTTGAGTCCGATCTTTGTTTCAGAAATATAAATTATCAGTTCAGGTCCAAATTCATCTGCCAGCTTAAAAATCCTATGTTCACTATCAAATCCCATTTCTCACCACCTGATAGTATGTATATCACTATCTAGATTTAATAATATTGTTGAATGTGTCTCAATGAATTAATAAGGTTTATAAGAAGTGTCAATAATATTGCAGATACCATGATACGAAAGTGTCCAAAACACGGATATTTCAGAGGTGAAGTGTGCCAATGCGGTGAAGAAGGTAAATACGTGCTCGATACAGAACGCACCGAACGGATGGGGCGTTTCATTTCAGGCGGACTGCGGCATTTTCCTGATGACCTGGGGCTGGGCATGAACCAGCATGGCTGGGTGGACATTGATGTACTGATAGATGTTATGATGACCAGGTATCCCTGGGCATCTGAAAATCGGCTTATAGGCCTGGTTGAATCTGATGTTAAGGAAAGGTACCAGATCGATGGCAACAAGATACGTGCCAGGTACGGACACTCCATTGATGTTGATATGGATTTTCCTGAGAACGACCTGCCAGAACTGTTTTATGGTGTTAGCCAGGAAGAGGCTGATATGATAATGGAGATTGGGATAAGGCCCGTGCGTCAGAGGTATGTTCACATGAGCACCACGTACGAGAAGGCTGTGGAGGCTGCCAGTGTGCATACAGAAGACCCTGTTATCTTTAAGGTGGATGCTTTTACCGCCATGAATGACGGGATAGTGATGATGAAGGCCAATGAGCTTATTGTGCTCTCAGAGGAGATCCCGCCCGAGTATCTGGAAGTTATAAAGGTGTGATCAGATCGATACTTTAAACAGACCACTTTCTTTTGTTACGTTAAATTCAACTCCCAGAAACTGCTCCACTACCCAGATATTTGTCCTGGTATGCCCTGACACCTCACGCACCGTGAAACTCCCGCCCCCTGCCAGCCCCATATAGGGTATCAACTGATCGGCCAGGTGCACATCTACTGCTGCCCCCGAACCCAGTTCAGCTATGATCTCACTGGCAGCGGTCTGGCCTACCTTCTCGGCAGGCAGCCCTCTCTTACCCAGTGCGCTTGCGCCTATATGTCCGCACCACAGTGTGATCCCGCTGCCCGTTGACGGGCAACTGCAATTTTGAGTATCCACCGAGGCATCGTATCCTGCTGCCTCCAGCGCAGCAAGTGCCGAATCGGCCTGACGCCTGGATACATGCTCGGGCAAATTGGAACTATGGGAAATGCCTTCAATAGTACCTTGCTCCCGCTCCAGCTCAACACCCATCAGACCGGATGGGGTGATCCTGGCCGTCACCTGCCCGCCACCCCTTGGATAATACCCCCGCTGCTTGACTTGGATACTGCACTCCAGTCCCATTGAAGCGAGTACCGGCAACAGCACGTGAGATAGATAGTCCACTGGCGGCGACCATGCAACATCGGTCCCGCCTGTAATATCCAGTGTAACCGGTTCCTTTGATGCAGCGGCAGCCGGCATTAAGCACTGCAGCA
The DNA here is from genome assembly GCA_023544605.1 of ANME-2 cluster archaeon. Classification (GTDB taxonomy): domain Archaea; phylum Halobacteriota; class Methanosarcinia; order Methanosarcinales; family Methanocomedenaceae; genus Methanocomedens_B. The sequence continues at coordinate 1,928 of JAMJFQ010000004.1, read as the reverse complement.
ATAAGGTGATACTACCTGCGGTCCCGATATCCACATCATAATGCCCTCCATAGATCCCCTGTGGTACAAATGTCAATTCAGTGGAGCCTAATTTCAATCCTTCCACCCGGGCTCCGGTCATTTTTGCAGCCGTGTTGACCGCCATTAAGTGCTGGGCTTTCAGTCCTGGCTGGGGGCGGTTGCACCGTATATTGTGAATCGTAACATCTTCCCCCCTCACCGCTGCCAGCGCCACTGACGTGCGGATTATCTGCCCGCCGCCCTCACCGTATGAGCCTTCAATGGTTATCATGCCATTTTTTCCATCTTCGTCTTTGCATCAGCAGCAGCAAATGTCACCGGATCTATTACCATAGACACCGGCGGTGAATACGAGGTTTCCCACTCGAGCAGGTCATGTACAGTGGCGCCCATGCGTATAGCAAGACTCAGGGCATCGATCCGCTCTTTCACTCCTTCGCCTGCCACAACCTGTGCTCCTACGAGCTGCAGACCAGCGAAAATAAGTTTGACGTTGAGCTGTGAACCACCTGGATAATACCCTGCCCGTGTTAGCCCTTCAGAGATACCATATACTATGCTCATGTCACTGTCTTTGGCCCTTTGTGAAGTTATGCCGACCGAACCTGCCACCAGGTTCCCCACAACCACAACATTTGGGCTGAGGGTAGGCGGATATACAGCATCCTGCTCAGTGATATTCTCTCCGATCACCCGTGCCATGCGTCTGGCAGCAGAACCCAGCCTGCTGATAAAGGGCGAATCAGTTATGAAATCTATCACTTCTGCGCATTCGCCTCCTGCATACACATTATCCTGAAATTCTCCGGCCAGGCTGACCCTCAGGTGTTCATTGGTCACAATGCCGCCCGCAGGACCAATATCAAACCCTGCATCCCGGGCGATACCGCTCAGGGGACGAAGTCCGGTCGCCACTATCACGACATCTGCAGGTACGAGTTCTTTGCCCACACTGACCGATTGCACATGGTTCAGGCCGTTTATAGAATCCACCTGTACTCCAGTTCTAACGTTAACACCCAGTGAGGTAAGGTGCTGCTGGACCAGTAATGCCATATCAGGGTCCAGGGTCAGGGGCAGCACCTGCGGTATAGCCTCAACCAGGGTAACAGCAATCCCTCTAAGGGCCAGGCTCCCTGCCACTTCTGCCCCGATACCGCCAGCACCGATAATCACGACACTGCTACTATCCTTCATTGACCTATCTATAGCTATGCCATCAGATAGGGTATGCAGGGTGAATACTCCATCCAGTTCCCTTCCCTTCAGGGGTGGAACAAAGGGCATGCTACCGGTGGCTATGACCAGGTAATCATATTCAAAGACCCCAGCATCAGATATCACCTTCTGGCAACCAGTATCAATGTGATTGACCGTTGTCCCCAGATGCAGGTCAATACCCATATCAACGAATGTATCTGGTGGCCTTATAACCAGATCAGAGAAATCGTGTACAACACCCTCCAAAACAAAAGGGAGTCCACACTGGCTGTATGCGGTATTGTTATCGGATGAAAAAACTGTAACCTCATGCTTGGTATGCCGTTTGAGGTATGTAGCTACCGTCATACCTACAGCACCTGCACCCAGGATAACCACCTTACCTGTCATGAATAATACTGTGTCGTTTATAGCTGATTAGTTTTACCAGGAGTTAAAAAACCCAAACAATACCATTTCATAGCATAAATTGAAAATGATTTCTGTGAGCGGGTTGGGGAGTGGGGGTTAGTTAATAAAAACGTTGAACCCGCTCACAACTGCTATTATTCCTATCTTATGATAAATAGTTTTCGTATAACATTATAAAGATAATTTATGTGTTCACATATATATGTGAACCTATGTATATACGGCACTGTTCCAAAAATCAGTTATTTTGTTGACACCGACTTTAGGTAAAATCT
>JAMJFQ010000003.1 GCA_023544605.1 ANME-2 cluster archaeon | reverse complement strand
AAAAAGTAAGGTAGAATAAAAGTATTTGTATAGCTACAGTGAGATTGTCGGATTATCTCTTATAAGCCCTGATAAATAGGCCCTCTAAAAAACAACCCTTACCTCATCGCATCCCTGACGAACTGCGCAGAGCCCTTGGCATTGAACGCCTTCAAGAATATCAGCGTCTCGGCATACGCCAGGGCATCAATGGCCTGCCTCGTATCCCCGCCTACAGAATATATCCTGTCGTAGAACTGCTTGATAGCAAACTTGCTGAACTTACCGAACACCTCATTGTCAGCCTTGCCCTTCGCCTGCTCTCTATAGTTCTCCATTGTCCAGTTCCAGATATCACTGTACAGTTCAGGCTCGTACACCTTGAACAGGTCCCACACCATGTTCTGGTAGAACGTGGCCACATTGCCCTTGATAATATCCCCACGCGGGAAATGATTATGTATCAGGTCTCTGGGCGTACCCGTAATACCATGCTGGGCTATCCTCACATCCAACTTGTTGTCCCTCAGCGCCTTTGCCACAGCTATGGTCTGGGGGATGTCGATGGACACCTGCTCGATAAGGTTACCCAAGGCGTCATACGTATTGCCATGGGCGCTGCCGTTTGCGATAGCCAACACGTGAGGGCGGATGCCATTCTTGTTCAGCGCCGTAATGAAAGTAACTGCCTCCTCGGGCCTGGTCAGCACCCTGCCCGACTCGTCCTCCCTGCCTATCTCACCTACTTCAACTTCAAGGCCGTACTCCTTACCAGCCATCTGTTGTTGTATATGTTTGCCAATTTCAGTAGTAGCATTGATATTATCAGCCAGTTCCTCCCTCAGATCCCCACCCTGGAAATTGAACAGATGTGACGCATCAATGGCAAAGGACGTATAACCCGCATCTATCTGCCCGCTCACCAGTTCCTTGGTAGCCTGGATATCCTCGGGTGTACCCTTCTTGATGCCGATATGGTCAGCATGCAGTGCCCATATATCAAACCCGACCTCCCGGGCCGCTTCACCGGCCATTCGCGAAAAATCAGCAGGTTTCTGCCCCGAATAACCACCCATCAGGTCACACTCAGACCTGGCAAGCTCAACTATCAGCGCCGCATCCATATCCTTAGCTGCCTGGAAAATACCCTTGTTCACCAGGGCTATCCTGGGATTGGCTGCAAGTATAATAGTATCCTTATCTTTCAAGTTGTTAAACAACAAAGAACCGGGTTTTGGCTTAAAATCTGTATCGCTCATGATCCTACCTCCGCACTTACTTCCATCTCGATATCCTTTATCCCCTTGAATATGCTCCTCAAATCCCATAAAAGTTTCTTATTGGCCTTGAATAGGGCCCACAACAGCCCGATAAGAGTAGCACTTCCCAGGTCGATACCTTCCAGGGAATGGGCCAGTGTATTCAACTCATGATCACTTAATCTGGTAAACCGCTGCTTGACCACCAGACTCATATTTATATCACGCCCCAGTTCAGCACGCCATTTCTTCTCATATTCTTCCAGGGACTCAGCAGACACGTCCGAGCGCCTGATGGCACTGGCTGCCACCTTACCCGCCATATCCCCGGCCCACATGGAATTGAATATCCCACCACCGGTCACCGGGTCTGATTGACGGGCAGCGTCCCCCACAAGCATGAGCCCGTTGGCAACCGTCCTCTCAATTGTACCACAAACAGGTACTCCTCCTACCACCAGTTCAATGGCCTTTCCGCCGGGATAATGTTCCTGCACAAAATCATCCAGCAGTTCTATTGCCCTGACTTTACCCGATGCATTTCCAGTGATACCTATCCCTACATTGGCCATATTATTGCCCTTTGGAAATACCCAGATATAACCAATAGGAGCGATCTCATTTCCCAGGAAGAACTCGCAAAAATCCGGGTCAATATCAATATCGGTCATGAGATACTGGGCACAGGTACACATATCGCTTGGTTTTAACGTCGTGTCAATGCCGGCCCAGCGTCCCACTTTCGACTCAACACCGTCAGCACCCACCACGATCTTTGCCCTGATATCATACTTCTTACCCATATGTTCTGCTTTTATACCTTTCACAAAACCATCTTCGATCAACAGTCCTGTTGCCCTGGTCTTGACCATCACCTCGGCACCTGCCAATGCAGCTTCCCTGGCCAGTGCCCGGTCAAATACCTTACGCTCCAGTACATATCCTACTTCAGCACCCGAAAGTTCTTCACTCATCTCTATCATGGTGCCGTCAGGTGAGTATATTTTAGAACCCTTGACCTCGGCAGATATCCAGGCAGGGTCAGGCTCGATATACTCCTTAAGGTATTCCTTATTCACTCCCTCGGCACACCGCACAGGGTCACCTATCTGCTGACGCTTCTCGATAAGCAGGACATCTAGCCCTTCAAGGGCTGCTGTCTTGGCAGTCATAGAACCCCCAGGTCCCGCTCCCACCACGATTACATCATAGCGGTCTTTCATTTGGATACCTCCAGCGCACCCACAGGACATATCTTTGCACATATCCCACAATCATTACATGATCCGTCCACTTCTATCCAGGTCTCCATCAACTCAAGGGCACCTGTAGGGCATACACTGACACATGCACCACAATATCCGCATTTGAATCTGTCTACACTTACTGTCAAAGATTTTCTCTCCAATACATGTGATTTTGTTCTAAACCCCAAAATATGCTAACCACAATTCCTTTTTATACATTTATATTTGTCGTAATCGCTTCTGGTTCAGGAAAGAGACCGCGCTACAGACCACCCATCAACCCTCCTAAAGTAATCTCTCGGGTACGAGCTGGTTCGCCAACAGGTCATCATAGGTCTCAGCCTTCCTTATTACATCCACCCATGCCCCATTGACCAGCAACTCGGCACACCTGGGCCGCCCGTTATACTGGCTGCTCATACTGAAACCATAGGCACCAGCATCAAGTATGGCTATGATATCATCCTTTGCAACCTCTGGCAGTTCCCTGTCATGTGCCAGTATATCTCCGGTCTCGCAAATAGGACCTACCACCGTGTACAGGCTTGAGACCTTGGCATCTACCTTGTTGGCCACTACTACATGATGATAACTGTCATACATGGCAGGTCTTATCAACAGGTTGAATCCTGCATCCACGCCAACGAACTTCTTGGCAGCATGCTTCATGGTATTAACCGTTGTCAGCAGTATGGTGGTATCTCCCATAATGTACCTGCCAGGTTCGATTATTAATTTAATATTTACGCCTATAGCCTTTGAACGCATCTCAAAGATGGGGAGTATCACTTCTGACAGGTCCTTAGGTGTAGGTGCATGTTCACCCTTCTTATACGGTATACCCAGTCCCGACCCCATATCCAGGAACTCAAGCTCCACGCCAAGCCTTTTCACCTGTTCCACCAGGTCCATCATACGGTTGACAGCTTCGTCGAATGGGGACGTATCCAGTATCTGGCTACCAATATGACAGTGCATTCCCACTGGATTTACCCCTCCCAGTTCCACTGCCTCCTTATATGCGGCAACCACTTCCTTGTGTGGTATTCCGAACTTGGATGTCCGAAGTCCGGTACTTATCTTGGGATGAGTATCAGGGGATACATCCGGGTTGACCCTGAAGGCTATATCCACAATCTTGTTCTGCGATGTGGCAATGCGGCTTAAGGTATTCAACTCATCACGTGAGTCCACTGATACCCTGACACCGGTCTCCACAGCCATTGCCAGTTCCCTGTCGCTCTTGGAATTGCCGTTGAACAGTATCTTTTCTTTTGGGATACCAGCAAGCAATGCCATGTAAAGCTCACCATCTCCGAACACATCTGCGCCAGCCCCCTCCTGTGCCAGTATACGCAGGATGGTGAAGTTTCCGTTCGCCTTAGCCGCATAATACAAATCAGCATCGGGAAAAGCCTCACTGTAACGTCGGAAATTGTCCCGGACACGCTGCTCATTCGTCACGTACAGCGGCGTCCCATATTTTTCAACAAGGTCAACAGTGTCAATCCCTCCGATGGTAAGGTGACCGTCCCGCTTTTCAAGATGATTCTTTATTGTGAACATAGAATTCCCTTTATGATACATTTAATATTCAATTGTCAGCTTTATTGAAGATAATAGAATAAAAGTCTTTTCAGATTTTAGGATTCTCGTATCGATTTAGTTAAGGACAGCCCGATCAATAATGGATTTGAAAATTGTTGCCTTAACACAATTACCTATCCATTATATTTATTATAGGTTATCGGTAATAGGGTATCGGAAATACCGAATATTACACGGGAAATCAATCATGTCAAACATCAAGATCACAAAGACCCAGAACAGCCATATATCTGAAGTGGACTTTGATACACTGGGCTTCGGTGATGTTTTTACCGATCACATGTTCAGTATGGATTACGATAATGGAAAATGGATCAATCCCAGGATAGAACCCTATGGGAAGATCGAGTTCGAACCTGCCATGTGCACACTGCACTATGCACAGGCAGTATTTGAAGGGCTCAAGGCCTTCCACACCAAAGACGGAAGCATCAACATATTCCGCCCCGAGAAAAATCTGGAACGAATGAACCGGTCCAACGAAAGGATGTGCATCCCGCAGATCGATCTGGATATATTCCTGGAGGCCATGACCGAACTGATAAAACAGGACCGCAACTGGGTACCTACCTCAAAAGGATACTCACTGTACATTCGCCCCATCGTCTTTGGAACAGATAATTTCCTTGGTGTTCATCCGTCCAGCACCTACCGCTTCCTGATAATCCTCTCCCCGGTAGGCGCCTACTACAAAGAAGGATTCAATCCGGTAAGCCTGCTTGTCCCTGATGAATATGTCAGGGCAGTAAAGGGGGGTGTGGGTGAGGCAAAGACCGCCGGTAACTATGCCGCCAGCCTGCTGCCCGCAAAGATCGCACAGGAAAAAGGCTTTACCCAGGTACTGTGGCTGGACGGCGAGCAGCACAAGTACATCGACGAAGTGGGTACCATGAACATCTTCTTTGTCATCGATGATGTGATAATAACCCCACCACTGGAAGGTTCCATCCTGCCTGGTATTACCAGGGACACAGCCATCATTCTTGCTAAGTCATGGGGTATGGATGTGCAGGAGAAACGCATCTCAATAGACGAGGTCATAGAGGCATCAAATGAGGGTCGCCTCCAGGAAGTCTTTGGCACTGGTACTGCAGCCGTCATATCACCTGTGGGTGAGATACAATATAAAGATACCAACATCAATATCAATGATGGCAAGATAGGTCCAGTTGCAAACCGGTTGTTCGATGAGATATCAGGCATACAGTACGGCGAAATACCTGATACAAATGGCTGGATATATAAAATTCCTTAAGTTCGGGCAGTATTAATCTACATCCCTGTAGACACTTCGTCCCTCATTTCCACTTCTCCCGATCAAACCCTGCATTTCCATATCTTCAAGGATGCCTGCAAGTTTCCCGATGCTTATTGAAAGTTGGAAATCATGTGACAAACGCTGCTGAATATCCTGCACTGACATCCATCCATTTCCCACTATCCTCTTTATGAACCCTGAGATATCCTCGAACATAGCCCAGGGATAGATGATCCAGCGCCATTTGAGTATCCGGTGCACATAGAAGTCAGGTATAAAGGATGAGCAGGTTTTGTGCTGGAGGACAGCAGTGCACACCTTAGCCGGATTAAGATCCTTGATATAGTCAAGGGCGACCTGCAGTGTATCACCAGTATCAGTGATATCGTCCACGAGCAGCACCCGCATATTTGATATGTCGGTGGACAGGCCGAACCGTATGTGAGCCTGCTCATCAATGGTGGCAGCTACACCCCAGTGCTCCATCTTGATGGTAGTCAGGTCACGGAACAACAGGTAATCGGATACCACACGTGCAGGTACATAACCTCCCCGGCCGATGGCAATAATAATATCAGGTTCAAATCGGGAGGCATATACCATACGTGCCAGTTCACGTGACATCCCTGCCGCCTCACCCCAGGTTATCAGCTGGCAGCGGAAACGTTCTTTCTTTGTATAATCCGAACCGGTAAAGTCCCCCATAGTAAAGGACTATTGATTTTATTTTATTAATCTTTTGGGAAATATCGGGATATTGGATAACATTTTTATGTGCTGATTGACCTGTTATGCCCGCATGAAGGATACCGACCTGAAAAGGAGCATGAAACACCGCACCAAAATACAGCGGCTCACCCGCCTGTTCCAGAGCAAGAAAGCCGAACTGTCCGCCGGTTACCAGGGTTATCATGAACTGCTCGGGTTCGTAGACCATTGCCAGCGGTGGGGCATTACCGAGCGCGGGCAGGAGAAGGCACTGGACGGGTGGATCGATCTGCTTGAGCGCTGGCCCTTTGTGGGAGGGGCACCCACAGGACCACTTTCCCATCAGCAAAGACAAAGGACCAGGGTGCGGGATGGATTTGTGTGTACCATGTGCGGCCGGCCTGCCGATGAAGTGCACCACCAGACCTCAAGGTCAAACGGTGGCCGGAACAAGCCTGAAAACCTTACTTCATTGTGTTCACAATGCCATGAAAAGATACACCAAACTAAGTCTACTGTTAACAAGAAATGACGCGTTCGTATTATATTTTGTATTATTTGGTTCTATTAATGCTTCTGCAGCAGAAAAAAATACGTTGAATATATCCATTGTAAAGTATTAAATATAGTTAAAATAAGATTACTATCACTTAAACAGGGGGTAGCACAGTGAAATGGTCAGTACAGATCGGAAAAGTCATCGGGATTCCTATACAACTACACATCACTTTCCTCTTTATACTACTATTGTTCATTTACTACTTTTCATCATTTGAATTCCAGATAGGTACACTCGTACTGGGTTTCTACGGCATGGACATATCATTGATGGAAAAACTTGTTTTCAGTACCATTGCATCTATCCTGTTCTTCTCTACTATCCTGCTGCATGAGATAAGCCATTCATTCGTTGCAAAAAGAAATGGACTGGATATCAAGAGCATAACCCTTTTTGTATTCGGAGGAGTGGCCCAGATGGAGGAAATACCCCGCGACCCAAAGCTTGAACTGAAAATGGCTGCCGCAGGTCCGGGCATAAGCCTGGTTATAGGTATAGTGACCTATGCTTTCTATATGTATTATGGTCCTGCGGACATGGGCGAGATGGGGATGAACGCTAAAAATGCGGTACTTATAACAGCCGGGATCATTTCCTTCTACAACCTGGTACTGGGTATATTCAACCTGCTGCCAGCTTTTCCCATGGACGGGGGCCGTGTCCTAAGGGCATTTCTGGCATTATGGCTGCCGTACATGGATGCCACCCGCATGGCAGTTTCGATAGGTAAGACCTTTGCATTCTTAATGGGAATTTTCGGTTTGCTCACAATAAACATAATACTTGTCTTAATAGCGTTATTTGTGTACTATGGTGCGCAGGGTGAAGAGCGGGAAACGTTCTTTGCCATAAGCCTTGAAGGGATCAAGGTGAAAGATGTCATGACCCATGCGCCGGATTTAATATATATACCCCCGGACTGGACCATATCCCAGCTTGTGGATGTTATGTTCAGGTTCAAGCATATGGGATATCCAGTGCAGGAAGACCTGGATAAGCCCCCAATGGGAGTTGTAACCTTCGAAGATGTGCAAAAAGTGTCAATGGAACTGCACAATACTGTCCATGTGAGGGATATTATGACAAAGGATATTATTTCAGTACGTCCTGAACATGAGGCATATCATGCCCTCCAGACCATTGCTAAAAATAATATCGGTAGGCTTCTGGTCATCCAGGATAGCAGGATAAAAGGGATCGTAACAATGAAGGATATAATGAGGAATATGCAGTTCAAACACATGAATATTCCACAGAACAATCATAAAAGGTGATTTGTAATGGAAGATTGCATATTTTGTAAAATAATCTCTGGAGAGATACCGAGCTATACCATATACGAGGACGATGATACCCTCGCATTTCTGGACATAAACCCTAACAACCGGGGCCATACATTGGTCATACCAAAAAAGCATGGTGAAAAGATCACCGATCTGGATGACAATGATGTTGCGGCAGTGTTCAGGACGGTAAAAAAGGTTGTCAATGGCTTACAGGCAGTTATAGGACCTGAAGGGTTCAATCTTGTTATCAATCACGGAGAAGTGGCAGGCCAGGTTATTCACCACTTCCACTGCCATATTGTACCGCGAAACACCGGGGATGGCATTGAATACAAATATGATGGGACCACACCGTCACAGGAAGAGTTCCAGGAACTTGCCGGGGAAGTGGCTAAGCACATAGTGTGAAAATCCCGTATAATGCTAATGTAAACAATACTTAACTCACAGCCAGTGAAGCTTTTTTATACGACTATTTTAAATCAATAATTACCGATTTGTATAATGTTTGTTCAATATTGTCACAATTAGACCATTATCCATGCAAATACGGAAACTATTAAATATGTATTTTTCATTCCAAATAATGAGAATAAAGGTCCGGTATTTTGGCAAAGAATATTACAGGAAGAAAAGAGATATGACAATGAATATCCAGTTCCTCGATACTATTGGAAAAACCTGCCCTATCCCGTTGTTCTTGACAAATTCAAGGTTAAAGCAGATGTCCCACGGTGAAAGACTGGAAGTGGTTTCTGATTGTGCTTCCCTACTGCCTGACCTTATGTCCATATTCCATAAGCGGTGCAGGGTATTGAAATGGGTAAATGAGAACAGTATTTTCAGGATAACTCTCCAGAAGACTTAGGCTGTATTGGCCGGACTTGAATATTCACGCTTGAACTGTTCCCGAAACTCACTGTACCGCTCCTCTGAAATAGCATTCCTTGCCTCTCTCATCAACTCTTGCAGGAAATGGACATTATGTATGGATGCAAGCCGCATGGCCAGCAGTTCTGATTCCTTGAACAGGTGGTACAGATATGCCCTGGAAAAATGCCTGCAGGTATAGCAGCCGCATTTCTCATCAATGGGTCTGAAATCCCTAACCAGGGATGAGCGCCGCAGATCCATCTGCCCGTATCGGGTCATCACGGTCTGGTGCCGGGCGTTGCGGGTGGGGAATGCACTGTCAAAGATGTCAACCCCCAATGATATGGATTCCAGCAGTTCCACGGGCGAGCCCACTCCCATCAGGTAGCGGGGCTTCTCAGGCGGTATCTGGGTCAGGTTCAGCCTGATAGTCTCATGCATGACATCTTTTGGCTCGCCAATACTCAATCCCCCGATACCATAACCGTCAAAGTCCATATCCACTAATCGACTGGCACAGGCTTCCCGCATCTCAGGATATGTCCCCCCCTGCAATATGGCAAAGACCAGCTGGTTTTTATTGCACCTGGCATCAAGGCTGCGCTGCCCCCAGTTCACTGTCCTGCAAACCGACTCCATGACCTCATCACGGGTGCTGCCCCAGGGCGGGCAGTCATCCAGCACCATTGCCACGTCAGAACCCAGGGCACCCTGTATTTCCATACACAGCTCAGGGGTATACATATATCGCTTTGCGTCCCTGGAATTTACATAACTTATACCCTTGTTGTTCAGTTTGAACCTGAACTCCTTGCGCAATATCTGGAACCCGCCGCTGTCCGTGAAAATGGCACCGTCCCAATCCATGAATGTATGCAGGCCACCTGCCTCCTGGATCAGTTCGTAACCCGGGCTAAGATAGAGGTGGAAGGCATTGCTTATGATGGCCTGGGTTCCCATCTCACGTATCTCGTTGGGAGTAAGCGTCTTGATCGTGGCCTTGGTCGCCACAGGCATGAATGCCGGGGTATCTACAACCTGGTGAGGTGTGGTCAGTTTTCCCACCCTTGCTCCAGACATTTTTTCCTGGCGCACTATCTCAAACATTCTTCCCCTCCTTGTTACCCATAATGAACATCGCATCTCCAAAACTGTAGAACCTGTAACCCTTAGCAATGGCCTCGCTGTATGCCGCCAGCACCACATCCCTGCCAGCATAGGCACTGATCAGCATTAGCAGTGTTGATCTTGGAAGGTGGAAATTGGTGATCAGACCACTGATGGGTGTCTTGAACTGGTAAGGGGGATGTATGAATATCTCACTCCAGCCCCGGGATGGTGCAATGTTGCCATTGTGCCAATTCGCACTTTCCAGCGCCCGGACCGTGGTTGTACCGACCACGATTATCCTGCCTCCCCCCTTTATGGTATCATTAATGGCACGAGCGGTATCTTCGTCAATGGTATAATATTCGCTCTCCATGGTATGCTCTTCCACATCTTCGGCACGAACCGGCATGAATGTGCCTACACCCACGTGCAGTGTGATAAATGCCAGCCTTACTCCCATCTTCTTAATCCTGTCAAGTAACTGTGCTGTAAAATGCAGTCCGGCAGTGGGTGCCGCAATAGAGCCTTCATCCCTTGAATAAATTGTCTGGTACCTCTCTCCATCATCCAGATGCTCTTTAATATAGGGCGGTACTGGCATGACTCCATCCACGAAGAGACAGGACATGAAATCCTCATCACACTGGAACCTGATATTATAACGGTATCCTGTATGGGAGTCTACACGTTCCTCTATTGTGCCTGATAGAGTCGTAAAATTGAGTTTCCCCCCCACCTTTACCCTACCCCTGACCAGGCATTCATAGTACTTATCCTCAAGCCGTTTAACCAGTAGCACTTCTACTTTCCCACCTGTATTTTTGGTACCGTATAACCTGGCCGGTATCACCCTGCTGTCATTCAATATCAACAGATCTTGGGAATGCGATAAATGGGGAAGTTCAGAAAAAGTACTGTGATGCCGCTCGTTTTCATCGAGCACCATCAATCTTGAAGAATCCCGTGGGTCGGCAGGTTTCTGGGCTATCATATCCTGTGGTAGGTGGTAATCAAAATCCGATAGTTTCATGCCAGTCCCCCATAGGATTCATATGATTAAATCTTTATGTTGGGGGGGCACAGTCCCATAATCCAGTTATGTAATACAAAGTTGTAATATCATCACAATAAATACATAATTTATTTGTAATATAAAGTGATGATATTACTTTGCATCAAACATGACAACAATAAACAGCACCCTTAATAACTTTTCCGAAATCCCAATCTTTCATAACGTTTTCAGTGGATTTGGCAATGAATACGAATGACACAATACCAAAATCCAGTTATACAGCGAATATATCAGATGCAAATGCGACTACAAATCAGTGTGAATCTGTGAAATCTGTGTCTATTTATTTTTCAGACACAGATTTCACTGATTAACACAGATTTTACCCTAAGTCGGTGTCAACAAAATAACTGATTTTTGGTACAGTGCCTGTTGGGGGTAAGAGATAATAGTGAACAAATCTATTGTCACCCGATGAAAGATACGGTCGGTATAACTGCCCTGGTGCCGCCTGAACTCATTTATGCATGCGGTAAGCGCCCCCTGGATGTGAACAATGTAGTACCTGGCTCCTCCTCAAGTCCGGCTAGTAAACTGTGTGCCTGGACCGCTGTGTGGAGGGATATGATCCTGAGCGGTGAACTGGACATTGATTCGCTGGTAGTGGTTGCCGGCGGTGACTGCCACAACGCACTGGTGGATGGGCAAAAAGCAGAGCTGAGCGGTAAGCCTACTCATTATTTCTTTTATCCCTTTGATGGGGATACAGATTACTTTAGATCACAACTGGAAAAACTCAGCTTGTTTCTTGGCGGCGTACAAGATGACGGAATAATTACCCGCATCACTGACCTGAAATCCAGGGGCAAGGCACTGGATGAACAAAGGGTGAATGACCGTGCACGGGCAAGTGATGTGTTCTCAGCACTGATATCGTTCAGTGACCTGGCAGGAGACCTGGATGCATTTGAAAGAACACTTGACAGCATACCCGAAGCAGATGTAGAATATACCAGCAGGGTGGCACTTATTGGTGTCCCGCCCATATATCCGGACTTCCATGAGGTGGCTGAAGGTTTCGGATTGCATATAGTATATGATGAACTGCCGTACGAGTTCATACGTCTGGGGGGGTGTGACCTTGATTCCCTGGCCCGTAATTATACAAAGTACTCATTTGCCGGGCCCATTGAGACCAGGGTATGGTTCATACAGGATGAACTGCGCCAGAGGCGTGTAGATGGAGTCATACATTATACCCAATTTGCCTGCCATCATACCCTGGAAGATGAAATATTCAGACAGCACCTTGATTACCCCATCTTGACCGTCCAGGGCGACCTGCCCCGCCCGTCTTCTGAACAGCTCAAGCTCAGGCTGGAAGCCTTTGCAGAGATGCTGGAGGTAATGCCGTGAATATAGGGCTTGATGTGGGCAGTACCACTGCCAAAATAGTGCATATGGAAACAGGAGAGATAATTTTCTCAGAAGTTGTGCCGAGCCATCGCTGGAGGGAACTGATAGATGATGGACAGGATGAAAAGCGCATTATATCCACCGGCTATTTCAGGAAGAAAGTACCCCACTTTACTGCAATAACTGAAATAACCGCTGCATCACTGGGTGCCAGATATCATGACCCAGAGGCACAGGTTATTATTGATATCGGCGGGCAGGACACAAAAGTCATCGACCTGCGCAGTAATACCTTTATTATAAACGATAAGTGCAGTGCAGGCACAGGCGCTTTTTTAGAACTGGCCGCACGCTATTTTGACATACCTGTCGACTCTCTGGGCGATATGCACCAACGGGCAACAAAAGAAGTACAGATAAACAACACATGTGGCGTGTTCGCTATATCTGAGATGATCTCTCAGCTTGTTGGGGGATACACTATGGAAGACGTCATATACGGACTGCACCAGGCTTTTGCACGGCGTATCGCCCAGATGGTCCCGCCTGCCGATAAGGTAATGCTCATTGGTGGTACGGTACAGAACACAGGTATAGTCGATGCAGTAAATGCTGTGCTGGATTCAAAAATAGAAGTACCGATTGCACCCCAGCTGGTCAATGCCCTGGGTGCAGCTCTGTACAGGGAAAGATCAAATAGCAGCAGATAGGTTCAATCGTTATCTACCCACGGGCTTTTATATCCACCATTCGTTATTTCATGCATTCGCTTGACCATGTAATCGTGGGCCTCGTTTACTATTTCCAAATCACCGCGCAGTGCCATAAGTTCGCGAGGGTCAACTTCAACGATGTCAACATTGGCAAGTCTGGTCACCGGTTCCAGATCAAACTCATCCACCAGTTCCACTATCAATGATTCAGGTACTCCAGGCGGTATTAAAAGGTCATACAAGCCTTCCAGTTCATTGACCTCCTGTTCTCCCTGTGAATCCTCTTCTTCAGAGAATTCATCACCAATGTATACGTCTTTATCATTCTGTTTTTTCGATGCTGTTTCTGTCAATTGATCACCAAAAGATTTTATTCGATAATTATTACTATTAAGCTATTTGTTCACCGGCATGTTTTCCGTACACGGCATCATAGACCTCTTCAATGTGGAATATTACAACAGCCTTGCCTGGTAGGTTCTTTGCTTGTGCTATGGCTTTGGCTTCATCGAAACGGTCGCCCTCATCAAGATAATCTACCGAACCCTTGACCTGATATGACTGCTTGGATTCACTATCATAAGCCACAATGGACAGCCTGGGATTGGCTTTGAGATTTACTGCGGTTTTTTTAAAGAAATTATCCACGATCATTATAGTCTCATCATCAATGAACTTCCACGTACCAACAAAAACCACATTAGGCTTACCGGTACTATCTGCTGTTGCAATAGGCAGAGGTTTCTGTTTTTGGATTACTTCCTTAACGTCAGGGGATAATTTGACCATATTGTTCACCATTGATTATTGTAGTTATCGATGTTCATAAAGGTTTTGATGTGAGGGTGGTATTAATCCAATAACAGGTCTGTGACAAGATAATAGTATTTTTCAGATATGAGACTGGATGATCTTATACCACTGATATGCCATTAACACAAGGATTAATATTACTAAAAAACCTAAAAAGTCAAACAAAACCTCAATTACTCCGACCCCGGGAAATTCGGTGGAATAAAGTTCCAGATACCGGTAAATTCTACGGAACATGATTATTCCACCAACTATCACCAGGTAAAGCCAATTTTTTTCTAAAAATTTCTTATCAAGGAATGCCCTGGCTTTTATGAGGTCCACACCTATTTTTTGCCACGTTTGCCAATTCTTGATAACAAAATATAATCCGAGCAATCCCAGGATAATTGAGGCCAGATTGAAAAATATTGATACTAAATCATAAATGTCAGACATTTATTCACCTAATTTAGGTTTAATACATTAACATATAAATAACTTATATATCTATTTTTATTTTAATGCGAATTTAAATTATTAAACCGGGTTTTTACCCATCAGGACCACAGTGTTGTGTACTATACACAAAAAATTAGAAGCCTCGGGGGGGATTTGAACCCCCGACCTCGTCCTGTTTGGAGTCCTGCGAAACGTTCGCAGTCCATTACCAAGGACGCGCTATACCCCTAAGCCACCGAGGCACTCTTTTTTGATCAATTATCAACTGGCGGGCCCGGAGGGATTCGAACCCTCGACATCCGGGTTAGAAGCCCGGCGCTATATCCTGGCTAAGCCACGAGCCCACAGGCGTTTACCGATTTGACCAGTGGACTTCAAAATAGTATTCTAACCATAAAAACTCTTTGGTACTACTGCAGATACAACAGGGTCATCCCGACATCATCTTGCTTCCAGGTAAGTAACACTATCAGCATCTACCAGGAAAGGCTGTCCCATCACAGCCTTATTGACCGTGCGCACCCTGCCAATCCCCTGCAATTCCAGTTGAAGCCTTGCAGCAAAAGTTTCACCCTCTTCAAACATCTCACCCGATCTGTGAACAAGACGATGCATAGCTACTTGCCGTTCCTTTATCCTGGCCAACATGCCTATTGTACCTGCCTTAATGTCATCGTAACTGGATTTTGTCAGGAAAATAAGGTCTCCAACATCAGTAGAATATACCGAGAAAAAATTGTGGGGACTGTGTATCTCAATAGTACGTATACGGTTCTCCTGAAGGTCCTTGAGTACCTGGGATGATATACCTGTAATCGCTACATATTGCATTCACTACACTCCCATATTTCATATTACCCGTACATAGGGAACTCACGTCTGGGCTGGTCACCCTCCTCTGAAGACTTGACCTGTTCAGCCAGTTTATGCAGTTCAATTTCTATCTGTTCGGCCTGGTCTATTAGATTCTCAGTGTTAATGGAAAGGTCATAGATCTTGTTAAGTATCTTGATAACCATAGCCGATGCCCTGGGATCAGGATTCGGGCTGTTTGTCTCACCTAAGAGGCTTATGGCAGGAATGTTGCGCATATAACATTCGGTCATCACACTACCGGAAATGCCGCTAATAGTACCCACCTGGAACACCTCAACATGTTCCTTTATCTTCTCAAGCATCGTATCGTTGGTAGCTGCCCCGAAGACCTTATTTTCAGCAGACATGGTAGCTATCCCGGCAATTGAGATGATCTCCTTCACATTGACCGACTGGGCCCAGTCTATCAGGACCTTGCTGACCTCGTATGAAATAGTTGGATGAATAGGAATATCTGAAATGACGGCCAAAATGTTATGTTCAACACTCTCATATATGCGCACAGGCATATTGATAATACCATTGAACAGCACTGCAATTGGCGGGAAATATCTCGATTCAATACTTCCCATATATTCCATCTCAAGTTCATCTATCAGATGCTGGCTGGCAATATTCCCCACTAGCCCAATTCCAGGAAAACCTTCTACAATAATCGGATTTTCAAGTGATATCGGCTTAGTAATGATTGTAACGTTTTCTCCATATTGAGATCTTTCATCACCTGGCATAGTCTCACCAAAATTTCAATTAGTAACTCCTTGTAAATAAGTACATCGATATTGGAGCGAATGTTACAGGTTTTCCAGCCTGATGACAGCTTCCTGGAGAGTTGAATCACTCTTTGAGAATGTGAACCTGACCGTACTGCTTCCCATCTCAGCTACTTTATAAAAACTGCTACCAGGCACTGCCGCCACACCGATCTCAGAAGCCAGGTAATGAGCAAAGGAGACATCATCTCCCAGATCAAAACCTGAAATGTCAGCCAGTATATAATACGCCCCCTGGGGAAGTGTGCACTTAAAGCCGTTGTTTTGAAGTGCATTGTAGAGCATATGTCGCTTTTTATCATACATGCTGACCAATTCTTCATAGTACATTGGAGGCAGGTTGAGGGCTGCAACACAAGCATGCTGCAATGGAGCAGGTGCACCTACTGTGAGAAAATCATGCACTTTGCGCAGGGCACCTGTAAGGTGGGACGGTGCAAGCGCATACCCCACCCGCCAACCGGTAACGCTGTATGTTTTACTGAAACCACCTATGGTAATGGTGCGCTGATCCATATCACCCATAGAGGCAATGCTGGTATGCTGTGCCCCATCATAGATGATATGCTCGTATATCTCATCTGTGATCACCGTTATATCATGATCAAATGCAAGGTCGGCTATGATCGAAAGTTCCTCTTTACCAAATACCTTCCCGGTGGGGTTGTTCGGTGTGTTCAGTACCAGTGCCTTGGTCCGGTGATTGAACGCCGCCGCCAGATCATCATGATCAAAAGTAAAATCATCTCCTTCCAGGGGCACGAACTTGGGCACTGCACCGGAAACTGCGGCATCAGGCCCGTAATTCTCATAGAACGGTTCAAAGATGATGACCTCATCTCCCGAATCGATAACCGCCAGCATTGATGCCATCATAGCCTCAGTGGTGCCGCAGGTCACAGTCACTTCCTTCTCAGGGTCTACCTGGATACCATTGAACTGGGCGGACTTGTTCGCTATCGCTTCTCTCAGTTCCCTGGCGCCCCAGGTAATAGCGTACTGGTTATGGTCGGCTATTATCGCTTCACAGGCAGCTTTTTTAAGTTCTTCGGGTGCAGGGAAATCGGGAAATCCCTGGGCAAGGTTCACGGCATCATGACGCAAGGCCAATCTGGTCATATCCCTTATCACTGATTCACCAAAATATTCACAACGTTTTGAGGTCATGCGAAACTCACTCACCAGCAGAGGCCCACATATTCTA
Source organism: ANME-2 cluster archaeon (assembly GCA_023544605.1). GTDB lineage: Archaea > Halobacteriota > Methanosarcinia > Methanosarcinales > Methanocomedenaceae > Methanocomedens_B. The sequence goes on along the minus strand of JAMJFQ010000003.1, from coordinate 16,937 downwards.
TATCATCACAATGCACGACATTACGACCATCGATCACAAGCGGCCTCTCCATTTTAGTAAACTCGCTGCATAGTGACCTGAACTCATCCCACTCGGTCATCACCAGGCAGCCATTGGCGCCTTCCAGGGCCTGTGCCGCACTATCACAGTACCGGATACTATCACCATCGAACAACCGGCGCATATTATCAGCAGCCATGGGGTCATAAGCAGCTACAATTGCGCCTTTATCAAGTAGTGTCCTGATAACCGGTATAGACCTGGACTCCCTGATATCATCAGTATCGTTCTTGAAAGCAAGACCCAGCACAGATATTGTCAGGCCGCTCAGCTCTCCCAGCCTTGACTCCAGCAGGTCGATCATCAACAGGGGTTGAGCCTCATTGATCTTGACCACGGATTCAAGCAATATAGGCTCATATCCCTGCTCCCTGGCTTTTCCTATCAGCGCTTTTACATCTTTAGGAAAGCATGAACCCCCGAAACCAGCACCGGAGTTCAGGAAATACGGTGAAATCCTGAAATCCTTGCCAACGGCTTCCATAACCTGATATGTATCGATACCCAGTTGCTTGCAGATATTGCCTATCTCGTTGGAGAAGGATATCTTTGTGGCAAGGAACGAATTATTGACATATTTTATCATCTCTGCAGTGCTTGGATCAGTATGGGTTATCTCACGATCAAGACCTGCATAGAGTGCGGATACGGCATCATCTGACCTCTGGTCTACAGCACCCACAACTATCTTATCAGGATGCATGAAGTCATAGACTGCTTTTCCTTCACGCAGGAACTCGGGATTCATGGCAGCACCGAAATCCACACCAGCTTTTTTACCTGATACGTTCTCAATTATAGGTACTATTACTTTTACCGTGGTCTGGGGAACCACCGTGCTTTTGACCACAACTACGTGATATCCTTCTTTTTTTGCCAGTGCGGTACCAAGGCTCTCACTGGCTGCGCGTACAATGGACAGCTCTATATTGCCTTCATCATCAGACGGCGTGCCCACGCAGATGAACGATATATCAGTGTTGGATATGGCATCATCATAATCTGCAGTGGCCCTGAGCGTCTTAGCAGCATGTTTTTTCAGTAACTCTTTTAGCCCCTCTTCATAGATCGGGGGCTCGCCCCTGTTTATCATATCCACCTTTTCAGGGTCGATATCTATGCATACCACACTATGACCCAGTTCAGCAAAACACGCTGCTGTAACCGTACCCACATAACCGGAACCTATAACAGATACTTTCAACTTTCATTCACCCATTTTTCAAGTTCTATTCATGAGGATAATGATCCCTTACAAATTCACCTGGCTTGATAGTACTGCCTGGCTCAATGACCGAACCAACGTTCAACATACTGTTGATGCCAGTATGCACGTTATCACCCATAATAGTGCCCAGTTTCCTGCGCCCGGAATCAATCCTACTGCCGTTTATCATGATCTTGATATTGCCGCCATCATGCCTCAGGTTCGCTACCTTTGTCCCTGCACCGAAATTGCAGCCGCTGCCAATAACACTGTCACCCACATAAGATAGATGGCCAACATGTGTGCGGTCCATGATTATCGAGTTCTTGACCTCAACGGCATTGCCAATACGCACACCTCTGCCCAGGCTGGTATATGGCCTGATATAACAGTTGGGCCCGATATCGCAGTCAGGCCCGATAATGACCGGCCCTTCAATATATGCACCGCTTCGGACCCTGGCACCCGCTTCTATCATTACCGGGCCGTGGATGTGTACATCATCCTCGATCTCGCCCTTGATATCATTGCTGATGGTCTTAAGACATTCCCTGTTCGCATCCAGCAGGTCCCACGGCCTGCCTACGTCCTGCCATGTGCCGGACAGTACCTGGTATCCTACATGGATGCCGCTATCTATCATATCCTGGATGGTCCTGGTTATCTCATATTCTTCCCGGGATGACAGGGACGTGTTGTCAATACCTCCGAATACCTCGGGTTCGAATACATAGATACCTGCATTGGCAAGATTGGTGGGGGGGTTGTCAGGTTTTTCATGGAGTTTGACAACCAGCCCTCCATGCACTTCAAGCACGCCGAACTGTGAAGGGTCATCCACTTCCAGAGCAGCCATTACCGCCACTTCATCCCGCTCAAGCAGGGTCCTGACCTGTGCTGTGGTGACCATCACATCACCGTTCAACACAAGGAACCGCTCATCGATCAAAGAACGGGCAGTGCCGATAGCGTGAGCAGTACCCAAGCGTTCCTCCTGTATCACATAATCAATTTTGATACCGAACCGGTCCCCTTCCCCGAAATGTTCGATAATAGTATCACCCTGGTATCCTATTACCAGGACAAAGTGGTCTACACCAGCGTCTTTTACCTGTTCTATGACATGCTGCAGCAAGGGCTTGTTCCCGATAGGAAGCATCACTTTGGGACAATGCCTGGTAAGGGGGCGCATGCGTGTCCCTTCTCCGGCAGCGAGGATAACGGCTTTCATACTGTTCCTGTTTTATATCTGTTACAATAAAAAGATGTTTACTTTACTCACATGTCGAGCCAGTTGCCGACTTTACGATACGGCAGACTGTATGAAATATATCATCCACACCCGACCTGCTTTCGGCAGTTATCCTTATCTTAGGCTCGGTGCCGGACGGTCTCACCAGAACCCAGCCCTCATCCAGTTCTACCCTTATGCCGTCAATGTCACTGACCTTACCCAATGAGGATAATTCGGCGTAAACTGCTGCCATTACCTCTGCCTTTTGTTCATTGGAACAGGCAGTTCCGGTCCTCCTGGTCTGGTAAGTGGGCAGTACGTCCACCATTTCCGACAGTTTCCCGCTGCCTACTATCTCGATCAGCCTGGCTGCGGCATAAATACCATCAGGACAGAATGACAGCCTCGGGAATATCCAGCTTCCTGATGGTTCTCCGCCAAATTTGGCCCCGTCCTTTTTCATTGCCTCTGCAACATAGACGTCACCCACCCTGCTCCGTATGACCTTTGCATCAGGCAGGGCGTCATCCACTACCAGGGAAGTATCCACAGGTACAACAATGCTCTTTGCGTCCTCATGGGCCGCAAATATGGCCAGCAACTGGTCCCCGCCTACGAACCTGCCCTTATCATCCACTGCCATCATCCTATCCGCATCACCATCGTGAGCTATGCCCATATCAGCACCCCAGTCCTTCACCGTCCTCATAAGAAGTCCCAGGTTCACTTCCTTGGGTTCGGGGTCCCTGGCCGGAAAATGGCCATCTAACTGCGAATTCAATGCAAGTACCTTGCATCCTATCTTCCTCAGTAGTAGGGGTGTGATAACTGAACCGGCACCGCTGCCGCAGTCCACCACCACCTTAGGTGAGTTATCAGGTGGTACGACCCTATCGATGATAGCACTAATATGGTCTTTAACACCCCTTTCATACATGCTGGTGGTGCCGATACAGTCCCAATCTGCCGTTATGTATCCAGCCGTCTCAACTGCCTGTTCTATCTTCTGTTGCTGACGACTGTCAAAGGCCATTCCATCAGGGTTCCATAACTTGATACCGATATCCCTGGCTGGATTGTGGGAAGCCGTAACCATTACTCCCACATCAAAGTTCCTTGCAGCATAGGCAAGGGTAGGAGTCGGTACCACACCAAGCCGGGTCACACAAACCCCGGCTGACATGAGCCCTGCCGATACTCCTTCCTCTATCATCTTCCCCGCCACCCTCGGGTCTTGGGCGATCACTGCCGAGGAGCGCCCCTTCCCGACAGCCTTCCCCACATTCAATGCCAGTTGGGGTGTAACATCAACATTGGTCAGTCCCCTAATTCCTGATGAGCCGAACAGTTTCATTGCATCACCTTATTCCACAGTCACGCTCTTGGCAAGATTCCTGGGTTTGTCAATGGAACAGTCCCTCTCCAGTGCAGTATAATAAGCCAGTAACTGGACAACCACGGTAGTGAGCAAGGGTGATAATATTACATCAGTCTTCGGAATGGGTATGACCACATCCACGTACTTGGATATTTCATTGTCATCTGAATCGGCAATGGCAATGACAGAGGCCTCCCGTGATTTTACTTCCCTGATGTTGCTGAGTATCTTATCATACGTATGACCCTGGGGGGCAATAGCCACCACTGGTACATCTTTTGATAATAAGGCAAGCGGTCCGTGTTTTAATTCTCCGGCGGCATATCCTTCGGCATGTATATATGATATCTCCTTTAATTTCAGTGCTCCTTCAAGAGCTATAGGGTAATTGATATTACGCCCGATAAAGAAATAATCTTTTGATGCTGAGAATCTGGCAGCACATTTCTGTATCCTCTCCTTATCCATCAGGATGCGGTCCACATGCCCAGGTATTTTGCGAAGTTCGGATAAGAGCTTTCGCACCCTGTCAGCATCCATCATCGAGCATACCCGTGCAAAGTGAATAGCTAAAAGATAAAGTACCACAAGCTGTGAAATGAATGATTTAGTAGCAGCTACCCCAATTTCGGGCCCGGCCCTGGTATAGATAGTGTTAGATGCCTCTCTGGACATGGTACTGCCCACTACATTAGTAATAGCCAGGGTCTTACAACCATAGGATGCAGCCTCACGTACTGCTGCCAGTGTATCTGCGGTCTCACCTGACTGGGTGATGGCTATTACCAAAGTAGAAGGTGCTAATACGGGATTTGAATACCTGAACTCGGAACCATTATCCACATCTGTATGAATGCCAGTCTGCCCTTCAAAAAGGTACTTGCCCACCAGACCCGCATTATATGAGGTCCCGCAGGCAATTATCTCGATTCTCTGAAGTTTGCGTATCTGCTCCTTATCCAGGCCAAGTTCTTCGAAGGTAACATCACCTTCGAGTTCTTGCAGCCTCCCCGCCAGTGTCTCATGAATTGAACTGGTCTGTTCATGGATCTCTTTGAGCATGAAATGGGGATATCCGGCCTTCTCAGCCGCCTCCAGATCCCATTGGATGATATGTTCTTCCTTGGTTTTAGGATTACCTTCAAGGTCGAACACCTGGACCGAAGTCTTTTTGACCGTGACCATCTCAAGATTGTCCACGTATATGACCCTGTTAGTATATTTCAGAATGGCAGGTATATCAGATGCAATAAAATTCTCATTCTCACCCAACCCGATGATAAGGGGGCTGTCCTTCCTGGCAGCCACAAGTTCATGGGGATGCTCTTCGCTAAGCACAGCCAGTGCATAAGAACCACGTACTACTTCCAAGGCGCTTTTCAGGGCACCAGCGAGGTCACCCGGATGTTCTGTGTGATACTTGTTTATCAGGTGGGCCAGTACTTCCGTGTCAGTATCTGAAACAAAAATAAAACCTTCTGATTCAAGTGCTTCCTTTAACTCCTGGTAATTTTCAATGATTCCGTTATGTACTACGCAAATACTCCCTGAAACATGAGGATGTGCATTTACGGTACTGGGTTTGCCATGGGTTGCCCACCTGGTATGACCTATACCCACGCATGACGATAGTTTTGGCAGGATCGATTCAAGCTGGGATATCTCCCCTTCACTCTTGAACACCTGTGGTTTGCCTTCATCGTCCAGAAGGGCCAAGCCCGCTGAATCATATCCCCTGTACTCCAGTTTCTTTAAGGATTCGATGAGGATACTGACCGCATCCCCCTCCCCTATATAACCGACTATGCCGCACATTGTTTTTAGTTCATCCCAAATATATTCTTTCAAATTACTATGGAATCTCTTGGCAGGTCCTTTGAGATAATGACCCCAGATGAGATACTGCACCCGGTGGATATCATCTTTCCAGGTTCGGTAAGTACCCTATGCTGGATATCATTCCCGTCGCCGATCACGGTCCCTAGTTTTTCAGCCCAGTGAAGTATACCTATTAATTCGATTAAAATATTCTCGCCTGTTTGCGTAATAAAATGTGACCCAATAGTGTTATTTGCACCAATAATGGAGTTGGATATATATGAGAACGGACCTATCCTTACATCGTTCATAATAATACTATTCTTGATCTGCACCGATGATTCCACAGTTGAATTATTACCTATGGTTGTTGAAGGGAGTATTACGGCATTGGGCCCGATCTCACAATTCTTTCCAATTACTACCGGCCCTATTACATATGATCCTGAACGAATAATGGTATTGGTTCCGATAATGACATTGCCTTTGACCACAGCCCCTTCTTCAATGGTGCCATCCATTACCGACTTTTCACAACGCTCCAGCAAGTAGGCATTGGAACGCAGCAGGTCCCATGAATGTACAGCGTCAATCCACGTAGATTCTGAATGCACAAAACTAATGTTCTTTCCTGCATCTATCATATCCTGCAGAGTATCGGTTATTGCATATTCCCCGGTATCAGATACGGAAGTTGCTTTAATAAATTCGAAGATATCAGGTTTGAAGATGTATATACCTGTATTCACATTATGACTAAGGTCTTCCACAGGTTTTTCCACTATCCTCAGCACGTGATGGTCATCATGTACAACCACGCCATAGCCTCTGGTTTGCTCGCGTGTGACTGTCAAGATCGTTGCATCACCTGAACGATTTTCCAAAATATCGGAGATTGTACCTGATTCTACGATATTATCGCCATTTAACACAATAAACTCATCATCCAGATACGTTGAGGTCTGTTTAATGGCATGAGCGGTCCCAAGCTGACCTTTTTGTTCAACATATATGATGTTCACTCCCCATTCCACCCCATCCTGGAAATAATCCATGATGCGCTCTTTCTTATATCCCACAACCATTATGATATCAGTAATACCACACTGTACAAGGGCATTGATCACATGTTCCAGAATTGGTTTGTTTGCAGCGAAAAGCATTACCTTTGAACGAGTAAGCGTTAGAGGCTTACATCTGAGACCTTCTCCTGCTGCAAGAATGACTGCTTTCATACAAATTCATATCTTACTATAGATTTGAACAATATAAATCATTGGATACTTTCTGATTGTAAATGTATGATGCCAGTTATCTATGCAAAAAAATATTACCATTCAGAAATAATGCAATAACAATTCAACCATTATCGTAAAGGTTAAGAAGGTTTAACACCACAAAAAAGTCAATCATTAACTAAGCGTTGTATAATTTTGAATAATGGATGGAGATATTGATATGGCACTATCTACAAGAATTACGATAGTAATACTGATTGCAATAATGGCATTGATCGTAGTGTTCAGTGCAACCGAAGGCTGGAACTTCGTAACAAAAACCGAATTCTGTGAGATGTGCCATGGAATTGAATATGAAAAATATATAACTCCTGGTGATTCCCTTGATTTTCTCCACAATGAACATGGTATCACATGCACCCAGTGCCATGAAGAAACCGGAAGTTTAGGTACAGTGTTATTCAAGAAAGAAATCGGAAAAATGCTCATTTATGATGTGACCGGCCTGGATGCACCTCCGGCTCCGGAAGAGGTAGTGACGCTTGAGAATAAGTTGCGCTGCCTGAAATGTCATGAAGACTATATTTCACGGACCAGCCGGCGGTTAATTAATCCTCATGAAGATGTGACAGATTGTAATTCGTGTCATAAGGGACACGAACGGGGCATGTCTGAACAGACATGCGGTGAATGTCATGTAAAACCTGTGGCATCATTAAACCTGGAAGGAGGTAAACATTCCAAGAAAGGTTGTGCTTTCTGTCATCCACAGCATGGTTATAAACCAAAATGTACTGACTGTCATGGTGTGTATCATCCGTCAGGATTTGAGGATTGTTCACAATGTCACATAAATGCCCATGCTCCAAGGGATATTGAGTTCTCTTCTTTGGTCAGCGAGAATGAATGCGCTAAATGCCATTCTCCAGTGATAGAGACAACATTTGAAACCAAACCAACCAGGCATGCAGAGCTTGATTGCACACTATGTCACCCGGTTCATGGGGACTGGCTGGATTGTACCAGCTGTCATAAAGGCCATGATGAGACAATGACTCAACAAGACTGTAAGCAGTGTCATTTGCAAGGCCACATCCCAACCCAGGTGGACTATCCGGCAGATACGCCTTCGACCCTATGTGCAGGATGTCATGAAGAGAATGCAAGACATCTTATAGAAAAGGTCACAGGCCATACCAACAAGAATTGTGCATACTGTCATCCACAACATGGACATATCCCTTCATGTACCACATGTCATGGTTCAAAGCACGGGATGTCAAGTGGATGTACTACTTGCCACCAGAGTGCACACAATCTGGGTTTCCCGGAAGTAAAATAAAAATGAACGTGAGTGCATGAACAGTTTCATGTACTCTTATTCTTTTTTATGGTAGTAAAAGATATATTGCTATATATCTTAATTATTAATATCATATATTAATTTAGAAGGTGCAGAGTATGGTCCAAAAAGAACAGATGATCTTTCAGCTAAATCGCATCAAAACTAAAATTGAAGGAGCTCTTATCAGGATAGAAGAGAAGTACCAGAATCAGGAGATATCTGAACATACCAAAAACAGTCTTAGTACTAAGTACAGGGAATTGTTGGCCAGGGTAGAGGGAAGGATAGTAGAAGATGAGATCCTTGGCGAATTCCAGATACCGCTGAAGAAGATCGAGTATAGACATACCCTATATACACCTGATCTGGTATTTGGGGTGTTCTTTATCATTGTTGGAATTACCATTTACCTGTATACTAAAATGGATATGACACTGCTTGAGCCGTTAGTTATTCCATTGGGCACCAACCGTACGGGTGAGATATGGCAGGATTATAATACTTCCTTAATGTTCAATATTGCGTCTGTAATTGTATTGGTAATTGGAAGTATTATTACCATGAATGAACTCTTCGGAAAGAAGAAATAGCTCAATGAAGGTTGCTATATAATGGTAGTTCCAAAACCGATTGTTCTGGTAATACTTGACGGTTGGGGCATTAATCAGCGAGCTGAGGGAAATGCAGTAGCTCTAGCTCATACACCAGTGATGGACCGGCTGTTGAGTGAATATCCTAATACTACTCTAGAGTCTTCTGGTAAATCGGTGGGTCTCCCAGAAGGTCTTATGGGGAATAGCGAGGTTGGACACCTGAACCTGGGTTCGGGCAGGGTGGTATACCAGGACATTACCATGATAAATAATTCTATAGGTAATGGTGATTTTTTTTCCAATGAGGTATTAAGAAGTGCTTTTAATCATGCGCTGGAGATGGGGTCCTCACTTCACCTTATGGGCTTGTTGTCTGATGGAGGCGTCCACAGTCATATTGACCATCTGTTCTCGTTGCTGGAGATGGCTAAGCAGATAGGACTTGACAGGGTATTTATTCATGCTTTTTTGGATGGCAGGGATGTACCGCCCCGGTCCGCCCTGCAATATATCATGCGGACCGAAAACCGAATGCAAGAACTTGGTGTTGGGAAGATAGCCACAGTAAGTGGCCGGTATTATAGCATGGACCGGGACAAGAGGTGGGAGCGGGTCAGCCTGGCATACAATGCACTGACATTGGGTGAAGGTGAGAAGGCATCCAGTGCACAGGAGGCCGTGACGTCTGCTTACGAGAGGGGTGAGAACGACGAGTTCATCAGACCTACTGTGATGTTGTCAGGAAAAGAGGCCACTCCCACTATAAATGATGGCGATGCTGTGATTTTCTTCAATTTCAGACCTGATAGGGCAAGGGAACTGACAGGCGCCGTGACGTTAAATGATTTTTCCGGCTTTGAACGAAAACAGGTGCCAGACATCTATTTTGTCTGTATGACCCAGTATGACGAGACCTTTAACCTGCCCCTTGCATTCCCCCATGCGCATATTGAAAATACGTTGGCCGAATATCTGAGCAAATGCAATAAAAGGCAGCTTCACATTGCTGAGACAGAAAAATATGCCCATGTAACATTCTTCTTCAATGGAGGTGTCGAAAAACCATATCCAGGAGAAGAACGGGTGCTTGTCCCTTCACCAAAAGTACCCACCTACGACCTGCAACCAGAGATGAGTGCCTATGAAGTGACCGAAATATTGCAAAACAGGATAACGTCCGGGAATTATGATGTTATTATAGCTAATTATGCTAATCTGGATATGGTGGGACATACCGGTATGCTGGATGCTGCTGTGCAGTCTGCACAAGTTGTGGATGAATGCCTGGGCAGGGTGCTGGATGCAATAAAGTCCTGCGGTGGTGCAGCACTGGTAACGTCTGATCACGGTAATAGCGAGCAGATGATATACTATGATGATAACAGCCCACATACGGCGCATACTACTAACCGGGTGCCGCTGGTCTTTGTATCACAAATGGAAAATGTAAGCCTGCTGGAAGGGATATTTGCGGATATTGTCCCCACCATGCTGGAGCTGCTCCACCTGGATATCCCACCCCAGATGACCGGGCATTCCTTGCTGGTTCGCAATAATCAGACTGCTTGAAATAGTAGGAGGGTAATTTATCAAATACGTTAATGAAGAAACCTGTCCCGTGATAAAACCAATTACACGGATAGTATCAATTGAGTGTGATAGATTTTGAAACAGGGAGTGGCTGTACTGCTTAAAGGGGGCGGTAAGAAATATATTGTTAGTGCAGGTAATGAAGACCTTCATACCGAAGTGGGAGTTTTCAAGTTGGGTCAACTTCTGGAAAAGGAGTATGGAGACATTATCGCATCCCACCTTGGTTTTGAAATGGAGATATATCGCCTGAGGGCTATTGATCTTTTCAATTCTATAAAACGAACCGGGGCTCCTATTAGTCCAAAAGATATCGGGATGATAATGGGCCACACTGGTCTCAATAAAGAGGATACTGTATTGGATGCTGGTACGGGTTCAGGTATCCTTGCCATCTATCTGGGGCTTGTTGCCAGGAAGGTTGTGACCTTTGAGGTAAGGGAGGATTTTGCAGAGGTGGCAAGGTCAAACATTGCACTAGCAGGACTTGATAACGTGGATGTCAGGGGGGGCGATTTAGTTGAGGAAATACGTTCATTGGATGAGACCTTTGATGTGGTAACCCTTGATATGCACACAGCAGCTGAAGTTGTGCCCTATGTCCTACTGGTGCTCAAACCCGGTGGATATCTTGTGGTGTTCTCACCTTTTATAGAGCAAGCCAGGGATGTTCGCATGGCTATAAATTCTGCAAAATTTGAAGAGGTGGTCACCCTGGAGTGTACCCAGAGAGAAATATCATTCAGCGAAAGGGGGACACGCCCATCCACGAGCAGGGTAGGGCATACTGGTTTCATTACATTTGCAAGGGCAATTTAAATTCGTTATTGTCGGGCCAGTTATTCTATTCATTACCCTAATTGTTATCGTAATTGTTATCAATTTTATATTCAATGGTGTTATCTGGTTATTTACCAAAAAATATAATAGAGTATAGAACAACATAAACCATGCTTCAGTATTTCGAGGTCAGAAATAGAACTGACACCACTGAAGTGCATGCTACGTGGGCTAGCAATGAAAGAGTGAAGGTATATGCTTCCGATAACATATCGGAGCTGACTGACATTGCCGTGAGAGGCACAAGACAGAACATAGTCTTGAAGGGTCAGACCTCCCTCCTTCATTTCAAGAACGTTGGTGCATGTGTACGATGTACGTACGTGCGCAGGAGTGGGTGAATGCAAGCGTAAGTCCCTAACCGGGAGCCCTCCAAAATCTGGAGGGTCAGCCCACCATTCATTTTTATTATTTTGGTGATTTGTTAAGCCATATTATCTTTTACAGCTTTGAACACTGCTTGTTCTACCTTACTAAATGGTTGCTCAGCATCCACAATAATGAAACGCTCCGGCTGTATATCTACCAGTCTAAGATAATTTGAGCGCACTTGCTCCAGGAAACTGATCTTCTCGAACTTGGTCTGATGGTCACGGTTCCCCACCCTGGAAACTGCCACTTCCGGGCTGACATCGAACAGGATAGTACTATCTGGGACCACAGTCCAACCTTTGTGAATTTCTATAACCCATTCCATGGGCTTATTGATGATCCCATTTAACGTGGCACCCTGGTATGCATACCTGCTGTCCGAGTATCTGTCAGATATCACGGTCTTATTATTTTCAAGGGCAGGTCTTATTGTCCTGCTCAGGTGGTTTGCATGGTCTGCAACAAATAAGAATAACTCTGCCAAATGGTCAGTTTCTTCCCTTATGGCCCGGTTCACTGCCTCACCTGTCCAATCCCTGGTGGGTTCCCTGGTAAATATCACGCCAGGGTCATCCCTGAAATGATGTTCCAGGCGTTTTCTCATCGTGGATTTGCCTGAACCGTCAATACCTTCAAGTGTTATCAGTTTTCCCGTCATCTGTGTAATCCTCAAAAATCGAATAACGAACTCTGGTTTTTTGTATCTCCTTTGCTGGCAATGTTATCTTCCAGTGGCTCATCTGCATCGCCATTATTGTCTGCTTCAATTAAGTCCAGTTCAAGCTGATGTTCATCTACCGGCGCTGTATGTGTAAATCCGCCGAACACCTCTATATCATGTTCCACTCGTGCCTGAATCAATTGCTGGGCTGACTCATAAATAGTCTTGACCTTCTTGGTGGATGCCTTGGTATCAAGTAAAAACGCTATCTCATCAGGATTCATTTCCAATTCAGCAGCCACATCAACAGCATGTTCCTTACTATTCATCATATGCTTAAAGAACCAGATAAGGTCTGAGCGTGCATATCTCTTGGATACATGGCATATACCCCCAATCTTACCGGCAAGGGAATCCCTTATATTGCGTTTTGCCCTGGTCTGTCCAAGTTTCTTCCAGAATTGAGGAGCCTGGTATTTGTTATAACCTGTATAGTTCCGGGTCTTAACAGCAGCCACACCGCCTGTCATGAACAGGCTGGCATACCGCCACAGCCTGTAGTTCTGCCTGATCCTTACCCGACCAAGGAACTGGTCTGCCCTGGACAACTGGCAAAAACCAGCCGACATATCCCTCTCATCCGTATATCCTACAGGCAGGTTCTCGTCTATCCAGTTGATAAGATTATCAGGACTCTCATCCACATGCCATGCAGCTTCCTGGGCAGACCTCATGTCAGAGGCTTTGAATATCTTGTCCATTGCCCTAAAAACTGTTTCCCTGGTATCTCTTGGAGCAGTGACGATATCATCCACATCAAGTTCATGTTTCCCTATAGCGATAGCCTGCAGGTCATTAATAGCGCTTCGCAGATCTCCACCGGCATTGTCGGCGATCTGCTCTATAACGCCAACACCCGCCATGACACCTTCTTGCCTGCAGATAGATTTGAGTACATTCACCATGGTAGTGTTGTTCATTACCCGAAACTGTACCGGTTTACATGCCAGGCGCAGCGCAGAGTCCATGTCATAGAACTCGTTGGCTATCAGGATGAGAGGTTGTTTTGTGTTCTTGACAACATTGATGATGGCCCTGGCACCGCCCCGGTCATAGTTGCCGTGCAGGTTATCGGCTTCATCCAGTATGACGAGGCGCCGTCCGGAAGTGCCATCAAAGGTCCCCATCATACTTGCAGAACCGGCTACTTTCTGGATGATACTTGCCGTGCGCTGGTCACTGGCGTTGAGTTCTATTACATCCCATTCCATCTGGTTTGCCAATGCAAAGGCTGCAGAGGTCTTGCCGATACCAGGTTTGCCGTACAGTATCAGCGCCCTGTCCTTAGGTATACCCTTCTCCCAGCCCTGCCCCCACCCAAGTAGTTCTTTTACAATATTAGGGTGCCCTGCTAATTCTGTCAACACCCGGGGTCGATATTTTTCTGCCCATTCCAAAGGTTTGGCATTCATCAGCCCTATGACGATGGCAGGCATAAAATAAGTATTCCTTTTTGCTTTTGTTGTCGGAATATGAGCATAAATCACCATAGTTATACGTAGTTTACCCCACGATTTCAAATGGATAGATTGTGTTCAGTCCTGGCGCCAGGTCACGGGCGTATCGTCAGGTCTGTAATTGGGCCACGCATGGGATTGCGATATGGACGTGAAGGTATGGTGCTGGTACATTATTAGTCCCAGATATGCGATCATAGTGCCGTTATCTCCCATGAACCGACGCTCGGGCGCATAGAACTTGATACCACGCTCACGGCACATAATTTTCAACATCTCCTGTAACCGCATATTAGCGCCCACGCCCCCGGCCAGTAGTACCTCGTCCTTACCCGTATGTGCTACGGCTCGCTCGGTCACCTCTACCAGCATTGCGAATGCATTCTCCTGCAGGGAATAACATACATCTTCCAACAGGGACGATTGAAGGGCGTTAGATGCTGCCGTGGACATGCCAGTGAAGGAGAAGTCCATGCCCTTGACAACATAGGGCAAATGGATGTACGATGTGGCTCCTTTGGCCAGTTCCTCTATCCTGGGACCACCCGGGTGCAAAAGTCCCGCGCCTCTTGCAAACTTATCAAGAGCGTTACCAATGCCTATATCCAGGGTCTCCCCAAATACCCGGTACCGCCCCTTCCTGTATGCCAGTACTTGTGAATTGGCTCCACTTACATACAGCACCACCGGATCGACGGCATCAGTTTTCCAGCGCCCGACCTCGATGTGGGCGATGCAGTGGTTAACACCTATGAGCGGGATGTCCAACGAAAGGGATAGTGCCCTGGCAGCAGTAGCTACAGTACGCAGGCATGGTCCTAAACCCGGACCCTGGGAGAATGCCACTGCATCAATGTCAGAAGGATTGATTCCCTTACCATCTGCTTCTAAAAATACCTTTGTGATTACTGATCCTATGTGGTCGGCATGGTGCTGGGATGCTTCCCTGGGATGAATGCCGCCAGTGGGTGGAGAATAAGTAGCTGTGGTCTCTGTTATTACATCGTTGTAATCCACGATGGCTGCGCTCAGGTTCCATGCTGTGCCTTCTATTCCGAGAATAATGGGTCCTGACGTGTTTGTCAAGGGTATACCTCTGTTAAATGCTGTCAGCTCAGACAGTTTTCAAGACCCTTAAATATTTAGTTTGAAGGACTATATTATCTCTCGGACCTTATCTGCAGCTTTGTCGAGTTCTATTATGAGGGGATCCAGTCCGGTGCCGGTTCTTGCAATGACTGCCACAAGGGCTTTGGGGCCTGCACGTATGGCTATAAGCCTTTCATTAGGGTAGTCTATGACCACCCGTTTTGAACAATTCCTACCCACTTTTGCTGTGGCTGTATCTGCTGTCCTTAACAGTGCTGCCGATGCCTTTGCATACATTTCTAACATTGACTCGGCAGTATTGCTGAAGATATATCCATCTTGACTGGCAACCAGGGATTTTTTCACTCCCTTTAGGTTCGACAGGTCTTTTTGTACTTTTTTGAACAATATGTCCATATTTATGCTTTTAGACATGCCTGTTTCACTGTTTAAATAATTAAATGTAAGAGTATCTTATATAAAAACCTTTCCCCCGGGTTTTTGGGAAACAGCTAATCTTGAATTTCAGCCAGCTTGAGACCAATTATCCCAGCGACGATTACGAAAACTAAGAGCAATGCAACATTACCATAAGCGGAATGAGCCACAAATGTTGTGTTAACAATGACCAGGGCAATGATGAATAAAAGTACCAGGCCCACTGAAGAACCTATCTCCAGATATATCTTTTTCATTGACCCCTGATAAGATTTCATTGAAGTTAAACCTGATGGTTCCTGATAGTGCCTGATTGAATATGATGATACATAATAGCAATACTGATAGCAACATTAAAATGGTTATGACGAAAACACTACACCACGTACAACGCGGTGCATGATATGACAGAGTTCGAACGACAGCTTGTAAGATCATTCAACATATTTTTCCAGGAAAACGGCATCAAAGGAATCTCTTTCAGACTCAAACAGCACAGGTTCACCCACCAGTTCCTGGATGTTATTGTGGATTCCCTCCACCCTGACTACTACCTTGGTATCGAATGCAAGAGCATCTCTACTGACAAGGGAACGAAAGCACTGTATTTCACCCAGCATTTCACAACAGACAAACAGGGAGCGCACCAGGTGGACAGGATGTCGGATTTCCTCAGGCTCTCAGGCAGGAAAGGGTTTTTAGCAGTGGAACTGCGGCAGGGTGTAGGCAAGGGGCGGGTTGCCTTTGCTATTCCTTGGAACGTTGTGGCCGAGAGATTCGAAGCGGATGGGAAGGGGTTCCGGGTGGATGAGATAAGGGAATTCCCGAAAATAGAGCGAGTAGATGGACTCTACAGGATTGAGGCAAAAAGATGGGGCGAAGGGTAATCCCACTATTCTGATGCACCGGGTGTAGCTACTTGTGGTAAAGGGTGGCGGTAGCATAAGTCAGGGCGGTCTTTTGAGTGATAGAGGGACAGTGCCTAGGAGTGAAGAGGACGGGCGGCGGAGAGTATCTTGAGAAGGGCTGTCTCCATTGGAAATGAAGGACTTATCCATAAAATTAGTTCAGTAATAATGTTTCGAATTCCATAAAATAAATTACCAGATTAATTGAAAAGCACTAGCCAGCCCCCCACACCACAAGGGCGGTCGAGAGCAAATCAGAACGGCGTACCCTGTATAAGTGAACCAAAAGGGGCGGCAGGAGAGCTGAAGGAGGGATCGGATTAGCAGATGATATGTGCTAAGGCACTGTTCCAAAAATCAGTTATTTTGTTGACACCGACTTTAGGTAAAATCTGTGTGAATCGGTGTTAATCAGTGTCTGGAAATATAAAAAGACACGGATTTCACTGATTAACACAGATTTGTAGTCGTATCTATTTAAGATATATTCACTGTATAACTGGATTTTGGTATTGTGCCGTAATCCAGTTATGTGATATAATACAATGTTTACCGCAGTGATCTGTTTGTTGATCTATTACATCAAAATTCAGAATCTGTTTGTTGATCTATTACATCAAAATTCAGAATCTGTTTTCATTCCCAAACT
>JAMJFQ010000097.1 GCA_023544605.1 ANME-2 cluster archaeon | reverse complement strand
GAATCAAAGCACCTCATACTCCAGCAACTCCTGAAGAGCAAAAACCTGAAGCAAAGGCAACACCTGCAAATAGCGCACAAGCACCTGTAATGGCACAGGATTCATTAAATGATCTTCAATCACAACTTGACAATCAGAAACAGTTGTTCGATGAGCAAAGCAAAATAATAAAGAGTCTTGAAACCACGATAAAAGATCTGGAATCAAAAGACGTGGACCAACTGGTTACTAAAAATCAGGAACTGTTAAAGCAGCTTTCACAAAGATTAGACGATATTGAGCAAGCTAAAGCAAGTGAGGGCGATGAAGCCGTTTCCGATGAAGAAAAAGCACTGATCAAAGCAGGAAAGTACCTGGAGAATCATCTCAACAGGGTAAATGAGGTTTCTGATAAGCTCGATAATAAAATATCAGATATGCGAAAGTTCATGTCTGAAGTGGACGAGAAAGAAAGCAAATTCACGGAAACTGAGGACAAGCTAAATAAGATCCAGCGCAAGGCTGAAAACATTATTGAATCTGAATTACTGGGCAAATCCAATGAGGCCATTAAAGCCCTTGAAGATAGCAAGACAAAGTTTGTCGAAGAGTCTGAACAGGTTATCAAAAATGAGCAAGATAAGTTGGAGGCGTTCAAATCTGAGATCGAATCCCTTAAACAGAATGCAAAGGTGTCGATTGATAGTTCTGTAGAGAATATGAAACAAACCGAACGCGAGGTAAAGAACACCATCGACAAAAAAATAGAATACGACAGTGAACAAATGAAGCGTGTCGATGAAGTTATCAGTATCATGAATGAAACGGTCAAGAAGATACTGGGCAGAGAAGAAAAAGAAGACGACGAAAACGACGACTGATTACTGAGGCCAGGATGTTTGGGGTAGAACCCGAACATCCAATTCAATTATTTTTCCATCCCACTCTATCCAAACTTTATTTCATCATTTTCCATAAGCATTCTCAGGTCTTCCAGACTGAGACGACCCTTTTTCTGGAACTTATCTTTAGCACTTACCCGTTTTTCTTCCTGCTTTTTCTGGTCCTTGACAAGTTGTATCTCCTTCATCCTGTCCAGATATATATCAAGTTCTTCCCGGGTTTGGGAAACAGCGTTTTTTGCGGCATCAATTTTCTCTTTAATGGGCTTAGTGAACTCATATATCTCAAGTAACCGATTGTGAAATTCATCAGACTTTTTCCTCAATTCGTCCATTTTACCATACGTATCCAACATATCTTCATGATAAGACTGTGACTCACTGGCCAGGTCGTGTATCAGGGCATTGAATGTGTCGATCTCCTGATAGAATTCAGTCACTTTACCGTATATGCCACCCATCTCATTGTGTATGGTATTTGCTTCCCTTATGGCTTTGAGCCGACCCCCCAATTCACCCAATCTTTTCATCAATGACTGTTCATACTCAAGTGGTATGTCTGCTGTGGAGATTTTTTCAAGTTCGCTCCGGTATGCTTCATTGAGGGATTCGAGCCTACCCCTGGCTATGTTGTTGAGGTTATCGCGTATCTTTTTCAGTTCACCTATCTTGTCAGTATAGCCATCCTTGTTACTCCTTACATCGTCTCGTTGCTTTTTCAGTTCAGCGATCTTTTTATTGACCTCATCACGCTTATTGCGCAGTTGGGTTGCTGATTCCTTGAGTTCTTTAACTTGCTGGTTGAGCTCATCCCGCTTAGCCCTGTGCTCTTTGGCACCATTGTTATGAAGGTTCATCTCCTGGTAAAGGGCTTTTATTTCCCTTTCTTTATGGTCCAACTGCTGCCTGAGCACATTAGTCTTGTTCTTCAACTCTCCCTCTGACATACCAGATGCATCACTCAAGACTGCTCACCCCCTAAAACGGTCTTCTCCCAGTATTCCAGGGCGTCCTTGTGAAGTTCGATCCTGCGTTTTAGCCAGCCTTGCCGTGATTCCATCATCTCGAACTCTTCTTTTAAAGCGAGTGATTGAGTTTTGTGCTTGTCAGGAGTTCCCAGTATATCATCCAGTTCCTTGCGTGCCGATTCAGCAGTCTTGAGGATATCCAGGATTGACGCTATGAAAACTTGCTGCACATTATCACTATCAGGCACACTATGTTCCATTTCATTAACCAGTGACCTTATCCTGTTGATACACTCCAGTTCTTCTTCAGAAGACATATTGGCATTCTGCAACCTGTTCTCAATACCTTCTATCTCATTTTCCAGATGCAGTAGGACTTCACTGTCCACAATGTTCTCAATAAGTTTAATGCGTAATTTTGTCGACTGGTAATATAATTGATGACGTTTTTCCCTGAGCACAACGATGCGGGTCTCAAGGGCTTCCAGTTCCTTATTGATACGCTGGTATTCTGTGCGCTTGCTATTTACAGTACCTTCCAATCCTTTCAGTTCCTCAATGAATTCCTTGATGAACCTGTTGTGCTTGTCAATTACAACAGAAAACAAATCACCATCGCTCAATATTGATACTGGTTCATATGTCACCTGGGGTTCTACCTCTGTCAATGTAAATTTCTCCTAAAAATGATTTTATAATCTGAATTAATAGATATATCCTTTTCCCACGTCCCATCATACAAATCTGTATCATACACAGAACATCTGGGCGTGAGGCACTCCACCTATGTCAATTACACAGGCTGGGTCTATTGCTCCGCATGATATAGCAGCTTCAATACTGCGATCCCCTACAATATTTGCAGTGGTAGCTTCCATTAATACTGCCTTTACCTTTGCAGCATCTACCAGTTCACCTTGATAAAACTCTTTGTCGATTTCCAGTTTCAGACCCGGGCCTTTCAAAGTCTTGCCGATGAGTTCCCTGTCACATACAGTTACCAGTATTGATTCATCGGTCCCATATATCTTGATATACATAGTCTATGCATTGCTCATGGACTATTAAAGGTAATGGTTATCATGTGGTTTTCAAAAACCCATTTGTGGGTTCAAAAATAGAGCCTTCCCGTTTCAGTCTCTTGATAAATTCCTCGGCTTTATCTTCATCCATTCCTGCCTCCTTGGCCCGCAGTATCACTTCGGTTTTCTGCGCCTTCCCATCATGATCCTGTTGTATCTCACGAATGATGTCCCGTATCAGTTTTGCCTTATCACGCTGGCTCTTAGCCATGCCTGTGCTGATTATATCGGCATCCAGTTTACCGGTCTCTGGATCGGTCATTACCTGTTTAAGACTTTCTGTGACTATCCTGATAATGCGATTCACATCAGTAGTGGTTATGATATTACTGAGTCGCATTCTGGCCGACGCTTCTGCCAGGCGCACCAGCGCCTCAAGTTGTCTTGCAGTTACGGGTATAGGTGAGTTGGTGTCACTGCCCTGGTTCCTGAGATTCAGATAAAAATTGATTATCATCTGTCGTGAATCGTCCTCCAGTATAGGAAAGATGTGACGTTTGGAATAGGCGATATATTTTCGTATCATCTCAGGTTGTATAGAGGGCTTGATGGTTTCCATGGCAGTCTCTATCTGTTCCAGCGTAATCTTTGATGACTGGACATTCTTATACTGGGCATCGATCTCTCCGGCAAAGTGCCCTCTCAAAATATGTTCAGCAATGTTTGTATCCCGTTGCGTATTTGTCTCATCGGTCAATATGAATATCAGGTCAAACCTGGATATCAGCGCCGGAGGAAGATTAATTTGCTGTGCAATGTTCTCATAGCGGTCAAACCTGCCAAATTTAGGGTTTGCCGCGCCCAGCAGGGCACACCTGCTCTTCAGGGTTGCCAGGATACCTGCCTTTGCAATACTAATGGTCTGCTGTTCCATAGCCTCGTGAAGGGCACTCCTGTCCTCCTTTGCCATTTTATCCATCTCATCCACTGCAGCCATTCCCTTATCAGCCAATACCAGGGCACCCGCTTCCAACGTCCATCGTCCATCCCCGAACTCGTCCTTGACAGCGGTAGCAGTAAGACCGGCTGAAGTAGTACCTTTACCTGACGTGTATATGCCGCGTGGCGATAACTTTATAGCATAGCGCAGTAACTGGGATTTGGCAATACCCGGATCGCCTACAAGCAGCATGTGAATATCTCCTCGTATCCTTGATCCGTCAGGTAGGTTTTTGGGTACACCGCTGAACAATTGTAATGCCATTGCCTCCTTGATCTCGTCATACCCGAAAATGCTGGGGGCAATGGACCCTATTATTCTGTCATACACATCAGGAGAATTACCCAGTTCCTCTATCTCCTTTTCATCCTCTAATGTGATTTCGATCTCATCGAATTCATGGTCTTCTCTCTCGATGGACAGACCGTCCAGTACCAGGTCAAAGAAGGTACTTTTTACCATACCCTTCTCCCGCTGGAAGCTTTTTAGAGTACCGGAAATGGTCACACGGTCACCAGGGGCTACCTGGCCTACCAGGTCGTCCTCAATGTCAACATCCAGGGTCTGGGGCTGCTCACCACCCCGAAGGTCTTCCGGTGATTCCTGTATCCTGAGTTTCTGGGCATCAATGAATGTAGATTCCTTGACAAGTAGTTTGAAAGGACCCTGCCTGCCGCACTGTTCATTATCGCACTCGAAGGGAGTGGCGAACTTACTGCTGCTCTGGGGTAAATTAGTAATGTGACCACATTTCTGGCATTCAAAAGCAGCCGTGGTAAGTTTAGGTCTTACTTCTGTTGCCTTTCTTATGATACCGACCACGCTAATGAGTTTTGAGATGTTATCGCTTCTAAGCTGCCGTATATCTACCTTCGAAGGCAGATTAATGATCCTGACATGGGCATCATCCAATGTTACATCCATGGGCAGATCGATATTGCTGAGTGCCCCATCAGTATGCTGCAGCACAGTGTCGGGTTTTTCAAGTAATTCGTATGCAAGTTCTATGTTATATTTTTCGATATCTAAGTAATCTACGATCAGGCTTTTTCGTTCCGGATATTCTCCTGCCAGGGAGAGTAGTTGCTCGAAATAATAGCGTTTTATAAATTCTTCCCAGATGAGTTCTGATGATTGTTCGGTCATATTTGTCAGATTGGTGTAGGATGAACTTACTTAAGAATGTTTTGATAAAGAGCGGAGTGAAAGTATTTGTTGCTATTGTTTTTTCTGGAGTGGAAATGAAGGGGTGTTTAAATATAAAATATATTATTTAAGTCTGAATTTTAGTTCGTAACCATGCGAAATGTATTTATACAATAAGTGTATAACAGTTATTTAGTACAAACGGGGTTCTACCGTTTTTCATACACTCCCACCCTTTCCTCGTTTGTACTCCCATCCAATTTTTTAATTTTACTCAATATGTATCCTTGTATCCATGCATTTTTCAAATGAACGAATCTACTTATGGCACGGAAAACTTGATTAAGTATGAAAAAGGATAACTATTACTGAACTAAATTTGAAAAATAATATTACTAAATATTGTCATTATGAGGGTATATTATGAACGATAAGGATGATGAGACTTTACGGGTAGCAGTGCCTGAAACGTCTGAATCTGAAGCAGAACCGCTCACGTTTAGTGATTCAACAGCCACACCTGATGAGCAAAACGCAAGGGAAATCGAATCGGCCGAATTTACTTCCAAACCTGAACCGGAACCTGAATCAGAGCCTGAACCGGAACCT
>JAMJFQ010000096.1 GCA_023544605.1 ANME-2 cluster archaeon | reverse complement strand
TGCGAATAGGCGTATATACCTGCCACTGCGGCAGCAACATTGCGGGCCACCTGAATGTGGAATCAGTACGTGAATTTGCCAGTACCCTGCCAGACGTTGTCGTGTCAAAGGACATTACCTATGCGTGCGGGGACCAGGGGCAGGATGAGATCAAGAAGGATATCGAGGAACTTGATCTTGACCGCATCGTGGTGACTGCCTGTTCTCCCAGATTACATGAGGTGACTTTCAGGCGGGCGGCCAAAGCTGCCGGGTTGAATCCCTACATGGTAGAGATAGTGAACATACGCGAGCAATGCAGCTGGGTACACAGGGCTTCTTATCATTACGCCACCCAGAAGGCCAAGGACCTGGTGGCAATGGGTGTGGCAAGGGCGAGGCTGTTAAGCCCACTTACGGTTGAGACTGTTCCGGCCAGCAGGGACGTACTGGTGATCGGTGGCGGGGTCACAGGTATCCAGACAGCACTCAACATGGCTGATAGCGGTATAAAAGTGCACCTGGTCGAGCGTGAACCCATGCTGGGCGGCTGGATGGCACAGCTCAATGAGGTGTTCCCTACCAACGACTGTTCCATGTGCGTGCTGGCTCCCAGGCTTACTGAGGCCATGAACCACCCCAACATAACCGTACATACCTATTCTGAGATAAAAGAGATAACAGGACATATCGGGGATTTCCACACCACTGTGCGGCACAAACCCAGATACGTGGATGAATCAAAGTGCAAGGGGTGTATCGGACTATGTGCCACTGTGTGCCCTATTGAAGTGCCCAGGGAAATTGATGGTGGGTTGAGCCTGCGCAAGGCAATCTACCTGCCTCACTCCCAGGCTGTACCCCTTGTGGCCGTGGTCGACCCTGAACACTGTGTGGGGTGTAAATTGTGCGAGAAGGCATGCGAACCAGAGGCAGTGGATTTTGACCAGAAGGAAGAAGATGTTGAGTTTGGTGTGGGTGCCATTATCGTGGCTACCGGACACCGGCCCTTTGATGCGTCAAGGAAGCCTGAATATGGGTATGGCATTGTCCGCAACGTCATCACCAGTATGGAACTTGAGCAGATGCTGAATGCTTCGGGCCCCACCAACGGTATGGTGGTCCGTCCTTTGGATGGACATACAGCAAAAAGGGTAGCATTTATTCAATGTGTGGGCAGCAGGGATGAAACTGTGGGCAACCCGTATTGTTCCAGGGTGTGCTGCATGGCTGCCATAAAGAATGCCGGGCTTATCAGGGACAGGAATCCTGAAACGAAGGTCAGTGTACATTATATCGACATCAGGGCAGGCGGCGAGAATTACGAGGAGTATTATATCAGGAACCAGGAAAAAGGTGTAGAATTCATCAGAGGCAAGGTGGCATCGGTGAAAGATGTAGACGGCGAAGCTGTCATCACCTATGAAGATACCATGACCGGAGAGATCGTGGACGAGACTGTGGATCTGGTAGTGCTCTCTGTGGGCCTTGAGCCAAACCCTCATGCTGGTGAAATTATTAATACGTTGAACCTGAACCGGCGGCCGGACAGGTTTATCCAGGTGGCTCATCCCAAGATGCGCCCCGTGGATACTCATACCAGAGGGGTGTTCGTGGCTGGCTGTGCATCAGGGCCAAAGGAGATACAGGTGTCCATTGCACAGGGAATGGCAGCAGCGGCCAGGGCACAGGGATTACTGAGCAGCGGTAGTATCCCAAAAGATGTGTTTGGGGTTGAGGTTATTGATGAGCTGTGTACCGGCTGCCGGCTCTGTGAAGAGGTATGCCCCTACAACAGAATAACGGTGGTGGACGATAAGGCTGTGGTGGACGAGTTAACTTGCGGCGGGTGCGGTTCCTGTGCGGCCGCCTGTCCCAGTGGTGCCCTGCAGCCCAGGCATTTCACTGATGGGCAGATACTGGCACAGGTACGGGCAGCGACGCAGGATATTAAAGAGACTCCGCTTATTGTTGCTTTTTTGTGCCACTGGTGCAGTTATGCTGCTGCTGACCTGGCAGGTTCGCTGGGTGCGGGCTATCCCACCAATGTGAGGAATATACGTGTGATGTGTGCGGGCAGGGTGAACCCGTCATTTGTACTGGAGGCTTTGAAAGGCGGCGCGGACGGTGTGCTGGTGGCAGGGTGTCGGTCCGGGGAATGCCACTACCAGACCGGGAATGTTAAAGCTCAGCAGCGGATGGATATCCTGAAAAGTATGCTGGTTGATATGGGGATTGAGCCAGGGCGCGTGAGGACTGCGTGGGTGGCTGCCAGTGAGGGCGGGAAGTTTGCGCAGAAGATCAGTGATTTTGTGGATGAACTGGTTGAGATGGGGGCTATCGGGAGTGAACTTGATGACTGGAAGTGATATTACAATCAATCCAGCTTCCCTTCTATATGGTCAGATTCGGCGGGTTCTGCTTGTGGCGCAAAGTGGCGTTTCCCGTGCAGTCAATACGGCAATGGTACATGCTTATTTTGAGATTGGCCGTTTGATTGTTGAGGATGAACAGCACGGTGAAGCCCGCGCTGAGTATGGAGAAGAAACATTAGCACAACTCTCTAAACGATTGACTGCTGAGTTTGGCAGGGGTTTTTCGCGCCAGAATTTACAAAATATGAAACAGTTTTACCTAGGTTTCCAAAATTGCCAGACATTGTCTAGCAAATTAAGCTGGTCTCATTATACTCTGCTTATGCGCATTGACAATGAACAGGCACGGGACTTTTATGTAAAGGAGGTTGAATCTGAGAACTGGTCTGTGAGGGAACTGGACAGGCAGATTAACGCCTTGCTTTTTGAGCGTTTGGCATTGAGCCGCAATAAAGCAGAGATTAAGGCCCTAGCCGAGCATGGACAGGTACTGGATTCTCCCCGTGATGTAATTAAAGACCCTTACGTACTTGAGTTTCTTGGGCTGCCTGAGCAGGCGACATATTCTGAAAAGGATGTGGAGACTGCCCTTATTGATAATTTACAGGATTTTTTGCTGGAATTGGGTAAGGGATTTACTTTTGTGGCCCGTCAAAAACGTATTACTCTGGACGCTGAGCATTTTTATATTGACCTTGTTTTCTATAACCGCTTGCTGCGCTGTTTTGTGTTGATTGATTTGAAAATCGGCAAGTTGACCCATCAGGATATTGGACAGATGCAGATGTATGTTAATTGTTATGACAGGGACATCAGGACCGAAGACGAAAACCATACCATAGGTATTGTCCTGTGCCACGACAAGAAGGAAACCATCGCCCGTTATACATTGCCAGAGGACAATACGCAGATTTTTGCCTCGAAGTATAAACTGTACCTGCCGACTGAAGATGAACTTGTGCGGGAGGTCGATGAAGTGGCAAAGAGGTTGGAGGGGATGGAGTGAGTGTAAGCAATGAATGGATAGGCAAACGGATTGGTGAACATTGTGTTAGATGGTTCACTGCAAGATTCATTGGCTTATCGAAACTGGACATTTTATCTACACTGTTTTTAAATTTCTTAATGTGTTGCAGGGTGTACGAAAATGATGGTGGTTTTTTAATTACGGTTAAGGGATGTAAGAAATGAGTGTAACATATTGGCAGGTATCAGCAGGATATTATGGTAGAGAATATGCTGAGTTGTTCCTGAAGCATGGTATAGCTTTTGTTGGAGATGATAAACATGCCATTATGGACAAAGTTAGGGCAAATGATAGGATTATCCTTAAGCGTGGTATATCTAAGATAATAGCTGTCGGGAAAATCGTAGAACGAGATGGAAAAGTAAACGGTAACAAAGATAAAGATTGGCTTAAGGATTTTGATGGCTGGGATTTATCTGCTTATTGCTATGTAGAATGGCATAAGCCTGAAATCCCGATTGAAGTAAAAGGGTTGACAATGGGTGCGATTCAGGCTGTGCATAAAGACTATATAAAAGCGCTTGTAGAGGAAACATTATTAAATGTACCGGAAAAAACAGACATTGAACCTGAGCCAGAAGTAACACATGAAGTTACAGATGCTGAGATGCTGGAGTTTCTTATTCGAGAAGGTCTACGACCGGGTGCTGCTGAAGATTTAACATCAACTTTTAATAGAATACGCCTCTTGGCAAGATATTACCAACGTGAATGTAAATGGGAAGACATACGTGAACATGAAACACGAACGTTTTTGATTTTGCCTTTATTGTTGGCTATAGGCTGGCCAGAGCAACAAATCAAGATTGAATTGGGAACACAGAATCGCAGAAGGATAGATGTGGCTTGTTTTTCTAAGCCATATCAGAGAGATAATAAAAACAAAGCAAATAATGAAGATTGTGCCCTTATTTTAGAAAGCAAAGGATTTAGCCAGGGACTTGATTATGCGCCTGAACAGGTCAAGAATTATGCTGAATACTTCCCAAATTGTCCGGTGGTAGTAGTTTCAAATGGTTATTGCTATAAAGCATATCTTCGAGATAATAATGGAGAGTTCAATCAAGAGCCATCGGCATATTTGAATCTTCTTAACCCTCGGGACAAATATCCACTTAATCCAGAAAAAGTAAAAGGTAGCTTAGAATTGTTAAAATATTTATTGCCTAATTCAGTTATCCAACTAATGAACGGTTCGAAGGTATGACACCATTAAATAACTATTTCAAATACACCCTCACCCCCACCACAGCCAGCGCTTTGATGGAAATAGAGTCGGCCCGAACAGTAGTTGAACATACACCACTTCCACTTCAAGTCCAGGAAGAACTGCGCCGCCGTGCCCGCATCCGTTCCACTCATTACTCCACACGCATTGAAGGTAACAGGCTCACACTGGACGAGGCCGAGCAGGTCATCGAGGGTAGACACGTCAGTTTTCATGGAAGAGAACGGGATGTAAGCGAAGTGCAAAACTACTGGAATGCATTGTTGCGTGTAGAAGAATGGGCTGCAAAAAAAAAGCCGTTGACTGAAGACCTTGTCAAACGCCTGCATGCTCTTGTGGAACATGGCATGCGGGCAAGACCGAGTCCATACAGGGACGGGCAGAATGTTATCCGTGATTCTGCAACAGGCGCAATAGTGTACCTGCCACCTGAAGCAAAGGACGTACCAGAACTTATGGCAGCACTGATCAAATGGGTGTACCAGGCTGAAAAGGACGGCCTACCGGTCCCGCTCATTTCAGCACTGGTCCATTACCAGTTTGTCACGATTCATCCATACTATGACGGTAATGGGAGGACGGCGCGACTGCTGGCCACTTTCATACTTCATCAGGGTGGTTACAGTCTAAACGGCTTCTTTTCTCTGGAAGAACACCACGCCCGGGACCTTGGGGCATATTATCATGCTCTGTCGGTCCATCCCCATCATAATTACTACGAAGGCCGGGCCGAAGCAGACCTCACTGGCTGGGTAGAATATTTTACCAGGATATTAGCCGATGTTTTCACATTCGCCAAAGAGGAGGCACTGAGCAGGGTTGGAGATGAAGTGCAAATTGAGCCTGAAGCTTTACGGAAGCTTGACCCCCGGCAGCGGGTAGTGCTATCTCTTTTTGCAAGTAGGGAGCGAATAACTGCTACTGATGTTGCCCGAACTCTGGGACTTTCTCAGCGGATGGCACGTAACCTGCTGAAAGATTGGGTCACAGAGGGGTGGTTAGAGATTGCTGACCCGTCAAAAAGGGGACGGAGTTATATTTTATCGGTGGGTTATCGGGTATTTAACGGCAATTTAACGGCAATTTAACGGCAAT
>JAMJFQ010000095.1 GCA_023544605.1 ANME-2 cluster archaeon | reverse complement strand
GATGAGGTTGATAGAGTCGGGATGTACGCACCAAGGCAACGAGGTGTTCAGTCCGCGGCCACTAACTGTCCGTGTCACTCCTGCTGATCTATAAAGTAGGATTGTCAAGAATGTGAGTCCTTCGGGGCTCATTTCAGGCGATATCCAGGTTGTAATTCGCACATACACATCTCATATGTGAGTATAGCGGCCATAGCGGAGGGGAAACTCCTGTACCCATCCCGAACACAGTAGAAAAGCCTTCCCACGTTCCTTATTGTACTGAGGTGCGAGAGCCCTTGGGAACTTTGGATCGCTGCTATGCTCACTCTCCTTTTTCTATGTATATTAGTATTATCAACCTGTTAGCTAATGCGTTTACGTTTTATTTACCAGAAAATGTTATAATTCCGATACAGCTTACCCGACCCCCACGTACTTTTTGCCAGATAATTATCCCCGCGTAATAAAATCAGGCTTCATCTTCGCCCTCACCACTCTTGGCATTTCCCCCCACACTGCAAACCTGTCACCTTTCACCACCAGAGCCCCCTGGATACCGTCTATATCCCTGACAACATCAAACGCCTCCTCCAGGTTCCCCTCATCAACCACTGCATTCCCCAACGCTGTGGCAGCCGCATCTGCCAGTGACACATTACTGGACACCACCAGTGCAGCATCGGCGCTCCCAAAACTGATGGACGGGCCCACCGTACCTGAGGATGTACAAATACCCAGGATCGTATCTTTAGACTGCACTTCAAGTGCAAGGTCCTTAATTGAAGCCTCACCTGCATATATTCCCAGTACCAGGGGCCGGTCCGTTACCAAAGCAATATCACCGCCATTATCAACGAAGGCGTATCCGGCACCCTCATCCAGCATGGCCTCTACTGCAAATGCTGCAATGGTGCCTGCTACTGCGCCCATGGGTCCGATACCCACAGCCCTGCATGCATCTGCCATTCGATGGGCGATATTGGGAGCAGATACAGGCACATCATAAGGCTCAAGTGTGACCTTAAAGAACGTGTCTGACTTGATATACGCCTCAAGCAGGCTTCGCTGGGTGCTGATAGCCTCTTTTGCTATTTCGATATAATGCTCATCTTCGGCACCTATAGTAACAATGGTCTCCTTGAGCCGGTAATGCACACGCAATCCTTGAACGCTATCTTCTGATATAGACAAACAGGTAATACCTCGAACAATGCCATACGTTTAATAAGCTTAAATATAATTCCATTACCATGAAAGTGGTACGGGACCCTGTACACGGCTATATAGAACTGGACGAAATGGCCCAGGCCCTGCTCGATACTCCACAGATGCAGCGATTGCGGCGTATCCGTCAGCTGGGTTTATCCCACCTGGTCTATCCAGGGGCCAACCATACCCGGTTCGAGCACTCGCTTGGTACCTATCATCTCACATGCCAGCTACTAGAACACGTTGAAGTTCCACATCCAGCAGAAATAAAAGCTGCTGCCCTTTTGCATGATGTGGGGCACGGTCCCTTCTCCCATGTCACAGAAGAACTCATCCGCCGCTACACCAGGCGCGGACATGATGAAATATCCTCTATACTCAAAGCACCGGAAATAGCTTCTGTACTTGAAAAATGTTCCATCACCCCTTCATCCATCACCACTCACGTAAAGGGCGAGACCACCATCGGTAGCATACTGAACAGTGAGATCGACATGGACCGGATGGATTACCTGGTACGTGATGCTCATTATACAGGAGTGGCCTATGGTGTCATCGACCTGGAACGTTTGATACATTCACTGAAGTTCCATGAAAGACGATTTGTGATCGGTCCTGGCGGGCTCCAGGCAGCTGAGAGCTTGCTGGTATCAAGGTTCTTCATGCACCCAACTGTATATTATCACCATGTGAGCAGGATAGCTGAGACCATGCTGCTAAGAGCGTGTGAACATGCCATAGCTGAAGGGTTACTTGACCCGACCGTGTTACAGTCAATGGATGATGCCATGCTGGAAACAGCACTAATAGAGGCCGGGGGTTATGCAGGAGAATTGATATTCAGGATACGTGACCGGAGACTTTTCAAACGTTCACTCTATGCCAGCCTGACATCGGTATCAAGGGATGTGGTGGAACGTTACCGCAGCAATCCCAAAAGGCTGGAGCAGGAACTTGCAGACGAGTCAGGTGTACCTGAAGGATTTGTCTTGGTGGATATTCCTGGAATTCCTGAAATGACTGAAATGAAAGCCATGATCGTGGTAAATGATAGTATGGTAAGTCTTGAACAGGTATCCCCAATTGTGCGCAATCTTGAACAGGCGCATATGGATAACTGGAGAATGGGAGTGTACACTTTGCCTGAACACAGGGAAAGAGTGACCAATATAGCAAGGGAGTTCTTCCAGGTAAGAAAGGATACCAGGCAATTGGATTTACGTGAGATGCTTGGAAATTGACAGGAATGAGAGAACATTTAGCCACCCCAGAATAGTTCTATAAAAGTTTTGTCAAAGAGTATAAGTATGTAAAGGTAATAGTACATAAATATACATTAGCAATACTTTTCACTTGAGATATTGTGAAAACGCTGGCTATTGTGTAATTTAATAAAAAAACTATTATAAGGGGGCATAAAATGAAATCGTTTGCTGTAATAAGGGCAGACAGCAGTGCAAAAGTAAATATTGCACTTAGAGATCTTGTGAGGTATGGACACATGTCATTTGATGACAGTCCGAAGAAAATGGATCCCCGAACGGCTGATAGTGTACTTGTGGACGTGATGCATACCGAACTTAGGAGTAGTTGTGGTAGTGCAGCTGTTGTCCCGCTGGGAGACCATGCCAGTTCGGCAATTGGTAGGTTAAAGAAAATACATCCACCGGCTCACGTAATTATTGTGAGCCCACAACATTCCGTTTTTTCTAAACTTGCCAGTGATATCGACAGAATGCCCGAAATGGACCTGCGCTCAGAAGAAGACTTCGAGTAATTTTCTAACGAGTGGGGAATGAAGGAGAAGTGATGTAAATCAGGCGTAGCCTCATTCATTTACGTTTGATTTTTACAATGTCACCCAAAGTGTTACCTTTGAACATGCCACCGTCTTCCATTATGTCATTGCTCACACGCTCGGTAAGTTTGATACCAAGGGTATGTTCCAATATCTTACGTAGTGAATCCTCGGGCATTATCTCGGCTCGCTCTACTTTGCGAATAAGGGATGCCTTTACCTTGATCTTGAGAGCAAGTTCTTCCTGAGTCCATCCCTTTGCCTCTCTTGCTTCCCTGATGACACGACTGTAATCTGAGATGATCTCTTCATCCATAGTATTGAAGGGGTTCGGTTTGGGCCTTTTCATACGCGGTGCGGGTGCATTCCTCACAGGTGCGACCTTTTTTGAGACCGGGGACCATGACGTGGGTGCTGTACCATATTGGGCACATTTACCGCAGACTTCAACTTCAGTCCCTTCAACTACTACTTTTCTAGGTTGACCAATTATTTCAACACCGCAAATTTCACATTGCATTAAAACCAATCCTTCGAAAAGGCTATATATCGTTTGGACTTAAATAATATTCGGAGATTAATAAAATGGCAGAGATTTTGGAGGACAAACCTGCAAAAGGATTATCAATTAAAGTTCCATCTGAACTTGACAATGATGATTTTTCCAGATATATGATAGACAGGATGAATCAACTGGAAGAACGCAATCATCTGTTACGAGAGCAGAATCATAAGATTGAAGCCGAAAAACGTTATGCTGAATCCCAAAAATTAAAGTTTGAACGGGAGTTGAGACAGCTTCGAAGTGAACTTGAACGGCTGAAGACCGCTCCGTTGATTGTTGGAACGATCATGGACGTGCTGGAGAATGGTAAACTCATTGTACGGAGTAGTACAGGCCCGCAATTCGTGGTCGGACTGTCCAAGTTCATAAAAGAATCCGAACTGGAGGCCGGTATACAGGTAGCAATGAACCAGCAGACATTGGCAGTTATCGGGGTCCTCCCCACATCAATAAGTCACCTCATAAGGGGTGTGGAAGTAATTGAATCTCCAGATGTAGACTATTCGCAAATAGGCGGGCTGGATGAGCAGATACGGGAACTTAGGGAAGCTGTAGAATTACCACTGACCAAACCGGAAGCGTTTACCAAAATTGGTATAGACCCGCCCAATGGAGTGCTGCTATACGGTCCTCCCGGCACCGGAAAGACCATGCTGGCGAAAGCAGTAGCTCAACAGACCAGTGCAAAATTCCTCAGGGTGGTTGGTTCTGAACTTGTCCAGAAATATATCGGTGAGGGTTCCAGGATGGTACGGGAATTGTTCAAACTTGCTAAGGATAAAACGCCAAGTATCATATTTATTGATGAGCTTGATTCAATTGCAGCGAAACGATATGATGGGGCGACAGCTGGAGACCGGGAAGTGCAGCGCACACTGATGCAGTTACTGGCAGAGATGGACGGTTTCAATCCCAGGGGGGACGTCAGGTTGCTGGCGGCTACAAACAGGCTGGATATTCTTGACGCTGCAATGCTGCGACCTGGGCGGTTCGATCGGTTTATTGAAGTTCCATTACCTAATGGAGATGCCAGGAAGAGCATACTTAGGATACATACCCGTAATATGACATTATCAGAGGACATTGACTTTGATAAACTGTCAAAGATAACAGAAGGGTCAAATGGGTCTGAATTGAAAGCCATAGCCACTGAAGCAGGTATGTTTGCCATACGGAATGATAAAGATCGTATTGAAAATGAGGATCTGCAAAGTGCTGTGGCAAAAGTGCTAATGCATAAAAGCCAACCGTCTAATGTTTCTGAATCCATGTTCGTTTAATTTCATCTCATACGACCAGGGAACTGTTTAACATTATATATGATTGATGTAATTAAGCAAGAACTAAATAGTATTATATAATTTAAGTCGTTTTGAAATATTGAGTTTAGATTTGTCTATGGGGAAAAAGAATGCATGAATTAGATATACATTTTATTTTTAGTGCAGTGGACTTTATGGTCCGCTTAATTATTGTTGTCATTTTTTTCCTAATAGCTTCAACATTAAAAAAATATGACCCGGATGTCATCCGCTCCAGGCTGTTCCTGGAATACACCAAAATAACCAAATCTTTTACTTTGATGTTCTTTGGCTCGATATTTTTTTTAATTGCAGCAGTGATAGAATATATTGTTGCTCCACTGCCTGGAGACGACCTATTTGTGGTCATGAAAATATCCCTTACTGTATTTCAGGTCCTGGTTATTTATTTCATAGCCACTTTAAATGGTGCAATAAGCCATGCTAGAGATGGAGGCATGTGATATGGTGACATTGAAAGATCAGCTTGAGGAGGTTTTGACCGATCTGGAATCAGTTGGTGATATCAGGCTATCTGCGATAATATCCCGCCATGGGCTGTTAATGGTTTCAAAAGTCGCCGAGGAATCAGATAGTGAAGCCTTCGCGGCTTTGACCGCAACACTTCACATGTCTGCTGAGTCCACTACCAAGAGGCTTAGTCAGGAATTGCCTAAGTCGATTATTGTGGAAACGGATGAAAACAGTCTTATAACCCATGAGGCTGGACCGAATGCGCTTATAGTGGTAATGGCAAGCAACGAAGGCGGACTTGGCCTAATCCTCAATGAACTGAAGAAGGCCGCGGAAAAAGTAAAGAATTTAGTTTAGTTCAATTTATCTTCTCCATCCTGCTTGTTATTAACATCCAGTTTTGCTATCGCTATCACTCCGCC
>JAMJFQ010000094.1 GCA_023544605.1 ANME-2 cluster archaeon | reverse complement strand
ATTCTTAGAATCATCCAGGCTCATTCTACTCCCTTCCTCGGGCAAAGATGCTCCAGTATACAGATATCATGTTTGGGGTTGCGGGCACTACACACATTGCGCCCATGTAGTATGAGTCTCATGGACAGGTCATTCCACTCTTCCTGAGGGGAGAGTCCCATCAGGTCCTGCTCTATCTTGTTGGGGTCGGTATG
The DNA here is from genome assembly GCA_023544605.1 of ANME-2 cluster archaeon. Taxonomy (GTDB): domain Archaea; phylum Halobacteriota; class Methanosarcinia; order Methanosarcinales; family Methanocomedenaceae; genus Methanocomedens_B. The sequence continues at coordinate 5,669 of JAMJFQ010000094.1, read as the reverse complement.
CTCGGTCAGTCCAAGCCTGAAGGACAGTCGCTTTACATGAGTATCAACTGCAATGCCTTCAGTGATACCGTAAGCACTGGAAAGTACGACATTAGCGGTTTTTCGGGCAACTCCCGGTAAGGTGATAAGTTCTTCCATGCTGCGGGGAACTTCACCTCCAAATTCATTCAGCAGGGTCTTGCTGCCGTTTAGAATGTTTTTTGCCTTCTGCCGGTAAAAGCCTGTGGATTTAATATCCTGCTCCAGTTCGATAATGTCGGCACTGGCAATACCTTCCAGGCTGGGGTATTTCCTGAATAGTTTTTCAGTTACCATGTTCACCCTTTTGTCAGTACACTGGGCAGAAAGGATGGTGGCAATCAGTAATTGCCAGGGTGCTTTATAGTTCAGAGCAGTCCTGGAGATTGGATATTCTGCCTTGAGCAGCCTGATCATCTCAAGTACCCGGTCTTGCTGTTTCATATTATTCAAGGTGTGCAATATAACGCTCAGCCGATACCGCAGCCAGTGCACCGTCACCCACGGCCGTGGCTACCTGGCGCAGCAGCGTGGTGCGGCAGTCCCCTGCTGCAAAGATGCCTGGTATGGAAGTGGACAGGTCAGCGCCTGTAATGAGGAAACCAGCCTCATCCTTGTCGGCATCGATAAAATCAGTACCTGGTTCAATACCTACATACATGAACACGCCACCTACCGGTATCTCTGTGGTCTCTTCGGTGAGCTTGTTCCTGACCACTACCTTTTCAACAGTGTCAGTACCTTCGATGGACTGCAGGTTGGAGTTCCAGACAAACTCTATCTTCGGGTTTTTAAAAGCCCTTTCCTGGTTTATCTTTTCGGCCCTCAGTTCATCCCTGCGGTGGATAACATACACCTTATTGACCATTTTTGTAAGGAAAATGGCTTCAACGATAGCGCTGTCTCCACCGCCTACCAGTGCCACGTCCTTGCCTGTGAAGAAGAATCCATCGCATGTAGCGCAGGTGGATACTCCCTTTCCCGTGAATTTGTCTTCACCAGGTACACCCAGTTTCCTGGGATTGGTGCCTGTTGCAACAATTACGGATCTGGTCTCAAACTCACCATCAGAGGTCACAACTGTCTTAACATCTCCTCCGTTCTTGACCTCCAGGACATCAGCAAACTTCATTTCCAGGTCGAATGTCTTCACATGCTCTTCCATCTTTTGCATCAGTTCCATGCCGCTTATCTCAGGGAAGCCGGGGTAGTTTTCAAGCATATGGGTCTTAATGATCTGCCCACCCACGCCCAGTTTTTCTATCAGCAAAGTATTCATCATTGCACGTTTAGCATATATTCCTGCTGAAAGTCCCGCAGGACCTCCGCCGATTATGATCACATCATATACCATAGTAAAACATCCATTATCGTTTATCCTGTAACAATAGTGAGCGGTCTATATTCCACTCTCCCTTCCTTATACTTTTTGTCAGGGCAATTCATGATAACAGGGAATGCAGTAGCCTTTTCCATCCTTTTCCATGACCCTGGTCTCCATTACAGGTTCCCCACACCTGGAACAGGGTACTGATGTATGTATCCTGGCCTGCTGCGGCAGATCAACGGTAACGTCCTGTACGTCGAACAGCTCCTTTTCATCCATGCTCAATATTTGCTCGATGCGCTCATCGCGCTCCTCTTCCCTGAACACATCGCCTTTCAGACTTACCCGCACACCACGGCCATGTGGCCTGAGCGCCAGTGTGTACACATGCTTGCCGTGGTCCCTGAAAAAAAAATTACCCTTGCCGAACGTGCATCCGGTCATGAACTGGATGGCATCCACTGCACAGGAATCGTTTTCCACAATAGCTACCAGTTCTTCATCTTTTGAGCGCATGGCATGGATGCGTTTCATACCCGCCTTGGCGGCCCGGTAGCCCAGTACCAGGCCGGGGCAGAGGTGGCCGTGGAAATCGATGATGGGTTGAAGGTCAGGAGGGATTTTGGGATAAGACATTAAAGTAAGATTTAACCTGAGGATTTAATACGTTTTGGATGTATCACCCCAGCGCACCTATCTGCGTACCCCTGACCGACCTGCGATAATCCTTGCTGAATCGAATGGTTTCGTCCATATTGTCCTGGGTCACCCACACCACATGTGGGAAATCCGAACCGGTGAATGCCTGCCTGAAGGCATTATAGATATTTTCATCGACCTCACCCTGACCGTGAAGTTTTTTGACGGCAGGCCAGCCCCAATCAGAGACCAGTACCTCAATCGCCTCAATTCCTCTCCTTTCAAAAACATCCACAAGCAGCGTCGTGACCATGCAGTTACCTGACATCACTGCCACATTACAGTTGGATATTGCATACTCATTACCGTTGAATGAGAGTGCCAGCCCGCCCGCATCTTTCGTGTTTTTCAGCATCTTCAAGTCAGTAATGCTGTCGCCAATGGTGGCCGAGCACTTCAACTCCTGACCTTCCTTCTCAAGAGCTGACACCACAGCTTCATATTTCCGGTTGCCTCCTACTGGCTTGACCTCCATCAACATCTTTGCATAACCGGTAAAAGGCAGTACCTCCCAGAAGAAATTGTCGAGATGCTGCAGTGCATCCACAACAGCGTCATCCATTTCACGGGGGTCGGTGTTCACATCAATATCCAGTTCCGGCATGGACAGTATGGTTTGCGCCATCTGCCGTATTATTGTCTTATCGGTATCTGAGATATCCCTTGCATAATCATCTATGGGGAACCACGTGCAGCAGGTATTTTCAACCGGTATCCCTGCCAGATACGTGGAATAATGCACATACTGGTGGTAACTGGTACTGATGATATTCATAGTATAATGGCTCCTCAGCATCTCGATGGCTTTGATCGAACCGGCAATGAAATTCGCATTATCCTTTGCCCTGGCTGTGAGGAAATAGTCATCCAGGTCAAAGGCTATCAGGAAGGGAGCGATCAGGGCAAGGGTATTGCCAGGCTCATAGTCCTGCTTCTTTACTACATATGCCAGGTAATCGTCATAGGCACTGACGGCGGCAAATAGACGCTCACCACCCTTGATACCCTGTTTCATGATGTCAAATGCATGGTCTGCAGTGACCCAGGGTCCTTCCCAGTCTGAGTTTATCATCAAGATCCCATCCTAGAATAATAACGGGTTATAGATATGTTCAGATCACACTAATTCATTGCGATTTGACCTGTATTAGAACAATTCAAATATACTTATACCTGTCAGGGTGAACACACTCACCACTACTCCTGCTATCAGTACACCGGCAAAGATGGCCAGCAACGCATGCCTGAACTTGATACCAAAAACAAATGCTGCAGCGCACCCGGTCCATGCACCTGTGACCGGCAGGGGAATGGCCACGAATAGGGTAAGGGCCAGTGTCCCGTATTTCTCGAACCGTTCATTATGATTTCGGTGCGTCCTTGTGAACAGCCAGGTGAAAAAAACATCCCAAATCCTCCAGCGCCGCAGGAAATCAGATACGGGTTCAAGGAACAGGAGTAATGGGATAACAGGTATCATGTTGCCTATCACGGCCAGGATATAAGCTTCAGGGACAGACATCGCGTATCCACCCACATTCGCAGGGGCCAATGCTACCGGAATGGCACCCCTTAGCTCGGAAACGGGCAGCATGGCAATAATAACGATGGACAGCCAGTGTGGTATCGTGGACAGGAAACTGGCAGTTGCAACAGTTACCGATGATAGATTGTCTGTCATCCGCCTTTCCCGGCCAGTACGAAATAAGCAAGCAGCGCTTCTAACTGTATCCGCTCGTTGGCACCTTCGGTCAGCCTGAAATCTATCTCGCCGATACGGTCCATCAATTTTACTTTCAGGATATCCGGAATGGTCTTGTCGAACATTGTCCTGTGCAGCTGGACAATGATATCTTCTCCTGAAAGCCCCTGGTTGATGAGCAAGGTATCAAGTTGTTTACGGGCACCAAGGAAGTCCCCGGCCAGTGACCGGTCGATGAGTTCACCGATCTCTTCGGGCCTGGCCGTGGCAGTTATCTGGTAAATGGCATCCATATCTACTTTATTTTCCAGCAATCCGGCGGCCTGCAGTGCATTAATGGCCTTACGCATATCGCCCTGTGATACATATTTTATGGCTTCCATGCCCTCATCTGTGACCTCAATCCCTTCTTCTTTGGCAATGTGGGCCACTCTCTGCTGGATGGCTTCCATAGGTATGGGGGAGAACCTGTATACTGCACATCTGGACTGGATAGGTTCGATGATCTTGGATGAGTAGTTGCATGAAAGAATGAACCTGCAGGTTTGGGTATATTTTTCCATGGTCCGCCGCAGCGCGCTCTGGGCGTCTGAGGTCAGGGCATCGGCCTCGTCCAGGAATATTATCTTGAAATCAGCCTCACCCAGGGGGGAGGTGCGTGCAAAGTTCTTGATCTTGTTACGTACCACATCGATACCCCTTTCATCACTGGCGTTGAGTTCTATGAAGTTATTGGTCCAGGTCTCACCGAACAGTTCCTTGGCAATGGAGATGGCAGAAGCTGTTTTACCCACACCGGGCGGGCCTGAGAACATCAGGTGGGGCAGGTTGCCTGATTTCACGTACGACTGGAGGCGTTTTATGACCTCATCCTGTCCGACTATGTCTTTCAGGCTGAAGGGGCGGTATTTTTCGATCCAGATCTCTTCTTTTATCGTTATGACCTCCTTGTTGGATGGATGTATATGGGCTTTGATGGGTATAAGGTTTTTTAAAAATAAATCTGTATTGAGTTATTGAACTAAACTCCATTATAAAAAATATACTACGTTATTATGCCAAGTACAAGGGTTACCAGCCACAATAAAAAGGTAATCCTCATGTTCTTTTTTACTTTCCATTTCCACTGGTTTGAGACGAACAGAATACTCAAAAAAATGGTAATAAATCCCGGTATTTTATGGGCCCTGAGCTAATTCTGAGCATTTGATGGGAGACCTGATGAGAAATCAATGATCGAAGAATAGAGCATATATATTACTGAGATAATTGCCAGCGGTAAGACGATAGAGGCCATTTTACCGTGTTTTAATGGATCTGATCTTGAAAAGGTCATACTGCAGATGATGATGGCAAAGACCGCTATCTGGACATTCAATGAGATCTCTGATATCATTACCGGTCTTGACCCAAAAACCCAGTCTATCGTTTGAACTCCCATTGCTTATTGGATAATTATATACTATTCCTGCTTCAAATAGTAAACTCATTGGGATATATGATCTGGAAAACCTATCATGTGAGCTTAATATGAGAATATGGGACATTCCTCCTGACAAACTATGCCGAAACCATCTACTTGGTGAGCATCGGGAACTTCATGCCATTTGGTCCATAATCACAAATGATAAGAAAGGATATGCCCACCATCCTGAGATAACACGGTGGAGGGGCAGGCTGAATGCCCTGTATCTGAGGCATGATGAACTTGTTGAGGAGATGAAGAGGAGGGGATATAACCACTACACTCCTCTTGATAATGAACTGGCTACCGGTGAGAGTGAGCAGAGTGAATATCTTGCCTCGTTTGAGGAACAGGTCAGGATATTGCAGGAGAAGGGATGTGACTGCAGGGTTTAGTACTGGTGTTTGCTGCTGTCTATGAGCGGACGACCGGGAAGTATGGTGAGAGGGGGGTGAGGT
>JAMJFQ010000093.1 GCA_023544605.1 ANME-2 cluster archaeon | reverse complement strand
TGTGCTCGAAGGCTGGTGCGGGGGTGCTGGCTGGTAAGACTGTGGTGTGTATGGCGACAGGGCATGGGCTGAAGGATATGTACGGGATGGAGTGAGACGGGGAATATATAGGTTAAAATTAATTATTTTTTGTCTGTCTTCACCACCTCTTGCTATCTAATAGTTACAAAACACTGTACTTTGAATGTACTTTCTTCGACAACGATTTTTATATTTAATAATAAAATGATTGATTGACAAGAAAATCCTCGCTAACGCTCGGATATTTCTAAAGCATATAAAGTTATACTTTATATACAAAAAAAAAGTTCTTCAACTTTTATTTATAGCTTTAAATTTATGATATATCTAGTAAAAATAAGTTTACAGTTCATACTGAATCTATCCCCAACAATAGGATCGGAATGAGAATTTTTAAGCAACTAAATCCCCAGAATCCTTTTTTGTTAGGTATTCATCCTCCATATACCTGGAATTGACATGCAAAAAGAATATATATTAACATATTAATAAATATACATAATGGATGCAGAGGAAATAGAGTTTTATCTTGAATTGATAAATGGAATTGTGGGTATTTTAATATTTATTGTGACCCTTATCATTTATAAGTTGACACATGACAACCCGAACCTGATAAGGAGTTACTTTTTCCTGAAGGGAGGTAACCTGTCAAAACCATTTTTATATTTAATGATGGGTATGCTGATCTGGGGAATACGTGAATTTTCCAAAGTACTGGAACTCAGGGGTATCATCGATATCGGATTGTTCTATGAGATAACAGAATTGATCTCAGCTACACTTCTGTTTGTCAGTATGATATACTTTTTAAGGATCGCTAAATTTAAAATGGCAGATTAGATCATACTGACACCACAAATTCAAGTACTACATCGTGCAGTTCGTCTATACCACCATAGCTCTGTACATGAACTCCCTTATTCCCCAGCACCATAGCAGATACCTTTGACCCCCGTTCATACACGCACAACACAGGTTTTTTTAAACCTACAGCCTGACATATCTCATATCCTACGCCCACCGATGGCACGCTCACCTCTGCCACCAGGCAGTCGCACTGCTGGATACCGGCCATATCCCGCAGAAAAATCTCTTCTTCGGTCATGTTTCTCTCCTGGGCAAACACGTTTTCCCTAGCAACATGTTCACTCAAAACGTCTATTCCCGCACCGATCATCACATCAGCCATAAATCGATATGTATCGACCAATCTCCGCCCGCCTCGTATAGAACCTGACAGGAATACTCTGCTCATCACAGAACACCCCTGAAATAATGGCCTTTGGTCAGGCCGCTTGTGAACATCTGCTTCATCTGTGCCAGATAATCGCTGCCGTCGAACTCTCCCCCTGCTTCCATACAGGAATCAAGGGCCTTCCTGTACAGTCCCGTAATCTCACCCACCTGGGCATTATTGTATCGTACTCCGTCAATCCGCAATGACGTAACACCCGCATCCAGCAGATCTGGTAGGCGGTCTATCATGCAGAGTTCCCGGGAATTAAAAACATGTGTCCTGCACCGAGCATCCTGCTCGACAGGGAACGTAAATTCTTTCTCATCCCTGATAGCATAAGGAGTATCACACGGCCTGTCGACCCTCGATCCTCGGGCATCTTTCTCATCTCTTTTTGGACTACTGCATCCCTTGATGCCCCCGATCAGGCAATGTTCAGATATCATCAACTGCACACCCCCCTGCACAACACATTCAATCTCGTACCCTTCAGACATGCCCGCTATCTCCTCAAGGGTAAGCTCGGGCGAAACCGTGATGCTGGCCGCCCCCATCCCGGTCAGGACATCCAGGCTTTGGCGGTTGAAAACATTGGCAGGATAGTCCACTGCCAGTGCAATATCCATATCCTTAAACAGGTATAACTGGTCAGGTGCAGCCCCAAGTATGCCGTCAGGTGCCTTCAATCCCCTGACCGTATTAATGACCAGGTCGGCCTCTCCATCCTTTACCATATCCGGCAGCCGGCCATACACGGTCGCACCGGCCTGGTGTGCCTGTTCGATCGCTGCATCGGTCAGGGGGATATTTCCAATGATCCCCTCTATATCAACATATACTCTTTGTGCACCTGCCGACACAGCGGTATGTACGTAATCGGGTCCTGATACGCGAATAGATATTATTGGTCTGGAAGGTCGGGTACTTTTCACATGACGGGTTGTATCGAGTATGTTTGTCCCGCATTTGCGCCGGTACTTTTCGACACGCAGCTGCGCAAGCTTCTCCACAGCTTCGCGCCGCACAGAATTAATGACCCCAACTGGTATGAAAATATTCTCATCCATCTGGATATCCACATTGTCAGCCACAAACACCGTGGTACCCAGTTTGCTTACCTGTGCTCCCAGGCTTATTTTATCCAGCGGCCGCTGCCTGGCAGGTGAGATGACTGTATCTGATACTGCCTGGGCTGTCATTTCACCCTGGTCAGTCAGCTTTATCAGTAGTTGTTTATCCGCCATTGCCTCTACTTCAATAGTAAGTGGGATTTTTCTCCGGATTGAATGGTATGTCTGTTTTGCCCATTCCACCATCACAGGGTCAAAGTTCCTGTACACAGGAGTACCATTGGGAACGGGTGTATCAAACGTAAAACTCACTGTGGAACCGACAACTCCGGTATCAATTTTCTCTCTTCCTATCCATAATGTATTGATAGCTGTGCCTTTATCACCGATTGAGACCCCTTCACCTGGATTGAGGGGGGCATCCAGCTTCACTGACACTCTACCTCGCCCACCGCCGCCGTATCCAGTCACACGTCCTATCAATGTACCGCGATTACCAGGCTTATCCATGCTCATAAGTGACCTGCCGGGGTCGCCGGATATATACCCTTCTGTGAACCCTCTACTGAAAATAGTCTCAAGACGCCGCTGTTCTTCTGGTGTGATCGCGACATCCGGGTCATCGAAAAACCTGTCCAGGATATCCCTGTAGGTCTTTGTGACCACGGCCACATATTCGGGCCGCTTCATGCGGCCTTCTATTTTCAGGGAATCAACTCCCACTTCCATCAGGTCATGCAACCGGGAGGACAGGTTCAGGTCCTTTGGACTCAACAAGTATCCGGTAGTGTTCCTGCGCCCGGGCAATTCATACAATTTCCTGCATGGCTGGGCACAGTGTCCACGATTACCACTTCTTCCGCCCATAAAACTACTCATCAGGCACCTGCCCGAATAGCAGATGCACAATGCTCCGTGTACGAAAACCTCGAGCTCGATGTCTGTATTCGAGCGGACCGACCGTATCTCATCAAGGCTCATTTCCCTGGCAAGTACTGCCCGTTTCACTCCCAGGTCCTGGAGCATTCTTGCTCCTGTACTGTTATGGATGGTCATCTGTGTACTTGCACTGATGGACAGACCTGGCATGTGTTTCCTGAGCATCCCCAGCAAGCCAATATCCTGGACAATTACAGCATCTGCACCGTGATCGCACAACAATTCCAGATACGCAGTAACATCATTGAGTTCTCCTTCCTTCACAAGGGTATTGACGGTGATATAGGTCAAAACATCCCTCTGGTGAGCAAAATCAATAGCTTCCAGCAGTCCTTCACGGTCAAAATTATCAGCCGATTGCCTGGCACTGAATTCCCTTGCCCCCAGATACACGGCATCGGCTCCATTCTCCACAGCTGCTTTTAGTGAATCCATGCTGCCAGCAGGGGACAGCAGTTCGGGTATTTTGTGTTTCATAGTATTTCCTGTGTATAATAACAAGATGGAAAGATATAAGAATGTCTAATAATAAGAATGGAATAAGGTGAATAACGTGCTTAAAGAATTAGTCGATTCAGAGTTCAAAGTTTATTATCTGGCCCTGGCAACGGCAATAGTGGCTGCCATAATGGCTCTCGCTTTTCTGGTGTTCAAGTCAACAGCCACGCTGGTGATGATGATGTCTTCCATTCTTATCTTGCTTGTGGCAATTATAGTACTGGTAGCTGCCGTTTATATTGATTTTTCTGAAGGCAGGTTCAACATTGCTTATGAGCACGATTCTGGCAGGTAAAAGTTGAAGATCCGTTTCATGTGATTTTTCCCTTTTAATCAGTCTTAGACTTTCCACAGGTAGATTTTACCTGTTATTTTCTTTTAATAGAGGATAGTATTTTTTGTTATTGCCCGTTAATCCGCAAACCATATCACCTAATACTCTTTAAACCATAATGGGAAGTAATAGACATGCCAATTGATCCTATTTGCAAACGCGAAATTCCAAAGACCACCCCTTACATTACAGAATCCGAGGGCAAAACATATTATTTCCACGACCCTGAATGCAAGAAAAAATTCGATGACATGGCAAAGAACATTGTCAGGGTCAAACGCAGCCTAAAGGATAAAGAAAAGATATCCTTCAGCAGACTGCGCAAAGACATTATCAAACCAGGAATCTGCGCCGCTTGTGGTGCCTGTCCAGCAAGCTGTCCGTCCATTATCATGGAAGGGGAAAAACCCAAGCTGATTGGGCCCTGTACTGCGTGCGGTATCTGCTACAACCAGTGCCCTCGTACCATTACCACCGAAGAAGGGCTTATTGGCAGGATCAGGCATCCCTATGCAGCACGGTCAGCCTTGAAGGGGGTCAAAGGCCAGGACGGGGGTGTGGTAACGGCAATGCTAGCTTATGCACTGGATGAAGGGCTCATCGATTGTGCCATTGTGACAGTGAGATCCAGGGATGACCCATGGAGACCTGTCCCTATCATAGCCACCACTACCGATGAACTTTTAGCGTCCGCGGGAAGCATCTATACCCACAGCATGACCATTCAGGCTTTGATGAATGCAGTCCAGCAGGGAATGCGCAGTATCGCATTTGTGGGTCCATCCTGTAATATCGATGCAGTCTATAAGATATACAAGAGCCCGTACGGCCTATTGCATATGTTCATGCGTGCTAATATCCTTCCTCTGGGATTGTTCTGCATGGATACATTCTCCCACGAAGGTATTGAGGATTTTGTGGCTTCCAAACATCTAACATTGGATGATATCGAGAGCATGAAGATACGGCGGGGAAAGATCGAACTGGAAAAGGATAGTGAGACCCTGGTCTATGACCTCAGTGAACTGGACCCATACAGGAGTTCCTCATGCAAATACTGTACGGACCTTACCGCCGAGAATGCAGCTATCAGTTTTGGGGGTGTGGGTACCCCTGATGGCTGGACCACGGTATTTACCAGGTCAGGGCGTGGATATGAGATTTTCAATGAGGCTGTTGAGGCTGGTTATATCGAATCCAGGGACCTGGAAGAAAAGGAAATGGCAAGAGTGTTGAATCTTGCCAGGATGAAAAAGGTCCAGAAGTACGGTGTCATACGCAGGGAAAAGTAAATGGTCAACCGAAAAGCCCCAGGAAATCCTTTAGCTGTGGCGATTTTTGTGGTAATCTTTCATCAATGACCTCGATAAAAGCTTCCATATCACCCTCTGCCAATCCCCTGATATCTTCCTGTGACGAAAGGCTCAGGTCAACCAGGTATTCCAGTTCTTCATCGGTGAGCCGAAGCAGCCGCTCCTTGAAATCTTCGCTGGATTCAGCCACCTTGTGGGATAGGGGACGAAGGAGAAACAGGTACTGATGCCCCTGTGGGGAATTGATGTTACCGTTCAGTTCAGGAGCAAGTTTGTTGAAGATCTCAATATCTTTTTGCGTAAATTCCCTTGACATAAAGTGGTATTAGTGCTTATAGAAAATATCTATTTCCCCTGGCATATGTTGCTGGATTCATGTTCAATCCCAGAAAAGTGGGGTTCGATTCATTGTGGTTGCGCAGGTTCTCCAGCATTTCTATCTGTTTTTAATTGTATATAATCTATAAGATTATGTAATCAAGTTAATCCGACCGAAGGGAGGATT
>JAMJFQ010000092.1 GCA_023544605.1 ANME-2 cluster archaeon | reverse complement strand
ATAAACGTAGATGAACGGTACAATAAAATAATAGGGTCGTACCATAATTTTTCATTGTATTACTGGTCCCCAATACCCACCAACTCCAGGAATATCTCCTCAAGGTTAGATTCCTCAACCGACACATCTGTAATACTCCCCCCGTCATTAACGATCTCCCTGACCGCCCGGTTCATCTCATCCATGTCCCTGATGGTCAGTATCTGTGTGCTTCCCCCGGATTCGTAAGTAATACTATATGCGGTGGTTCCGTACTGTTCCTTTAATTCCGCGATGGTACCATATGCGGCCACGTTACCCCCCTTCATGATGAGTACCCTGTCACATATATCCTCCACCTGTGCCAGATTGTGGCCACTGAATATGATGGTCTTGCCCCTGTCTTTCATGGTCCTGATAAAACCGATGATATAATGGGCGGTCTGGGGATCAAGTCCTGAAGCTGGTTCATCATATATCAGTATCTGGGGGTCGTTTATCAAACTGCGGGCAATGGCCACCTTGCGTTTCATACCTTTGGAGAACGTGCCCAGACGCTTGTTGCTTTCCTCAAGGTTAAGCTGTTTGAGCAGTGTGTCGATGCGGCGGTCTGCTTCATCCCTCCTGATATCGTGGATAAATGCAAAGAACCTGAGATAATCCCTTGTCTTCATGTTCTCGTAGAGGGGTGAATCTTCAGGGAGGTATCCTATGAATTTTTTGATGGCAATATTGTCGATGAGGTGGCCTGGTATATTGATGGTATTGCCCTGTTTACTATTACACAACCTGAAATGTACAAAATACTTGTATATAAGAAGGTCAGGGCATTATTAGAAAAAATGAGAGGTTGAAAGACATCAGGGGAAAATATTTCCAGCCTTTCATGCCTTCTCTATCGTGATATTCCACAGTCCGGTTCCAATCTCCTCGATACTGATGATCTTATGACCCTCGGCCTTTAAACTCCGGGGCACATTCCCGATAGCAGGCTCATGGTCATACGTAGCCACAAGTGTGTCTCCTGATTCCAGTTCTTCCAGTTTAAGTTTAGTCTTTACAAAAGTAAAGGGACATACTTCGCCCTTCAGGTCAAGTTCTGCTGTTGCCATTAATTATCACGTCCGTTTTTACCATATCCTGCACGATTCACCATAGAGTTCTTCCTGTATGCTGTCTATCTTGGGTTCATCACCGCATACCGGGCACTTGGGATTCTTGCGTATCTTGATCTCATCAAATGTCATGTTCAGTGCATCATAATATATCATCCTGCCCAATAGCAGCTCGCCGATGCCAAGCAGGTATTTTACCACTTCTGTTGCCTGGATAACACCTATGATACCGGGCAGTACACCAAGTACTCCCGCTTCCTGGCACGAAGGGACCATGCCCGGTGGTGGCGCATGTTCGAACAGGCAGCGGTAGCAGGGTCCTTCCCCGGGGATTATGGTTGTGACCTGCCCCTCGAACCTGAAGATACTTCCGTGTGACAGGGGGGTTTTGGTCAGCACGCAGGCATCGTTCACCATATACCGGGTGGCGAAATTGTCTGAACCGTCCACCACCATATCATAGTCCTTGATGATATCCATAATATTACTGGCATCCAGCCGGGTCTCGTAGGGTACCACTTTCACATCAGGGTTTAACCTCTCAACGAACTCGGCTGCAGAGAGAACCTTTGACTTGTCCACATTCCCGCCGTGTATGACCTGACGCTGCAGATTGCTAAGGTCAACCACGTCATCATCTACAAGCCCCAGCGTGCCTACACCGGCCGCGGCCAGGTACTGGATGATGGGTGCGCCTAAGCCCCCGGCCCCGATGCACAGCACTTTTGAGTCCAGCAGTTTCTGCTGTCCTTTACCGCCGACCTCGGCAAGTATGATATGGCGTGAGTACCGCCGAATCTGTTCTTCATTGAATCCACCTATCATCCGAATAGTTCTCCTGCTTCACATCACAATATTACTGTGGGTTGTATTTAGTCTACTAAAGTATTACTGGCATAAATATATTCTGATGCTGGCAATTCCTTTTTATTGCACTAAACAGATACATCAAGTTATCCAGCCCTATAACCTTTTCCTTGACAAATATTAAGTATTCATCCACCTTCTTAAACCTGAAAATTATTAGAGGCGATAAAAATAAATCTACGATTTCTTGGAGGAGCCGGAGAGGTCGGCCGCTCGGCTGTGGTGGTGGACGACACTATCCTGCTTGACTACGGCATGAAACCCGCTGAACCACCCCAGTATCCTGTTGGCGGTGTTCGGCCCGATTCGGTCATTGTATCCCACGGTCATCTGGACCATTGCGGTGTGGTGCCAAACCTGATGGACATGAAGCCTGATATCTTCATGACCCCGGTGACAAGAGACCTTGGCGGGCTCCTGGCAAAAGATACCATGAAGATCGCGCGGGCAAAGGGGCAGGTGCTCCCTTTCATAATAGAGGATGTCAGGGACTTTGAGACCCACACAAATACCGTGAATTACAACACGTCATTTGATGCTTCAGGATATGAATGCACCCTGTATGATGCGGGACATATCCCCGGTTCATCATCAATTTTTCTTGAAAATAAGAGCGGGAGTCTGGTTTATACCGGCGACGTGGACAACCGGGACACGAACCTGCTCGGGCCGGCAGAAACACTGCCCTCAGCCGACATAGCTATTGTCGAAAGTACCTATTATGGAACCGAACACAATCCAAGACTGAAACTGGAAGCAGCCTTTATAAACTCCATCAAAGCCACTGTTGACAATGGAGGATGGGCAATAATACCTGCATTTGCGATCGGACGAACCCAGGAAGTGCTCATGATACTTGAGAAATATGGCATACGGTCATGGGTGGATGGTATGGGCAAAGATGTGTATAAAATATTTAAACAACATCCTGCTTACCTGAAAGACCCGGAACTGCTTGATAAGGCTTTCAAGTACGCTGATATCGTGGATGGGAGGGAGAGGAGAAAAGTAATGGATGAACCCTGTGCCATCGTGACCACAGCCGGTATGTTGAACGGCGGTCCGGCCATGTACTATCTCAAGCATATCTATGACGACCCCCTATCAAAGGTCCTGCTGACAGGCTATCAGGTGGAAGGGACCAATGGCAGGATGGTACTGGAGCGGGGGCATTATGAAGATAAAGGAAGGACCATCCCCCTTTCTACCGAACTGGAACTGTATGATTTTTCGGCACATAGTGACGATTCAGGTCTGAAAGAAATGGTGCGAAATCAGGTGGATGGAGGATGCCAGCTGGTAATTTGTGTCCATGGCGATAGGACTTCCGATTTTGCAGCATGGATTACCGATAACCTGGAGGTCAATGCCATCTCGCCTGATAATGGCGACCAGATTTATATTTGATCATACCTGAATCTAAGGAAATAGGGACATGAACATTATTATATTGCGACTTGGCCACCGTCCCGAACGGGACCAGCGGGTAACAACCCATGTTGGATTGACAGCCCGGGCAATGGGCGCTGGTGGAATGTTGCTTGCATCTAATGACAAAGGAGTGATACATAGCCTGAACGAAGTAGTACAGCGGTGGGGTGGCAACTTCTTTGCCAGGTCAGTGGACTCATGGAAACAGGAAGTTCATAACTGGAAGGAGGTGGGGGGGCGTGTTGTTCACCTGACCATGTACGGCCAGAACCTGCCTGATGTAATGGATGATATCTCAAAAGAAGAAAACCTGATGGTAGTAGTGGGTGCCCAAAAGGTGCCACCTGATATCTACCAGATAGCAGATTGGAACGTGGCCGTGGGCAGCCAGCCCCATTCAGAGATTGCAGCCCTGGCAGTATTCCTTGACCGGGTGAACGCTGCAAGAGGTACCGAACCACTGACAAAAGAATTCCCCGGCGGCAAACTTAAGATCGTTCCCCATGAACAGGGTAAGGTCGTCAAGGAGGTATGAACACGGCGCATCGGACTCTCAACAGGTTCCCATCCCAGGGGGAACATAACTCACTATGGCACTGGAAACAGGTGATAACACCGGCACGGCTTGTCTTTAATTACATTCTCATGTGGCTGGCCCGATACTCGCCTTCATTTCCCTTTAAACTCTTGCTGTACCGCCGCATGGGTATCAGGATAGGAAATAACGTATCTATAGCCCCGGAGGTTACAATGGATTTCTTCTTCCCCCATCTTATCGAGATTGGTGACAATACTATCATAGGCTACAATTCCACCATCCTTTGCCATGAGTTCCTGATAAAAGAATATGTGACCGGCCCCGTGGTCATTGGCAGGGACGTGATGGTGGGTGCCAACACCACTATATTGCCAGGGGTGCGTATTGCTGACGGTTCAGTGGTATCGGCACATTCCCTGGTAAACAGCGATATTGATGGTTTTTCGGGTGGAGTACCTGCACGGCCCCTGGAACGTACTTGAAATAGGAAATTACAGGATCATAATAGATGGGACCAGGGGATATCATGGAATACAAAGAATTCTTCCATCGATTCAAGGCCGAACCGATTACAAGATACCTCTTATTGCTGTCATCCCTCATTGGCACTGGTTTTGGTTTTTACTATTATGAATGGCAGTTGAGGATAACGCCAGTGCACTACTGGCCGCTAATTCCTGACAGCCCGTTCTTTACCATGATGTACGTGCTGGTACTGGCAGCCTATTCCCTGGGACGTCGCAGCAATATGTTCGATACGTTCACCTTTATAGGGCTCAATAAGGTCGGCATCTGGACACTTTTTGTGCTGTTATATGATTTTGACTATTACTTTTCCCCGCAGACATGGATGTTCAGGTCTGTGCTGTTCTTGCTGCATATTGGCATGATGCTGTGTTCACTCACCTTGCTGCGGGATATGAAATGGCCCGGGGCCGGGCGTATGGGGTTACTGTTAGCTGTCTTTATAGTGCTGGACTATTTTGACTATATTGTGGGAACACACCCCTATTTGCATACTCCTGATGTGGATGTGGTCGGTTGGGTTGCGCTGGCACTTACCCTTGCGTGCTGGGGTGTGGTATGGATGGTACGAAATAAAAATGTTTGAACCGCTATGGGTGCCATTTGGGGGAGGCTACACACCCTTTTCATGTTTGGCAGCCAGCAGTTCTTCATGCAGCACTACATTATCCACTTTGTAGGTGATCAACGAAATGCACAGCAGTACGAATGCAACCAGGTTGAGCATCATAGGTAATATGATCGCACTGCCTGTCATACCACCTCCGCCCGGGCCCAGTACAAGGGGGTGGGTCGTGGTCGCGGACCAGATACGGATGCTCATGAAACTGATGGGTACACTGATAAAACCGATTATGCCGAATACTGCAGATAGGCGTGCCCGTTTCTCCGGAACATCTATGGCCTGCCTGATAAGGAGATAGGCCAGGTAGATAAAGAACAATACCAGCGAGGTATTGAGCCTCACGTCCCCGGGCGGCCAATAATGTCCCCAGGCAGCTCCTGCCCAGATCGAACCTGAAATAAGGGTAAGACCTGCAAATATCACTCCTACCTCGGCCGAAGCCGCGGCTTTGATGTCCCATTCCTGCCGTCCATTTCGTAGGTAGAGTATGCTAAATACCAGCACCATCAAGAATGCCAGGTACGATGTCAGTGCAATAGCAATATGGAAATATGCTATATGGAAACTATAGACATAGTTCGTCCACTGGGCATCGGTGGTTATATATTGCACCTGTCCCTGGGAATTGGTAAATGTAGGGCGCTCACCCGGGTTTATGGGTACGGGTGCGTAAAAGAGTAGTAAACCAATAGCTGCAAGCATGAGAAGAATAGTGGTCGCATACAGATATTTTTTGTATTTAGTGTTTTTCATAATATTCATCCTTTTAATTACCCATTACACCGATATGTACCATGTTATTAGATATTTCATACATAATAAATGATTTTGAAAATGGGAGTAATTTCAATGATAAATCAAGACGAATGCACAAAACATTAAATACTATTAACAATATAAATTTTTTATAGCAATCATTAAATGATTGTGTTTCTGTTGTAAGAGGGGATACCTCTTATTGTACTAAATGGAGGAAATATAAATGGATA
>JAMJFQ010000091.1 GCA_023544605.1 ANME-2 cluster archaeon | reverse complement strand
CTGCCAGGTCGCGGATCGTGAAGTAATACAGTTCTTTGTCGAAAAGTGTTTTAATGATGTAATTCGTGGAAATAATTTTTACACCATTCATATAATTGTTTACACGATTTACATAAATAAAAAGTTAACCCTGAGGGTGTGAGTGCGTAATATTACTATTCAAATCCCTTCCTTAACCTTCTCTACAACCCTGATATCTGAAATAACAGTCTGGGGATAATTCCCAGTCTCATCCTTTTCAGCAGACTTCACCATATCCCATACCGTCAACAACGCAACCGACACCCCGTGCAGTGCCTCCATCTCGACCCCCGTCTTCCCGACCGAGCGCACTTCCACCACAGCGTCCACCCTGTCATCCATCACATCAAACTCCACGTCCACATGGGCGATGGGTATCTGGTGGCACATAGGTATCGTATCCCAGGTACGCTTCACAGCCTGCACCGCTGCTATCCTGGCAGTGGCCAGCACATTTCCCTTCTCGATAGTACGGCTGCGTATGGCCCCGATGGTAGCGGGTTTCAGGCAGATATGTCCCGATGCCACAGCCCGCCTGCTAGACTCGGGCTTGCTGCTGATATCCACCATCCTGGCCCTGCCTTCGTGTATATGGGTAAAAGTGTCATCCATATTTCAGTCAATCCTGACATGCTTTCGCTGCTGGTAGTCTTCAAGAGCCTGTTTCAAATCATCTGAGAGTTTTTGTGCCTCTTGAAGGTTCAGTTTGATAATGGTCTCATCCTCGCCGTGGCGCACCACCAGCCTGACCCTGTTGCGTTCCAGTTCTACAAGCATTTCCTTCAATTCCTCACCCCATTTACCGTTTCATGGCAGCCGGGATACTGTCAATAATATCAGTGGCTAACAGGCCCACCCCCAGCTCCTCGTACACCATATCCCCTGCCCGCCCGCAGATATATGCCGCCGCCATTGCTGCTTCAATAGCACTATTTTTTGCAAACAGTGCACCTGTGATACCTGCAAGTACATCCCCGGTCCCGCCTACGGTCATGCCGGGATTACCTGTGTGGTTGACCTTTGATTGCTCCCCGTTGGAAATAATATCCTCGGGCCCTTTGAGCAGTACGACCGCGTTGTTGTCGGCAGCGAACCTGTTGATCATACCCACACGCCTGTCAAGGTCATGAGGCACCTTATCTCTCCCCAATGCCCTGAATTCACCGGCATGGGGAGTGATTATCATCTCACACCCGTACTGGCTTAACGGTGTCTCGATCGCGGCCAGGCCGTCAGCATCCACCACAACCTTATTGCATAATGGCAGTATCTCTCTGATGGCGGCCAGTGTCTCATCATCCCTGCCCAGCCCCATTCCTATCACTACCACGTCATGGGCCTGTATAAGTATTTCCAGGATAGGTATGTCCTGCCTATGCAGACGTTTCTTTGACAGTTTTTTGACGATAAGGTTCGGTGAAAAGGAAGCTATGATACCGGCAACGCTCTTTGGGGCCGCTACGGTCACAATATCAGCACCCGCTCGCAGTGCCGCCAGGCCAGATAAGGCCGGTGCTCCGGAGTATGCACCGCCACCTATTATCAGCACACGCCCCCCATCACCTTTATGGCTGTCAGGACTGCGTCCGGTCACCAGTTTCACATCACCGGGACCCACCACGTTTTCGGCTTCAGGCGGGATGCCGATATCTGCTACTGCTATCTCGCCGACATACTCCGCGGCGGCTGGCTCCAGCAGACCCGGTTTGGGCAGATGAAAGGTAACGGTCACATCGGCCCGAACAGCCTTTTCGAACTCGCCGCCGTCGGGATCCATACCAGAAGGGACGTCCACACTGACCACCTTTGATGGAGCATTATTCATCAGGTCTATGGCCGATGCATAAGGCTCCCTGATAGATCCCTTTATGCCGGTCCCAAAAAGAGCGTCAACTATCACATCACAGTCCAAGAAAGAGTCAGGGTCCAGCTCTGATACTTCTCTCACTTCGATAACAGGTATTCCCATGCTCTTGAGAATTGACATGTTCCTGGCAGCTTCAGGGGTTTTGACCTCACTGGTCTTACCGAGAAGTAATACCGTTACTTCATAACCGATCAGGTGCCTGGCCGCTACAGATCCATCCCCCCCATTGTTACCCAGGCCGGCCACGACCAACACCCGCTCCCTGGTGGGAAGGTTCATCACCTCAGCAGCCACTGCCGAGCCTGCGTTCTCCATCAGCTGGAGTCGGGAAAGTCCCAGATACTCACAGTTCATATCCAGCGTATCCATCTGCCTGGAAGTAATGGTCTTCATATCTGATTTTCCTCTCTTGTTATTTACTTAATGTTTATTGGGCATGATATAAAATAATTGTTTATTCTTAGTTTCTGGTTAATAGCAGACAAAACCTATTTATTGATGTAATTTATTTCAACACTAATTCTGGACTTGCAGAAACACGGAGTGCTTAGATGCATTTAATAATCACAGAAAAACACAATACTGCAAAGCGTATATCTGAAATACTGGCTCCAAAAAAACCCAAGTCGGTAAGGGTTAGCGGGGTCGATACATACCAGTGGGACACTACGGTGGTCATGGGACTGAGTGGTCACATCGTCTCAGTGGATTTTCCTAAAGAGTATAACAACTGGCAAAAAGTTGACAGCCGGGAACTGATAAGTGCTGATATAATTACTACTCCTACCCAGCACAAAATAGTCGCAGCACTTCGCAAACTGGGTAAAGAATCAGACCACGTCACCATTGCCACTGACTTTGACCGGGAAGGTGAACTTATTGGTGTGGAAGCCCTGCGTATTGTGGAGAAGGTCAATAAAGGCATAACATCGGACCGTGTTCATTACAGTACTATTACCAAGAAAGAGATACTCAAGGCATTTGACAACACCAACCACGTGGATTTCAACCTGGCTGCGGCAGGTCAGAGCAGGCAGGTCATTGACCTGATATGGGGTGCAGCCCTCACCAGGTACATCTCCACAACAGCAGGCAGGTTAGGCAACCTGTTCCTGAGCGTAGGACGGGTGCAGACACCCACCCTGGCGCTGCTGGTGGACAGGGAACGTGAGCGTCTGGCCCATGTGCCCAGGACCTACTGGGAAATAATAGCCACACTGGCTGACAGCATCGAGTTCGAGGCCAAACACAAGGCCGGCAGGATATGGGATGGAGATGAGGCAAACAGAATATTCAACACGCTCGGTGACACAGCCAAAGTCATAGACCTCAAGGCGGCCGAGAGAGTAGACCACCCGCCCATGCCATTCAATACGACCGAATTTATCAGGGCAGCCAGTAGTATCGGTTTTACTGCATCCAATGCCATGCGCATAGCAGAGACCCTGTATATGAACGGGTTCATTTCATACCCCAGGACCGACAATACCGTGTATCCGTCAAGTATTGACATGAGGGAACTCATCAATAGCCTGGGCAAGGGCGTATTCAAACCCTATGTAGAGAATCTGCTGCAGCAGCCTGAATTGACACCCACCCGTGGGAAAAAAGAGACTACGGACCATCCCCCGGTCATACCAGCATCCTTTGTCGAGCGTTCCAAACTAAAGGATGACGAGTGGAAGATATATGAACTGGTAGTGCGGCGCTTCTTTGCCACTTTTGCCCCACCTGCCAAGTGGAAGACCATGCAGGCGCTGTTCGATATCTCGAAAGAAGAGTTCAAGTCCAGGGGTGCAAGTCTGCTTGAAGAGGGGTGGCGCTGGTATTATCCGTATCATAAACCCGAAGACATGATACTGCCCGACCTCGAGGTAGGCCAGGTACTTTCAGTTGTAGACAAACAATTGCTGGAAAAGGAGACCCAACCGCCTGGAAGATATGGACAGGGCAGGCTTATAAAGCTCATGGAAGACCTTGGACTGGGCACCAAGTCCACCAGGCATGAGATAATATCCAAACTCTATAGCAGGGCGTACGTGCATGGTAACCCGTTGCAGCCTACCAAGACTGCAATGGCGGTGATAGAAACCCTGGAAACGTATGCACAAACTATCACCAAACCGGAAATGACTGCCACACTGGAGACGGAAATGGACCTGATAAGTGAGGGTGTCAAGACCGAGGATGATGTGGTGGACGAATCCAGGGAGATGCTCAGAGCGGTATTTGATGACCTTAGTAAGAATAGTGAAAAGATCACCGAAGGGTTGCGCACAGGCATGCGGGAAGATAAGATCATCGGTACCTGCGAGAAGTGCCAGAGCGACCTGATAATCAGGCGCTCAAAGAAGGGGGGCAGGTTCATCGGGTGTACAGGATACCCTGATTGTGACTTCTCATTACCGTTGCCTAAGAGCGGGCAGATAGTGGTCACTGATAAGCTCTGTGAAAAGCACAATATCAACCACATCAAGATAATCAACAAGGGAAAACGACCCTGGGAATTGGGTTGTTCTTACTGCAATTACCTTGAATGGCAAAAAAGTATTAAGGACAGTGAAGATAAAAAACAGTAATATGATACAACAGTATGGCAGTGGAGAACCGGTTCGCCTTTTTACCGCTGGTCTGCACGGTGATGAGTGGGAAACGACATCCCGGTTACTTGAACAGCTTTCTCCTCCCAGGACCGGGACCCTGCTTCTTATGCCAAAGGTTTCGGATAATGAATACCTTAGTACGCTGGATAGGGACTACTACACCACCTATGCACCTCATCTCCTTCGGGCCATTAAGACGTATAGACCCACGATCTACCTTGAACTCCATTCCTATTCAAAGGAGAGTTATGCAGCACTGACAGGAGATGGTAGGTTCGAACGGTACGGAGTGCCTGCATACATTGATATTGAAGCTGGGATCTTAATGGGGTCGGTATCGCCTCGTATCAGGAAGGATTTTTTTACACCTAATGACCTATGCGTATCGTTTGAAATGCCAAAAGGTCCAAACGAGCAGTCACTGAGTGTCATTTGCAGTCTGTTGGATGTAGTAAAGGAATGCTGGAGCCGCCAGGGATTTGTGGCCTATATGTCCCGGCATTATCCTCAACAGACCGCAGTAGCTGTCAAGAACTATTTGAGGTTCTACGGACACCTGTATTAAAGCAACACCGGTATTAAGCAAAATACTATAATCCTTTGATGTTATTATACCTCAATTCATGGAGTAGAATACAATGAAGGGAAATGTTTGGAAATTTGGAAACGATATTGATACCGATGCCGTCATACCTGGCAGGTATCTTACCATCAACACACCCGGGGAACTGGCAGAGCATGCCTTTGAGGGTGTAAGACCAGAGTTCGCTGGTGAGGTCAAACCGGGCGATATAATCATCGGAGGAACCAACTTCGGATGCGGTTCAAGCCGGGAACATGCACCTCTTGCCTTGAAAGGTGCACAGGTAAAATGCATCATTGCCAAGAGCTTTGCCCGCATATTTTTCAGGAACTCTATCAACATCGGGCTGCCTCTTTTGGAGTGCCAGGATACAGACCGCATACAGGAAGGGGATGAACTTGACGTAAATATTGCATCAGGCATCATTACGAACAAGACCCGGGACGAGACGTACCAGGCTACGGGGCTGCCCGATTTCCTGCGTGGTATCGTGGATGCCGGTGGACTTATCGAATATACTAGGGAGCAGGTGAGCGTATGAGCCAGTATAAAGTGCCAGTGATAGCAGGGGACGGCATCGGTCCCGAGATCATTGCTGAAGGCCGGAAGGTCATTGATGCGGCCGGTGAGGTGTATGGTTTTGACGTGGAGTGGATAGACTATCCCCACGGCGCAGACCATTACCTTGAGACCGGGGAGCTTATCTCAGAGGATACGCTCAAGGAGTTGAACACGTATCACAATATTTACCTGGGCAGTATCGGTGACCCAAGAGTTGCACCAGGTGTGCTTGAGAAGGGCGTGCTGCTGGCGGCGCGGTTCTATTTTGACCAATATATCAATCTGCGGCCGATCAAACTATTGGAGGGTGTGTGGTGTCCGATCAAGGACAAGACACCTGAGGACATTGATTTTACGGTAGTACGGGAAAATACCGAGGATTTCTATATCGGTATTGGCGGCAGGGCCAGGAAGGGTGAGAGTAAGGCCGTACTTGAAGTGGCACGCAGCCTGTA
>JAMJFQ010000090.1 GCA_023544605.1 ANME-2 cluster archaeon | reverse complement strand
AACCAGAAAAGGACGCACAGCCAGCCATTTGGATTCCTGAAGACTTTGCTCAGAAAAGAAGAATAAGCAAAAATCAAGCATTGTCCAACAAATAGTAGTTAATTATTGTAGAACAAATTTACAACAAGGTCTTCTTTTGTTAGTTTCAAATATGCTGCAATATCTTTTAAAATATTATTCAGCGTTCCCACCTTAATGGGATTATGGGCTGGAATTGTTATCTAATGCTCGTGCCCCATAAAAGTACTCATTAATCGAATGTGACTTCCTGTTTGGCGTGAGATTGCATAGCCATATTTGCTCAAGACGGTGCATAAGTTTTTATGCGAAACATCCCTTGGCATTCTGGGCATAAGTCAAAATCTCCTCTCTGACAAAATGAAGCCTGATCACACTGGGTATGTCTTTTGCGTCATCAAAATGACACCTTAATGCATTCATAATATTTTCTTTAATTTCTTCTACAGTTTCGCCTTCAGTAAAAATAGAATACCCCAGTGCCTGAGCGTTATAACCCCCTTCGAGGTCATCTTCTATTAAAAAAATAATTTCGTTCATGGTGCACCTCCTTCAATGTCAATTACTTTTCTCCTACATTAAAAGCTTTATCGTGATGATTACAAGAGCGAGGCAAATAAATCCGGCATCGAGATGGCAGATATCATAATCAGGATGGATGATATCCAGATAAATAACGTTCAGGATATGATCAAGGTCATCAATAAACACGAGGTAGGAGATGCGGTGGAGATAGAGATATTCCGGGGACAAGAAACAAAAGTCCTTAAGACCGTGCTGGAGAAAGCACCCACACCCCAGCTCCCTCCCATGCCACCTGAGCAGCCGGTTTTGTTCGATGCCGGCCTGCCCTGACAAAGGATTATTCATGGACACATTCCACAGCCCGCTCCCTGCCAATTAGCACAGCACCGATCAATATGAGCCCGCCGCCCATTAAAGTGGCTGAAGTTATCGGTTCGCTGAGGATGATAAAAGCAAAGACCACGGCACTTACCGGCTCCAAAAGAGCAATAATGCTGGCGTGCTGTGCCCTGACATGCTTGAGTGCGCTGAGGTAGAGTATGAGAGCGACGGCTGTTGGCAGCAGCCCGAACAGAATGAGCAAATACAGGTTGTCCAGCAGTACCTTGCCTGGTACGGCGATAGAATACGGCAAGAAGAGCACCATGGTTATGAACAGTGCCCAGGCTGCCTGTGCAGTGCCTGTATACGAGTCCCTGAGATACCTTGAGTTCATGATCATAGAGGCATAGCACAGGCCCGATGCCAGTCCGGCAGCCAGCCCCATGATGTATATTGTATCCACATCCTGGAAAAGGGCACCGGGCCCAATGACCATAATCACTCCTGTGATAGAAATACCCAGGGCAAGGAGACTGCTGCGGGTAATGTACTCTTTTAGTATGAGGGGCGAGAGCAGGGTAACATAGACCGGCGCCGTGTAGAGCAGCAGGACGGCTATGGAGACAGACGTATATTTGACCGAAATGAAAAAGGATAGCATAGTGCCGGCCTGGAATATTCCCAGCAGCAGGACATGGAGTCTTTTGTCCCGCAGCCTCAGTTCATTGAGGCGGCCGCAGCATCCGAAAAAGAGCGCAATGGCAGTCAGGCCGAACAAAAGCCGGTAAAAGATAATGGACCCTAAGGGCATTTGTGTTGTGAGCTTCACGAAGATGCCGATCAGGCCGAACAATATGGCAGCCGACGCGATCTGGATGTGGCCTTTGAGTTGTGGCGTCTGCATAGGTTATGTATTGGCTTGTAGGGTATTTATGTGGTGGGTTTTTGGGATTAACAACAGTTATTCAAAGAGTTTATAAATCCCCTTACCTAATATTACCCTGTGGAAATCATCTCAAAAATACTGGATAATGAGCCTAATGTCCTCATAGCCAATCTCTTCGGGTCTTTTGCAAAAGGCCATCAATCCAAACACAGCGACCTGGATATAGCAATTTATCTAAAAGACCCTGAACAACTAGAAAAGGACGCCTTGTATCCATCCAGGCTGGCAATAAAGATAGAGAGGGCATTGGCAGAAAAAAGGTTAGTGGACCTGAGTGGACCGCAGGTATACCTTGAACATCCAATAGAACCGTATTATACTATTTGAACTGCTCTAATGTCTTCGTAATATCCACTCCTGTAACCGCCCTTTTCACCAGCGTCATATCCTTTATAGTCTCAACTTCATCCTCGTATGTGGACCTGACCTCTTTATAGAACAGTCCTATGGGTATCCGGTCTCCCCATTCCAATGCCCGCTCATAAGCTGCCATTTTGTCGCCTGGATCGTAATTTCCGTCCTCCTCCAGTTTGTACACCTTTTCCTTGTAGAAGGTGTTGGTGTTCACATGGTTGAAGGTAATACAGGGCTGCAGTATATCGATAAGTGCGAATCCCTTATGAGCGATCCCGTCAGTGATCAGTTTTTTCAGGTGCAGCGGGTCACCGGCAAAGCCCCTTGATATGTAAGTGGCTCCGGATGACAGGGCAAGGGTCAGCGGGTTCACAGGCACTTCAATGACCCCGAACGGTGTGGATTTGGTGGAACCGCCCATTTCTGTGGTGGGTGATGTCTGTCCGGTGGTCAAACTGTACCTTTTGTTGTTATGGACAAGATTAGTAATGTCCAGGTTGCGCCGCATGGTATGGATGAAATGGCCGATGCCTATACCGTACCCGTCCCCGTCGCCGGCCATTGCGATAACCTGGAGTTCATGGTTTGCCAGCTTTATGCCTGTAGCCACAGGCAGGGTCCTGCCATGAATGGAATGGAACCCATTGGCATTGACGTATTGTGTAACTGCACCATGGCAGCCTATTCCCGAAACGATCATTACGTTATGGGGTTCAAGCCCTGAATCTGCCAGTGCGCCCCTAAGAGCTGTCAGTATCCCGAAATTACCACAGCCCGGACACCATACCGGCTTGATGCTCGTCCTGAAATCAGAAGCTTCAGCCAGGTCCCATCACCTCCATTACCCTGCTGGCGATCTCCTCTGGCGTGAACATCCTCCCGCTGTATTTCACTATCGTCTCGTCCACAGCAAGCCCAGTCTTCTCACGTATGATCCCTGCCAGTTGTGCTCCCTGATTGTTCTCTACACAGATGGTACGTTTTGAATTATGAATAATACGTGTTACCTCTTCTGCCTGGAAGGGAAGCAGGTATATTATCTGCAGGAAATTCACCCTGATGTCGCTTTGCTCAAGCAGCATCATGGCCTCCAGGATGGGTCCCTTGGTGGAGCTCCAGCTTATCAGTGTTACATCAGATCCAAGGGGCCCGTATAGGATTGGTTCTTCCAGTTCTTCCAGGATATATTCAGATTTCCCCATCCGTTTATCCATCATGGCAGTCCTGTTATCAGGGTCTTCCAGGTCGTGACCGTACTCGTCATGCTCATTACTATTGGCCATGAAGACAGCATTTGGATGTCCCGGCACTATTCTGGGAGATATACCCGATTCGGTCCGTTCATAGCGTTTATAATCAGAAAGGACATCCATCTCTCTATTATTCAATAACAAGCCCCTATCCACTCCCATAGGTTCGAAGCTTTCCACAGTTGTGTGACTTTCTGTCAGGAACTTATCTGTGAGAATGATAACAGGGATCTGATATTTTTCTGCCAGGTTGAATGCACGACCGGCAGCCCAAAAACATTCTTTTACATCCCCCGGGGCCATGACCACCCTTAAAAAATCGCCCTGGGAAGCGTGCATTACAAACCTCAGGTCACCTGCTTCGGTCCGGGTGGCCAGTCCTGTACTGGGTCCGGGCCGCTGGGCTTCCATTACTACCAGGGGGGTTTCGGTCATTGCAGCCAGTCCCAGTGCTTCGGTCATCAATGAGAAGCCGCCCCCCGATGTTGCGGTCATTGCCCTGACACCGGCATGGTTGGCACCGATGGCCATGAGAATGGCTGCCAGTTCATCTTCGGTCTGCTTGATGACAAGATGGTGGTTCTTCTCCTCTGCTGCTAAAAAATGCAATAGACCCGATGCCGGGGTCATGGGATAGGCAGAATAGAACCTGCACCCCGCAGCCAGGACACCCAGACCCATTGCTTCGTTACCGTTTAAAACCATCCTCCTGTGGTCATCCAGGGGTCTCACGATGGTCCCCGAACCTCCGGGATGGTTCTCAACCATGAAATCGTATCCTGCCCTGACCATCCTGATATTTTCCTTTACTACTTCATCTCCTTTATGGTGGAACATATCTTTCAGAAGTCCCTGAAGGATTGCCAGGTCATATCCGATAAGGGCGATAGTGGCACCCAGAGCTGCAGTATTTCGCATGATGGATTTTGCACCCAGGGACTTGACCATTTCACTCAGGGGTATAGGGAAAAGACTGATATCGGCATGCACACCGAAACGGTCCTCTGGCTCCTCTTTTCCATCAAATATTATACACCCGGTTTCGGACATTCCTGCCTTGTGCAGGTGGATGGTCTCTTCGTTCAATGCCACCAGCATGTCAACATACCCTGTATGGGAATGCACTTCCCTGTCCGCTGTGCGCACAAGATAGGTGTTATGCCCGCCCCTGATCAGGGAAGGGTTTTCCACTGTATCGAAAACATGCAGGCCCCCCCTGGAAAATGTTTTTGAGACCATGAGGCCGGAGGCCATGATCCCAAAACCTGCTTCACCCCCTATCATCCATGTAAATTCCACCTTTCACTTCTCCTTTTAACGAATGTGATGAATCCAGGATTCTCTGGCATCCCCTAAAACACACATTAATTATTAGTTCCCGATTTACCCTATCGGATTTCTATTACTATTTGGAACTTGTCCCAAAGATTAATAAAATTATAACGGTAATATGACATTAAATAATTTTTCACTTAAATAAGTGGAGTGGTACTTATGGAAGTTACAGATGCAATAAAACAACGGCGCTTGGTAAGGGAATTCAGGCAGGACCCCGTACCTGATGATGTTCTTTACCAGATTATAGAATCAGCACGCTGGGCTCCCAGCCCGTTCAATACCCAACCGTGGGAGTTCATAATAATAAGGAATAGCGAAACGCTCAAGAAATTAGCGAAATTCGCTCCCACCATCGAATGCAATGCACCAATGGCCATCGCAGTGGTCATACTTCCTATTACTGCCAAATACCCGTTCCACCAGCAGGTGGGTGAACCCGAACATGCAGGGGCTATGGCTGTCCAGAATATCATGCTGAGGGCATGGGAGCTGGGTGTAGGTACGGCATGGGCCACTATTGAAAAGGATAATGTCAAGCAGATATTGAACATACCGGAAGAATTCGATGTGCTGACCGTCATACCCATGGGCTATCCTATGGATGAGCCGCCCCTGCACACGGAAGATGACCGGCTGCCTGTGGAAGACCTGATGAACTTCGAGGAGTTCAGGGGTGTATCCGAAGGCAGGATAATAATCTACTAAAAGAGTGCAGGAGATGGAGCTGTATAAGGTTCTGGATATCCAATCTCGTGCATGAAGGTAGCGATTACAGCAGTTCCACATCAGTAAAAACGTTCGGTTCAATCACAAACCATATTCGGTAAAACTGCGAAAGGTAATGAGTTATTCTAATTCATGGAGGGGTTTGAAATATGGTTCGAATAGTAAAGACTTCACTATTGATTATTTTATTAGTGTCTACCTTTTGTGCTCCGGTGGCTTCAGCCATAACCGAAGCTGAAGCAGAACATTTTTTCCTGAAAATCTATAATCCTCTTTTGGATGAGATAGTCCAGGATATTCCCATTGTCAAATCGGTATTTGGTGGTCAGGTCATCCATATCATTATCGAAAAACCCGGGGGGAATATTGAGATGTCAGCAGTTACTAATTCAGATGGATATATCACTGAATTAGCAAGTGGTGAACCTGAAGATCCTACACTTCGATTGATCTCGACCGAAGCTGTGGTTGAAAGGGTCAGAGCATCTGACGATTTGGTCGCAGAAACGAACGAAGCGCTTAAAAATGGAGAAATAACGTACGAAGGGGTCGGTATCAAACAGGAGATCGGTGTTACCATTGTAAAAGTTGTTTATTTCTTCGCAGATCTCTTTGGCGTAATTTAACATGTGATGGTGATTACTGCAATTGTTTCGAGCATGTATTTGCCGATGTGCAGTCA
>JAMJFQ010000089.1 GCA_023544605.1 ANME-2 cluster archaeon | reverse complement strand
TGTGCTTAATGCATTATTGTTAATTGAGTTTGACCCCGGTGATGCTGGTAATATCATTATCCTGCATGGTAACCCCAATGGTCCGCTCAGCTGCCTGTACCATGGGTTTTCGCAGGCTCACTACAATGAACTGTGCAGTTTTAGATGACTCCTTGATACGTTTTGCCATCTTTTCTGCATTCGCACCATCAAGGTTCATGTCAACCTCATCGAACGCATAGAATGGTGCTGGACGGTACTGCTGGATCGAAAACAGCAGTGTCATTGAGATCAAACTCTTCTCCCCGCCTGACCGGGACTCCATGCGCTGCAGGGTCTTATCCTTTGGCTGGACCTTCATAGTAAGACCGCCGGCAAATGGGTCCTCCTCATTCTCCAGTATCAGTTCCCCGGGTCCGTCCGAAAGTTCAGGGAAGATAACCTTGAAATGTTCGTTAATACCGTCAAAACATTCCATGAACGCCTGTTTCTTCATCTGCTCGTACCTGTGGATACGCTCCAGGATTTCCTCAAGTTCATGGTTCAGGATATCCCTGCGCTCCTTCAAGTCAATGCTGCGCCGCTCAACCTCTTCATATTCGTCAATGGCACGCATATTCACAGGTTCCAGTTTGGTCATAGCCCGAACAATAGACGCTATACGGGTCTGCACTTCCTCCAGTGTGGGCACATCATCGGTCAGTTCCACACCACGCTCATCCAGTTCAGACCTGAACTCCTTTATCTGTTCTGCAAGGGTGTCCCGGGTAGCGTTTAACGCAATCATCTGGCGGCGGGAATTCTCCAGCCTGACCTTGACCTCCTCTAACTGTTTCTGCCATGCACTGAATTCCATTTGCAGGTCTTCACGTCGTTTGCGCATATCTGCCAGTTCAACATCCAGTTCATGCTCGCGTTTTAACTTGTCCTCAAGAGATAATTCCAGTTCATCGATCTTAGTGCGCAGTTCGTTGATCTTATCACGTAGTTCCTCTTTCCTGCCGTCCAGTTCAGCAAGCCGTACCTTTATCTCTTCAGTTTTATTGGATGCGAATTTGGATTCAGTCTCAAGGTTGTTAATGTTAACCTCAATATCCCGGGTGCGGTTCTCCAGCCTGCGTATCTCGTCCTCTATCCGCTGCGCCTGCTCGCTGAGTTCAGGCACTTTTGAACCTTTTAGCTGTTCTTCCAGCCCTCCGGCCTTATCAGCAAGTTGTGCAATCTCCTGCTCAGCTGTCTGCTTGCCGTCCTCAATGCCTTCCATCTCCCCGCGTAGTTGTGCACGTCCGGCCTCGATCTCTGCCCGTTCTGCTTCTTTCTCGGTGATCAAGGCAGTAAGTCTCTCACCGCGGCTGTTGATCTCTTCTATAGCCATCTGTTTTTTGGCAATCCCGGTTTCCAGCTCCCGCATCTCTGTCTGGACCGAAGCGATGTGACCCTCTACACTGTCCAGTTTGGTTATGGCGGCACTGCGCCTTGATTCATATTCAGTGATCTGTTCGGCCAGTTTGGTGATCTTATCTTCTTCAGTTGCTGCAAAGGACACGCCACTGCGACCGCGGCTGCCTCCGGTCATGGCACCGCTTTTCTCGACCACTTCTCCCTCCAGGGTTACCATACGAAGTCCGCCCATCAGCCGCCTTGCAGTGTCCAGGTCTTCCACCACAATGGTGTCCCTGAATACATAATTGAACGCGGGTTCGTACTTTGAATCATAATCCACCAGATTAATGGCATAACCTATTACGCCCGGCATATTGGACACATCACGAAAACCTGAAGCAATTTCCATCTTGTTCAACGGCAGGAACGTGGCCCTGCCACCATGCTGGCGCTTGAGGAACGATATAGCGCGGGATGCATCTTCATCAGTATCTACCACAATGCCCTGCATACGACCGCCCGCTGCCACTTCCAGTGCAATGGCATATTCCTGGTCCACCTTACCCAGCTGGGCAATGGTACCGTAGATGCCGGGCAACTCCCTCATATCCTTTGCCTTTAGTACTTTCTCCACT
The DNA here is from genome assembly GCA_023544605.1 of ANME-2 cluster archaeon. Lineage (GTDB taxonomy): Archaea > Halobacteriota > Methanosarcinia > Methanosarcinales > Methanocomedenaceae > Methanocomedens_B. The sequence goes on along the minus strand of JAMJFQ010000089.1, from coordinate 4,171 downwards.
GCATTGCTGTACCTGGATACTTCTTTAGCAGCCCTTATCCTGGCTTCAGCGGTCATGTATTCCTGCTGCAATCCCCTCAAGGTATCATCCAGGTCCTTTTGCACGCTTTTGAGCTGTGCACGGTTGGATTCAAGATCATCCATATCACCTGAGAGTTCGGCCATCTGCTTGTTCAGCCCTTCTATCTCCTGCTGAACATCTTCCCTGTCATCATCAGCAGACTTGATCTTCCGTTTAGAATCTTCGATCTCTTCCTCGATATCCTTGAGCTCTGCACTGCGCCGCCTCATCGCATCCAGCAGGCGGTCTTCCTGGCGCATCATTTCATTCTTGCGGTTGCGGGCCTCTTCAAGGTCATTTTTCACCTGTGACAGTTCATCCCTGGTCTGGACAAAACGGGAATCCACTTCTGCTATCTTACTGCGCAGTATCAGCAGTTGGGTGTGCTGGTCCTCTCTCTCGCTGGCAATACCAAGCTTGCGATTGTTCTCTTCCTCTATCTTCGATGAGAGTTCGGCCATCTTCTCCTTGATACCATCGATCTCGATGAGCCCTTTCCTGCGCTGGGTATCCATGTCAGATATCTCTGATTCTGTGAGCGTGATGGTATTCTGGCTGAGGGCGCTTTCACCTTTTATCTCCTCTATCTGCCGTTTTATTGCTATCTGCTCATCCTCGCCCATGCTGGTTATCTGCGTATTGAGGTCCTTAAGTGCAGATTCCAGTTCGGTCATCTTTGCCTGTTTTTCCTGCAGCAATACCTCCAGTTCGCTCTCACCCTCAAGCCGTGAACTGATCTCTTCAACTATTTTCTCGAATTCCTTTTGCGCATCCTTGAATTTGGAGAGCAGTACGTACCCCTCAAACCGTAATTTCTCTTCCTGCAAACTTTGGTATTTCAGTGCCTGGTCCCGCTCACGCTGCAGTTTATCAAGTTGGGCATCGACCTCTGCCAAAATGATATCCACCCGTTCGATACGCTCCCTGACAATATCCAGTTCACTCATGGCGCGGTCTTTCTTGTTATCGAATTCTGATACACCTGCTATCTCATCGATGATCTTGCGCCGCTCATTTGCTGTCATCTGGGTGATGTTGGAAACATCACCCTGCATTACCACATTATAACCTTCAGGAGTGATCCGTGCCTTGGCAAGGATGTTATGAATTTCGGTTAGACTTGCCGCTTTATCATTGAAATAATAATAACTGTAATATCCCGCATCGGTCTGGCGTACTTTCCTTGACACTACTACCTCGTCAGAATCCACCGGCATCTCACGGTCCGAGTTGTCAAAGCGTATAGTGACCTGGGCATAATCTGGCTTCTTCTTCCCGTCCCCGTTGTAGATAAGGTCAGTGAGTTTTTCAGCACGCAGTGTCCTGGAACTGGAAAGACCGAGACAGAACAGTATACCATCCACGATATTGGATTTGCCGCTGCCATTGGGTCCTGAGATGGTGGTAAAACCATCAAAGAAAGGAATCTTTATTTTCCTTCCAAAAGACTTGAAGTTCTGGAATTCGATTTCTTTTATATGCACCTAATACCTCATGATGCATTTATGCTATCGTATGATGTTTTTTGGTTACAACAATGCTACTTCTTGTATTCGATAACAACATCCTCATCTTCCCTGGCCTCAACAATAATTTCGCCTTTTTTGGAGGAGCTTGATGCTGTTGTGTCCGCTATGATAATATCATTTTGCTTTTTTTCTTTTGCCTCATCTTTTTCAGGAACACGGGTGTCTTCACTCTCAGCAATAATAAACTGAGATTTTTGTTCCTCTGGGATGGTGGGTTCTTGGCTTTCTTGCTTGTTGCTATGCCAGTCCTCCAATGTCTTGGGTTTATCAGAGTGACCAACTGGTTGAGCCTGTGTTCCAATGTCGTTTTTCAGGTACTTTACTTTCAGGTCCCGGATTACGGTTTTTTGGTCAAGCAGTTCTTTCATCACACCATCATAAGATAGACCCATGTCCTTGATCTTCGTTTCCAGTGCAGATATCCTTTTATCAAAGTCAAGGTCTTCTTTCATACCTTCCCGTAGTTCCAGTATGATGGATTCCTTGAGGGAGTCGTTCAGTTCATTGATCTGTCGCTCCTTATCCACCAATTTCTGTTCAAGACGTTCAACCAAAATATCCCTGTTTTCGTTTAGCACAAAATCCCCTCTTAAATAGACCTCATATCCAATTTACTATGTGCGTTATGTTACTAAAATAATTTGTGGTAATATATTTACAGGGATTTGGCCGCTCATTATGGATGGTATTTATGGTGATACTCTTTTGCGGTCCCTGGGGAAAAGCACAACGTCCCTGATGTTGTCCACATCCAGCATTGTCATTAGCAGTCTCTCTGCTCCCAGGCCCCAACCAGAGTGGGGCGGGATGCCGTATCTGAAAGCCTTGAGATAGAACTCGAACCCGTCAGGATTCAACCCCTGGTCCTGGATGCGCTGGCGCAGCAGGTCGTGGTCATGTATACGTTGGGCACCGGAGGACAGTTCCATCCTCGGATGCATCATATCAAATGCCTTGGTCAGTTCGGGATTATCTTCATACGGCTGGGTATAGTACGGTTTGATCTCGGTGGGCCAGTCTTTGATAAAGTAATGCTCGCCAATGACCTTGCCGATTACTTTCTCTGCATTGGTGCTAAGGTCATCGCCCCATTCCAGTAATTCCTTTGAGTGCTCGTTGTTGATAGCAATGGCCTCGTCGTAGGTCAGGCGCTTGAAAGGTACTTTGGGAATCTCCAGTTCTTTGTCAAGGGTCTTGAGACTGTTTGCGCAATTTTTAGCCACACTTTCATAGACATGGACGATGAGATTCTCCAGTAACTGCATTACATCCTCATGGTCAAGGAAACTGGCTTCAATATCGATACTGGTAGCCTCGTTCAGGTGCCTTGTTGTATCATGTTCCTCAGCCCTGAATATGGGGCCGATCTCAAATACCCGGTCCAGGCCGCCGCTCATCATTATCTGCTTGAACAGCTGGGGACTCTGGTTCAGGAATGCTTCGGTATCGAAATATGTGATAGGGAACAGGGCTGTACCGCCTTCAGTGGCAGTAGCCACCACTTTTGGGGTGTTGATCTCCAGGAATCCCTCTTGCTCCAGGAAGTTTCTGACTGCGGACAGCATCTGGTGCCGTATCTGGAACACTGCATTGACCCTGGGGCGGCGCACGTCCATGAAGCGGTTGTCCAGCCTGGTATCCAGTTCGGCGTTCACCTTACCAGTGGTGTCCATAGGCAGGGGGGACAGGGCAGGGTTTAGCAGCTGAATCTTTGCGGGCACCAGTTCATAACCGCCAGGAGCTTTGGCTTCCAGTTTGACCGAGCCTTCCACGAGAATGACTGATTCGCGACTCAGGGACTTGGCGGTTTCAAGTACCTGGGGGTCTATGGTCTTCTTGAACAGGGTTAGCTGTGCCATTCCTTCGCGGTCCCTCAATATAAGGAACATGATGCCGCCCAGGTCGCGAATCTCGTGGACCCAGCCTGCAAGTTTTACGGTCTTGCCGTCCAATTCCGGGGTGACGTGTGATGTGTAGTGGGTTCGTCTGAATTCCATGTGTGCACCTTTTTGTATTGATCAAGATTTTAGGTATTGGTTCTGTTGTCCCTTGATGTATTTATTATATAATTAAACTGCGGTCTGTGAGGGGATGAAAAAATATTGAGACAATTACATGAATGAATCAAACGTACAAATACGGCCGTTTTCAAGAAGGGTATATAGCTTGAAGCAGTAGCTTTATTAATAAGATGTGATAATCCTACAATGTTAGTATTTTGGCTTATGTGAATTTGGAAAAAAGTATACATTGTTTTTTGTAATTGTCAAATCTTTTTAATTTTGTAAGATATGGTAGGAAATGTTTGTTCTATCAGTACATTGCGATAAACAATCGATAATGCCAAAATATTGATTAAAGATAAAAAGGAAAATTTAGTATGGAAGATATAACTTTAACATGCGGTGACTGTGGCGAAGAGTTCATTTTCACGGGCGGAGAACGAGAATTTTTTGAAGAGAAGGGCTACGACGAGCCAAAACGATGTAAGGATTGCCGAGATCGAAGAAAAACTGAAAAAAGGAACAGTGGATCAAGACGTTATTAATTTAAAATTAATCTAAAATCATCAAAATATAAAC
>JAMJFQ010000088.1 GCA_023544605.1 ANME-2 cluster archaeon | reverse complement strand
ATGTCAATAATCACAAAATACAACCGTATCTCATATGTATATGACCTGATGGAATCAGCTGTAGAGTACCTGAAATTCGGTAAATGGCGACAGATGATATTATCTGATATGAAGGGCAGGGTCCTTGATATGGGAGTGGGTACAGGTAAGAACCTGAGATATTATCCCGGGAGCTGTTCGGTCATAGGAGTGGATATCAGCCCGGGCATGCTGGAGCATGCAAGGAAAAAAGCACAGGGTATGGAAAATATATCATTGCTGGTTATGGACGGGGAACACCTGGCCTTCAGGGACAACAGTTTTGATAATGTGGTCACTACATTTGTACTGTGCTCGGTACCGGAACCTGTGAATGCACTAAAAGAGATGGAGCGGGTATGTAAGCCCCAGGGTATTATCACCAATCTTGAGCATATGCTAAGCAAGAATGTCCTGATCGCATTTGTCGAGAATATGTTCAATCCCATAACAAAATTTTTCACTGGGGTCAATATCAACCGCAGGACCGTGGAAAATGTCAAAAAGGCCGGGTTGGACATGCTTGAAGAGCGCAACCTTGGCCTTCTGGATGTATTCAGGTTGGTTCGGTCACGGCCAAAAAAACAACCTTAGACACTATATATATCTAAAATAAACAGACCATGTGTCTCAGTACTCATAGGGTTCTTCATCAGTTCAGTAAAGGTTTTTTCATCATTGACACATGGTTTTACAGAATACTTTCAGAATACTTTCAGAACGCTTATGGAACAGATACTATCTCATCTGCTATTTGCTTTGCCGCCGCCGCCGGGTCAGGTGACTGGTAGATGCTCCGGCCCACAATCACGTAATCGGCCCCGGCCTGGATAGTATCGCCGGCACTGCCACCCTGCGCACCTACACCCGGCGAGATGATGGTAAGGTCGCCCACGATATCCCGAATCTGCTTCACGCGCTCAGGCCGTGTGGCAGGGGCCACCACACCATTAACACCGCAATCAGCAGCCATCCGGGCCATATCTTCAGCAGGTGCTGCCATGAAATCAGCTGCACCTGGATGACTCATCTCAGTCACTGCAAACACGTCACGCCCCCATATTCCAGCCTCGGCCACGCAGGACTCAAGACTGTCCCGTCCTGTAAAAGCATGAACTATCACAGCCTCAGCACCTGCCCGGTATGCCTGCTGCAATATCAGGCGGTCGGTATTGGGAATATCGGCCACCTTGAGATCAGCGATCACAGGAGCGAACCGGGCCAGGTCACTGATGATGTCTACCCCTGCCACCAATACCAGCGGGTACCCTACCTTCACTGCATCCAGGTACGGTGCCGTTTTCTCGGTAATATCCAGGGCGGCATCCTTATCAGTCACATCCATGGCAAGTATCAGTCGTGTATCCTTTTTCATGTAGTACCCCTTCCGTTCTCTCCAAGCCGGCTCCTGGCAGCGGCCACCATGATTGGCAGGGTGATGGTAGCATCACCGTACACGGTCATGGCTTTTGCATCCTCTCCAACCTTGCCCCAGGACTGTGCCTCATCCAGGGTGGCACCGCTCAGTCCCCCGGAATCGGGCCGGTCTGTTGTTAATTGGATGGCATAATCAAAATCCTTTGGCGTGACCAGCATGCTCTGCAGGATATAGTTCTTGGGCACACCGCCGCCTATTAGGACTGCACCGGCTAGCTTAGCTTCATAACAGATATCCATGAATTCCCGCATATCTGCAAAGGCGTCCACCACCAGTTTGCCTGTCTGCTTGAACAGCCAGGCCTGCAGTCCCACGATGGAATCCTGCACAGCCGGGCAATAGATTGGAATTTCAGCGTCGTAGGCGCATTTTACTATGGAATCCTTATCTTCCAGTCTGCTCCCGATGTGGGTAAGCAGTTCCCTGATAGAGACGGTCTGGCCTTCCAGTTCTGAATAAGCCGATTGCAGGAACTCTTCCACATTTGTGAAATGCTCTTCTGGCAGGAACACGTCATATATCCTGTTCACCCGGTCATGTTTCAACTGGATATCGTCCACCAGGTCAGAACCCTTGTAATGATGCAGGCCCAGGCTTTCGATAATGTCATGCACCAGATTGGCGCCCGTGGTCACAAGCACGTCGATATGGCCGTCCCTGATAAGGCTGCTGACAATATCCCGCATTCCAGCGGGTACCATGGCACCGGCAAGGCCGAAGAATCGGGTACATTCAGCATCTTCCAGCATAGCCGTGTAGATATCAACCGCTTCAGCCAGCCGACCTGCACCGAATGCACAGCCCCCCAATTGGATGACTAGTTCATTCACTGACATTTCCGGCGTAATATGTGCGTGTTTGATCGGTTGTTCAAGCTTGCTGTGGTGGTTTGGGTATTTCATAATAAGACCTGTCAAATCATTATAATGTCCGTTTATGCTTATATGTACCTATTCCCTGATTTCCTAAGTTTTATATAATCCTGTTACACTATGATTGTCGATACATTACGGAAATACAATACCTGTTCATCTTTATCACATATTACCGGAGCGATCATTAAATGGATCTCAACTACAATCCTAAGAAAATCGAGCCAAAATGGCAGCAGCGCTGGGAAGAATCAGAAGTATTCAGGGTCAGCGAAGACCCCACCAGGCAAAAATACTACTGCCTTGAGATGTACCCGTACCCTTCAGCATCTCTGCATATGGGCCATTTGCGCAATTACGCTATCGGAGATAGCATAGCCAGGTACAAGCGCATGCAGGGGTTCAATGTGCTCTACCCTATGGGATATGATGCCTTCGGACTGCCAGCAGAAAATGCGGCCATCAAACAAAAGATAGATCCCGAGACCTGGACCCGTAGTAATATAGAGTCCATCAAGCACCAGCAGCAAAAGATGGGACTGTCCTATGACTGGTCACGGCAGATACAGAGCCTGGATGAAGATTATTATAAGTGGAACCAGTGGATATTCCTGAAATTTCTTGAAAAAGGGCTCACATACCGTGAGAACGCCCTCATAAACTGGTGTCCAGACTGTGGTACGGTGCTGGCCAACGAACAGGTCATCAATAACAGGTGCTGGCGCTGCTCAACAGTGGTGGAGCAGCGGGAGTTGAAACAATGGTTCTTCAAGATACGTGACTATGCTGATGAATTGCTGGAGGGGCTGGAGAACCTGGACTGGCCCGACTCGGTCAAGTTGATGCAGCGCAACTGGATCGGTCGCAGCGAAGGTACGATTATAAAATTCAGTATCGCACAAACAGGCGAGACCATCCCCATCTTCACCACAAGGCCTGATACCGTGTTCGGGGTTACCTTTATGGTATTCGCACCCGAGCATCCTTTGATAAAAAACTGGGTTGAAGGCACTCCATACCAGACAGATTTCGAAGCATTCCTGGCCGAGGTGCAGCAGGAGGACAAGTTCCAGCGTGTTGCTGCTGATAAGGATAAGAAGGGCATGTTCATTGGGAAGCATGCGATAAATCCGCTAACAGGCGATGATATACCTGTGTATGTGGGTAACTTCGTGATATATGAATACGGTGCAGGGGCAGTGATGGCAGTCCCGGCCCATGACCAGCGCGATTTCGAATTTGCCAGGGTGCACGATATACCCATTAAAGTTGTCATCCAGCCCCTTGATAGGGAACTCACACCTGACGAGATGGATGAGGCTTATGTGGACGACGGAGTACTCGTGAACAGCAATGAATTTGACGGTACTGGTAACCGGGATGCCATCATCAGGATAAGCGAGAAACTGCATAGTTCGGACATGGGTGAGCGCACTATCAATTACAAGCTCAGGAACTGGCTCATATCCAGGCAGCGTTATTGGGGTACTCCGATCCCTATCATCTACTGTAACGAATGCGGTGCCGTGCCCGTACCCATTGAAGACCTGCCCGTCAGGCTGCCCAAGGACGTAGAATTCACCGGCAGTGGAAACCCGCTTGAGACCTCGCAGTCCTTTGCCAATGTCCCCTGTCCCAGATGTAGCGGGCCTGCCCGCAGGGAGACCGATACCATGGATACCTTCGTGGACTCATCATGGTATTTCTTTAAATATTGCAGTCCCCGCTCACAAACACTACCTTATGACAGTGATGCATCTTCATACTGGATGCCAGTGGACCAGTATATAGGTGGCATCGAACATGCCATACTGCACCTGTTATATGCCCGGTTCTTTACCAAGGCCATGCGGGATATTGGATTGACCAACGTGGACGAACCCTTTGCCAGACTGCTATGCCAGGGTATGGTGAACAAGGAAACACCTTATTGTGAACCATGCGGCAGGTTCCTGCGGCCAGGCGAGTTTGATTTACATGCATGTTGTTCCTGCGACAGCAAATATGCCATGAAAAGCGCCAAGATGTCAAAGAGCCTGGGTAATGTAGTGGATCCCCAGATCTTGATGAATAAATACGGGGCGGATGCTTCACGTTTCTTCATACTGTTCGGCTCAAACCCTGAGCGTGAACTGGAATGGTCTGATTCAGGGATAGAAAGTGTGTATAAGTTCCTTGATAAGACCTATCGCATGCTGGTAGAACCACCCGCTTCCCTGAAAAGTGGTGTAGATGCCAGGGACAGCTACATCCGTTTTTTAACACACAGGACCATCAAGGAAGCCACCGGTGCCTTTGAGGATTTAAAACTCAAGGATGTTCTCACAAATGTAATGACACTGGTGGATGCAATATCTGATTACGGGCAATCCGCTGTCAATAGTGAGATATATGACAATGCCAAAAATGCTATTGTGCTGCTGTTAAGCCCGATAACACCTCATCTGTGTGAGGAAGTCTGGAAATGTACCGGGAATGATGGTTTCATCTGCCATGCCAGCTGGCCAAAATGTGATGAGGCTGTGGTCAGTGAATCAGAATCCTACAAATGGAATATGCTTGGCGACCTGAGTGATGACATCAAGGAGATACTCAAAGTAGCACATATCTCATCCCCAAAAACAATAAGTATTATCGTTTCTGCCGGGTGGAAGTTCGAGCTTGCAACTCTTTTCAGGCAGGAGTTTGCCAGGACAAAAGACAGGGGACAGATAATGAAGACCTTGATGTCCACACAACTGAAACGGTATGGTAAACAGGTGAACCAGATATTAGGTAAATACCTGGATGACCCTGCCCTGGCACCGTCTATTGAAGTGGATGCACAGGCAGAATTTGATTTCCTGACCAGTGCTGTTTCCCTATTAGAATCCAGTTTCAATTGTTCTATAGAAATATGCCGGGAAGAGGATTCAAAAGAGAAGAAAGCTGCAAGCGCCCTCCCTGGCAGACAATCTATTATAGTGGATTGAATATTGTGTATCATTGCTGTTGTTAGTTGGAAAAATGTAGTTGTGTATTTACATGCCGGAATCACAAATCGAGTTTGAAGTTAAAGCGCCCATAGAATCAGTATGGGGTTTAATGGCTGACCCTGAAATGTCCACTCATTGCATTCCCGGACTGCTGGTATGTGAGGTCACGGGCCCCAACACAAACCTGTGGATAATGGAATTCCAGATCGGACCATTGATAAAACGGGTTGAGATGAACAGTACAACCGTAGAAGTGGACCCGCCTTATCACGGAAAATGGGAAGGAATGGCAAAAGGCATTAAAATGAGCGGGGAAATTGATCTGAAGGAAAATACCAATTCCAGTACCATTGTTTCTTACAAATTAAAACTAGAACCGCAGAGTATGTTTTTGTTATCCATGTTATCCTTTATTGAGCAAAAACTGGAGAATGATGTGCGCCAGTATGCCGAGAATGTTAAATACCATGTAGAAAAGGACAATTAGTTTTAGAACAATACAGGTAATGATAGGAGGTTTGAGAAATTTCACTCCGAAAAGCCAGGGTTGGGGATGTACCACAAATGAGGCAGCTCATCAATGTATATGCCCAGCAGGAGGTCATGCTGCCCCGTGCCATCGGTGAGTTGTATGAAAATATCAGAGATTTTTTTGTAATCGAGAAAGAGGGCCTGATTATCGCCTGTGGTGCCCTGCATGTGACCTGGGAAGAGTACGGTGAGATCTTATCCCTGGCAGTGTCTACAACTGAAACAAGAAAGGGGCATGGTTCCAGGATACTTGAAGCATGTCTGAAGGAAGCACCAGAACTCGGTATCAAGCATCTGGTCACATTGACGTATGCCCGGGAATTTTTTGAGCACCACGGTTTCAAGGTGGTCGACAAGTCGACCCTTCCCCATAAATTATGGAGCATGTGTGTGAAATGCCCCCGTTTCCCTGACTGTGATGAGATTGCAATGATAAAAGAACT
>JAMJFQ010000087.1 GCA_023544605.1 ANME-2 cluster archaeon | reverse complement strand
TGTAGCAGTGGAAAAGTTAGTATTCCCGGTTTGAATATAAGTATTGTGCAGATGGTTTGATAGGTACTATCCTACCATCTGTTCTCTTTTAATTCCCGGCGTTTCTTTTCGAGAAAAGAAAATACAGGACCGTGGGGAGAACCTTTGATCAACATCTCGATGCCGGTGCGTGCTACCAGTATCTGGTCCATGTGCCCGAGCATGCTCACTGTCTTACCCATCACTGAAATTTTACACCCGGTCAGGTTCTCGAATATTTCCCTTGATTTACCACCTTTACCGATTATGCGCCCCTTTAAACGTTTGAGTTCCTTGGGCGTGTTGGCTATATGGCTCAAGTCCATTATCTCTACTGTCAGCATTTCATCGTCAAAAAGTCGGAGCACTTTATCCGGGCTAAAACCTCTTCCTACAGCCTTGATAACCTCAGCTGCCCTCATTGCCAGTAATGGGTCACTGGGGTCTGTTATCTCTATGTTCCCGTTCTGGCTATCAATGTTCAACTTGGCAGCAGACTTTTTCTCAATAAGGTCTTTTGTGCTCCCATCAGGTCCGATTATCACAGCAACCCTGTCCATGGGTACCTTGACATACGTGGTCATTTTATTCTCTATCATAACTGCCCCATGATATAACTAATAGCACATATTACTGATGGTCAGCCCTGGACTGTATAATTTTTTCCAGGGAACTCTCCACATCCATCTTAACCCCGTATTTAGCAAAAAAGTGGGCAATATTAGTAACATCTCGTAACAGGAAATCCCTGGCATTGAGATGGTCAAGGGTTACCGATTGGCCCATGTCAATAAAAACCGGGGTCATGGATTCAGGTTCCAGCAAGATGTTATATTCACTAAGATCGCCGTGGACCAGTTCTGCATCCCGGAACAGTCGAAGCATGAAATCTTCCACTGCACTACAGATATCAACAGCTTGCTCTGGTGTTAATACAAATTCACGAAGCTGGGGATAAGGAATATTGTCATCTCCCATGAACTCCATTATAAGGATGTTGCGCTCAGTGATAATGGGTTTTGGCACATGTAACCCGCACTCTATCGCCCTGCTCAGGTTCCGGAATTCCTTGCGGGTCCAGGCCAGTACAATGTCTTTTTTAGTATGTCTTATGTTCCTGAACCTCACATCCCCTATCAGGTATTCCTGCATGGCTTTAAAGTTGCTATTACTGATGCGATAGATCTTTATTGCCAGTTCCTGCTCTTCACCTTCCAGCTTTCTTAAGGCATGAAAAACATTAGCTTCCTTTCCTGTACTTATTGTTCCCCCCAGGGCATCAAGATATCCTTTGGATGAAAGTTTGTACAGGGCTTTCAAGGTAGGGGTGTCAAAAACCTCGTCTTTTACCTTGAAATCTTCTGAGTCCTTGATTTTGTTTTTAAAATCATCTATCTTTTTATCGAAACGGTTTACCTTTTTAGAAATCGCCTGGTCAATGTCAGTCATTGTAGACTATCCCTTCAGATATCCCCGTCTTTCCAGCCAGTCAGCCTGTGGGCCGGTGTATCTCCATTTCACATCTGCCTTCTCGTTCTGGAAATCCCAGGGCACTACAATGATTATATCGCCAGGTCTGATCCAGGTACGCTTCTTCATTTTGCCCGGTATTCTTCCAAGCCGCATTACACCGTCCATGCACCGCACACGGACCTTGTTGGCACCAAGCATGCTCTCTACCACTCCCAGAATCTCCCCTTCATGTTTACGGGGAACTCTTACTCTTATGACCTCATTTTCTGTTGGTTGATTTTTCTTATATATAGCCAGGTTAACACCTCTAATTCAGATGAGAAGAAGCAATGAATTCACGATTTCTTCTGATGTATGATTATGTTTTACTAAATACAGGCTCATTGATATATATAACTAATCACAGATGAGTGAGCCTCATTTTTACCATCCCAGTGGTTTAGTACGACAGATACTAACCCGTAGCAGTGTATGGTGATTGGTCAAGAACTTTAATGCCACTATCAGAAATGTTCAGCACTCGTATCTCGTTTATGGTACCTGAACCCCGGAACTTGGCCACATAGACAGAACGTTGTAAGTTGTTCCCGGATACTACCCTACCTAAACGGGTGACCGAATCTGCGCCATATTCCACTATGGACTCCACCTCGAACGTGGTACCAACGGTAATAAGAGATGTGATGTCGTAGGTCCTGAGTTCGCCGAACAGATCATCTACCAGCGTCTTCAACTTGTAATGAGAATCAATAGCTAAAAACAGTGCCTCAATAGAATCAATAAAGACCCTGGTAGGTTTGATCTCATCAATTTTACGGGATAGAAGTTTCTTGAAACTCTTTATCAGTTCCATTGGTGCCATATCAACAGTCTTCTGCAACCTGAGTTCAGGATCAGTAATATCAACAAAGGTGATCAACCCTGATTTTTCAAGTTCAACAAAATCCCAGCCAAATGAAGAATGCATCTCACGTTTCAAGGATTCAGCAGACTCAGACGTTACTATGCACAAACATTTTTCGCCGTTCTGTACACCATGAAAAAGGAACTGAGAGCCAAACACCGTTTTACCGGTGCCGGATTCTCCTGAAATAACATTAACAGTGTTCTTGAAATAACCGCCTTTTATCATTTCGTCATAACCCTGTATGCCAGAGGTCACTCTTTCCATTATCTTATGTTCTGCTGTCATAACACACCCTATCTAATTAATCATGCGTAACATCTTATGTAATTTTCTATAAGTCGTTCATAGTAAAAAGCTTGTATAGTATATGAGTTTTTTTCAAATTTTCAAATTGCTCATACGATTTACAGCCTCTTTGATCCGCTCTACCGATTGGGTCAGGGCGAACCGTACATATCCTTCGCCGTATTGACCAAAACCTACGCCAGGTGTGGCAACAATACCTGCTTCCTCCAATAGTATCCTGGCAAAGCCCATTGAATCATGTCCTTCGGGTACCGGGGCCCAGACATAGAATGTAGCCCTTGGCGGCTGAACTTCAATACCCAGTTCCCTGAGTCCTGCCATCAGTGCGTCCCGCCGCTGAGTGTATAGCGTGTTCATGTCACTGATACACTGCTGGGGACCCATCATGGCCTCGATCCCTGCTTCTTGCACGGCCTCGAATGCACCTGAATCCACATTTGTCTTGATTTTACCCAGACCGTCCAGGATCTTTGCATTACCCACTGCAAATGCAATTCTCCACCCTGTCATGTTATACGTCTTTGATAAGGAATGCAACTCAATACCTACGTCCATAGCACCATCCACGTTAAGGAAACTGGGTGCCTTATATCCCTCAAAAGTCATCTCACTGTAAGCATTATCATGTACAATGATGACACCATTCTCTTTTGCGAATTCAACAACCTCTTCAAAAAAGCTTGCAGGCGCAATAGCTGATGTGGGATTGTTCGGATAGTTCAGGAACATGAGTTTTGCCTGTTTCGCTACATCCCCCGGGATTGCATCAAGGTCCGGCAAAAAGCCATTCTCTTCCAGCAAAGGCATGGTATAGGGCTTACCATCTGCAAATAGTGTACCTATCTTGTAGACAGGATAGGCGGGGTCGGGTATCAGGGCCACATCACCAGGATTCAAAAACGCAAGAGGAATATGTGCGATACCTTCTTTTGAGCCGATAAGTGCCAGTACCTGGGAGACCGGGTCCAGTTCAATGCCAAGGTGCTCCTTGTACCACTTTGCTGCGGCTTCCCTGAAGGATAACATACCGATATATGACGGGTATTTTTGCCTGTCAGGATTGCGGGCAGAACTGCACAGGGCCTGGATGACATTATCAGGTGTGGGCATATCCGGGTCCCCAACACCCAGGTCGATAACATCTATGCCTTTTTCACTAACTTTGGCTTTTGCTTCATCTATGGCTGCAAAAAGATACGGTGGAAGATTGTTGATCCTTTCTGAGTACATTGATCTCACCTTTGATAACAGTAAAATTGGATTACTAAATTAGGATTGCAAAATGTCTTTATACCTATTTAAACCTATGAGTTATACCGCTTATGAAAATCTCTGAAATTGACATTCCTGATACGGTATCGGCTTTCTATATCGACTCGGGTATTACCGAACTCTATCCTCCCCAGGTCACTGCAATTGAAGCGGGACTACTGATGGGAAAGAACATCCTGGCAGCTGTACCCACTGCCTCGGGTAAGACCATGATGGCAGAGCTGGCCATGTTGAAGTCGGTCCTGAAAGGGGGTAAATGTCTATACATTGTGCCTTTGAGAGCCCTGGCATCAGAGAAATATGAACGGTTCAAGGAATTCCATGTCCTGGGCGTGGAGGCGGGCATCTCATCAGGGGACCTGGATTCCAGGGATGAATGGCTGGGGAAAAAGGATATCATAGTAGCAACATCCGAGAAGACCGATTCGCTTATCCGCAACGGTGCGCCCTGGATCAAAGACATCACGGTGATCGTGGCTGACGAGATACACCTGCTGGATTCTCCCGATAGGGGGCCAACCCTTGAGGTTACCCTGGCCCGGCTCATGCAGACGAACCCGAATGCGCAGATCATCGGACTTTCAGCCACAGTGGGCAATTCAAAGGACATGGCTGAATGGTTGATGGCTCAGTTGGTAGAGAGTGACTGGCGTCCGGTCGACCTGCGGGAGGGTGTGTACTTTGGCAGTGCTATTAATTTCATAAACAGCCAGCGTGGTGTGGAGTCACAATATAAGGATGAACTGCTGGACCTGGTAACAGATACCTTGCAGGAAGGAGGGCAGTGTCTTATCTTTGAAAGCAGCCGCCGCAACGCTGAAGCCAGTGCCAGGCGGTTGGGGCAGGTACTAACCAAAAAACTGGATGATAAGACCCTGGCTGAACTTGGCATCCTGGCAGGGAGCATATCCGGCACCAGTGAGACCGATATCGCAAAAAGACTGAGCCAGTGTGTGGAGGGGGGGGCAGCTTTCCATCATGCAGGGCTGACATCTGATCAGAGAAAAAGTATCGAGGCAGGATTTCGGAACAACAGTATCAAAGTCCTATCCAGCACCCCCACACTTGCAGCCGGACTGAACCTGCCTGCCAGGCGTGTTATCATACGGGGTTACAAGAGATACGACCCCAACTACGGAATGGTACCTATACCTGTGCTGGAATACAAACAAATGGCAGGACGGGCAGGAAGACCACAACTGGACCCATACGGGGAGTCGGTGTTGATAGCCAGGTCATTTGATGAACTGCAGGGACTACGTGACCAATATGTCCTCAATATTGCCGAAGACATATGGTCAAAACTGGGCACGGAAAATGCCCTTCGCACCCACATCCTCTCGGCCGTATCCACAAGACTTGTGGGAAGCCGGGATGAACTGATGGATTTTCTGGGCCTCACATTCTATGCCCACCAGCAAGAGACGTGGAAACTAGCTGCGGTTGTCGATGAGGTGATAGGTTTTCTTAATGAGAACAAGATGTTATTGCACAGCGATGGGTTGTATCCTACTGAACTGGGAGAACTGGTATCAAAATTGTACATCGACCCCTTATCTGCAAGTATCATGGTGGACGGACTGGGGCGTCTTGATTCAGTGAACACAACCGAACTTACGCTGCTAAATCTCATATGCAATACTCCTGACATGCGCTCCCTCTTCCTCAGGTCAGGGGATTATGGATGGCTGAACGATATCGTATCAGAGCATTGTGATGAATTCGTGCAACCTGCCGGACAGGGAAGCAAGGAATATGAATGGTTCCTATCAGATGTAAAAACTGCAATGGTACTGCGGGACTGGATATCAGAGGAAGGTGAGGACAAAATCACATCAAAGTTCAACATCGGTCCCGGTGACATCAGGGCCCAGGCCGATACTGCCCAATGGTTGATGCATTCCCTGGCACGCTTAGCTGGTTACCTTGGCAATGAATATACGAATTTTGCCCAGGAACTTGTTGAGCGTATATCTTACGGTGCCACTAAAGAACTGCTGCCCATCATCAAACTCAGGGATATCGGGCGCGTGCGGGCAAGGAAACTCTTTGATGCAGGATATCATGACCTGGATGGCATTCGCACTGCTGGATTCGATACCCTTGCCACAATCCTTGGTCCAAAGATAGCCGCAAATACCCTCAGACAGCTTGGAGTAGATGTGGAACAGGAGCCAGATACAGCACACAAGCATGCAGGAAAGAACGCAGGACAGCAGAATCTGATCGATCTTTAGTATTATTGAAGGATAGATAGGCTTTTAACATATTGTGATAATCTCCTGACTCTTACAAAACTGCTA
>JAMJFQ010000086.1 GCA_023544605.1 ANME-2 cluster archaeon | reverse complement strand
TGACTGGCGTGCCTTGAAGCATAAAAGAGAAATACAAACAACCAGGACATTTGAGATATGAAGAACCATGTCCCACTGCTGGTTAAAATCCCCCGTCCGGGTTTGCTCCCGGATGAAGAGGAAAGGAAGTGCGGTATCGTAAGGTGCTGTGCGGAGTTTCTTAGTATCGGCAACCCCAGCCCTGATCGTCAGCAAACCAACGACTCAGGAGCTTTAATCTAAGAGGCGTACCTGGCGAATTATTCTGTATACACTTCCTAAACCTGAACTTGAGAAAATGGGATTTGTTTCGCTTTGTTGGTTAAATACTTCATTTCCTGCAAAGGACTAATTCAAACGAAAGCCGGATGCGGGAAATCCGGTAGTCCGGTTTGATGAGAAGGGGGAGGCTGCAAGGACTCTTCTTTACTCTATCGGGATGGCAGAAATGAAATAAAGAACAATTCACACGTTCGGAAAGCCCCTATGCAATCCCAAACCCCGGGCCATATCAAGCACAGCATTGAACTCTTCTATAAAGGCAGGACGGCTTATCTCCTTAAACTTAAAAGCATCCTGGCACGGCCTGTACTGGAACATGATATTCACATAACTATCCTTTGATATCTCATTGGCAATGAACTCCAGCACCTTAAGGCTGCCTGCCCTGTCATTCGGCAGCAGCAGATGGCGTATCAACAATCCGTGCCAGGCAATATCCTGCTCGATCACAAGATCCCCCACCTGGGCATGCATCTCACGCAGGGCATCTTTGGACACCTCAAAATAGTCAGGGGCGTCACTGTATAGCTTTGCACTCTTGGCATCACCATATTTCATATCAGGCATATAGATGTCAATGATACCATCCAGCAATTTCAGGGTCTCTACACTCTCATAACCGCTGCAGTTATACACTATAGGCAGCCTCAACCCCTTCCGGGCAGCCAGGGCAATGCTCTTGACAAGCTGGGGCGTATAATGGGTAGGTGTGACCAGGTTGATATTGTGGCATCCCACGCGCTGGAGGTAGAGCATACTATCTGCAAGCTGCTCAGGTGTCATGGATACACCATCACCTCCGTGGCTTATTTCATAATTCTGGCAGTAGACACATCTCAGGTTACAATTACTTAAAAAAACCGTACCCGAACCACCAAGCCCCACAAGGGGAGCTTCCTCCCAGAAATAAGGCTGGGCTAAAGACACGACCAGATCGGCATCTGCCTCGCAGTACCCTGTCTCACCCTGCAGCCTGTTCACTTTGCATTCCCTGGGACAGATATTACACTGCTCAAGTCGTGCGTATAACTTCTCGATACGGTCGTCGATCTCCTCGCTCTCCACCAGAGCCATATAAGATGGTTTAAATTCCATGCTCACTCCTATTTTTCCGCTCACCTTCGCAGGATCATGGTCCTGAGGCGGTCAGCGGCCTTACTGGCACTATCTGCTATGTTACCCATGTCCCGAAGCAAGCTTATCATATAGAACACACCCGTTCCCCCCAGTTCATCCTCGTACTTAAAAACCTTCTGCTGAAGCTGTTTCTTGGTAATATCCACCTCATGTTCCAGCTCCTCGACAATGGGGACTTTTTTGAGTATCTGCTTTATCTCCTTCTTGCTGAAGGATGTTTCAAGAAGTTTAGCAATATCATCCACCATATCTTCATAAGCATCCACGGTCTTGACGATCCGTTCCATCAACTCCAGCAGACCCTGTTGTATCTCAAGGGGCAGCACGGTCTCCCGTAAGGTCAGCCAGTGTGCCGTATGGTGGGCATTATCTGCTATGGAGTCCTGGGGTTTTAAGAACGACAGCAGGTCATTAGGGTCCACAGGCAGCATCATCGAACTGGGAATAAGCTTTCGGATGGTCTGCTTGATGATGTCAGCCTCATATTCAATGCCAGATATCTCTGTATCCAGGGTGCTGACGGTAATATATTCTTTATTACAGTAGGCATCAACAGCCTCTTTGAGCTTTCGTACAGCTTCTCCACCTTTCTCAGCATGGGTATGAACAGGTTTGAAAGGAGATTCCCCGAATATCCCCAGCACTGAACGGATATATTTTGTTGGCATTATAACAACCTCATTATCACGGCAAATATCACTCCTGATGTTAGGGCAGCTACCGGAACGGTAATTACCCAGGATATGATTATTTTTCTAATGACACTTAAATCAACCGCAGCAAGACCACCTGCCAGCCCGACACCCACAACGGCACCAACCAATGTATGTGTAGTGGATATTGGCAGGGAACTGTATGAATGACCAAAGACCACCACTGCAGTGGCGAACTCAGCAGAGAAGCCTCTTGTGGGGGTCAATTCAGTAATCCCTTTACCCACGGTCTCTATCACTCTCCAACCCCAGGTCGCAAGACCTATCACGATACCTATACCACCTAATAGCAGCACCCAGTCCGGAATTACACCAAATGGTGTAAGTTCAGCTGCAGCCAGGGCTGCGGATAGGGGGCCCACTGCATTTGCAACATCATTGGACCCATGGGCAAAGGCTACAAAACAGGCAGATAGTATCTGGAGGTATCCGAATTTCGTCTCCAGCTTATAGGGATCGTCCACCCTGGCGAGTAGGAGAATACGTATTAATGAAAATATGATAAATGCCAGGGCTGCACCGATCAGAGGGGAGGTAAGCCATGAGGCCACGATCTTTGCAAGTATGTCCCACTTTATCTGATCAAGGCCAAAATTATCCAGATAGAGGGTGGCTACAAGTCCAAAACCGGTAACTGCGCCAACAATGGAATGAGTGGTTGAAACGGGCATATGGAAGAATGTGGCAAAAGTGATCCAGAAACCTGCGGCCAGAATGGCTGCCAGGGCACCGATAATGACAATGTCCGGATTTATAGCAATTATATCCTCTATTGGAACGATACCTTTTGCGATCCTTGTGGTCACTCTGTCCCCAAAAAAGACAGCTCCTATTACCTCAAGTACCCCTGCTATGATAACTACCTGTTTGATGGACAATGCACCGCTGCCCACTGAAGTCCCCATAGAATTCGCCAGGTCATTAGCACCGATATTCCATGCCATATACAGGCCAGCTATTAAAACAGCAAGTATTATTGGGTTAAAAAAATCCATTTTATCACCTTGTTAATTCAGGTCGACCTTCTCGCCAGTAACAATGTACACCAAACTCTCACACAGGTTGTTTATGTGGTCTCCCATCCGCTCCAGATAGCGCGCTGCAAACGTAAGGTGGGACGCATTGGCGATCTTTTGGGGATCCTCTATCATGTATGTGATGAGTTCCCTACGGATCTGGTCAAAAAGAGCATCGATCTCATTATCTTTCAATGCAGTACTCCTGGCCAGTTCAACATCTCTGTTCTTCAGGGCATCAAGACTACTATCCAGCATCACCTGAAGCTGGTCAGACATTCTGGGTATGTCAACCAGCGGTTTAATATGTGGAGCTTGAGACGTGACCTTGGTGATCAATGCCACCTCTACTGCCATGTCCTGTATACTTTCCAGGTCAATGATCATCCTCAGGATACCCTTAAATGTCCTGAGCTGGACGGGTGATACTTTTAGCGTCATTCCCATGGTACATTTATCCTCTATTACATTGCCCTTGTCATCAATTTCCTTTTTACTCTCTAGGACCTTATCGGCCATACTGGTGTTCTGCTCCTTCAGGGAATTGACTGACCGGGCAATTGAGACTTTTACGCTCTGTCCCATTTCCATCATATCATGTATGATGTCTTGTATTAATTTATCAACATTATTTTCGTCTGTACCTACCATAGGACCACCATTTTGGTATTCATCTGCATTTACTTTTGTCTATTTTATGACGTTAGATCAAATAAACCTTCAAACCTTTGATTTGTTCTCTTCACTCAATTGAAATCCATAACACCTAACTATTATGTAAATAATCTATATAGCTCTATATAGATGTACAAACATCTGGATTAATAATATATCAAAACATATACCATTTCCATGCCTGACCTGATAATCACCAACGCCCGGATTTTTTATCAAGGGCGCATAATTGAAGCAGAACTGGCAGTGGAAGACGGGAAGATCACACAGATAGCACGGTTCGTCCCTGTTGGTGATGTTGACAGGGTGATAGATGCAAACAATATGCTGGTCCTGCCGGGAATAATTGATGTGCATGTACATTTCAGGGAGCCGGGCATGAGTTATAAAGAGGACTGGTTTACCGGTTCCTGCGCTGCTGCAGCAGGTGGTGTTACTACTGTTATAGACCACCCGAATACTAAACCTCCAACATTGGATGAAAGGGCTTTCAGGGAAAAAATGAAACTTGCCTCATCAAGATCAATTGTTGATTTCGGAATAAATGGGGGAGTTCACAATAATCTGGATGATCTTGGAACGATGTGGAAGGCAGGAGTTACTGCCTTTGGTGAGATATTCTTAGGTGAGAGCACAGGTTCTATGACCGTGAGCCGTGACCAGATGACGGATGCAATGCAGGTTACTAAAGATATGGGGGCCCTTGCCTGCGTTCATGCTGAAGACCAGGATATACTGGAATCCTACGGGAAGATCACAAAAGGTGATATGGACCCTGAAGCCTATTCAAAGAGCCGGCCCAACATGTCAGAGGCAGTGGCTGTTTCCAACACTGTTGAAGACGCCCTGGCTTTTGGGGCAAAAGCACATCTGTGCCACATCAGCACCCGGGAAGCAGCAGGTATTATACGTAGAGCCAAGTACGGGGACTATGGTGGATCCGAGGGATTAATAACAGCTGAAGCGGCTCCACACCACTTATTTTTATCAAATAAGGATTATGAGAGGTTGGGCAGCCTTGCCAAGATGAACCCGCCTCTTAGAAAGAGGCGAAGTATCCAATACCTGTGGAACGCATTGAACGATGGTACCATAGATATTGTAGCTTCCGACCATGCCCCCCACTCTGAAAATGAAAAGTCGACCGATATCTGGAGCGCACCGGCAGGGGTGCCCGGTGTAGAGACCATGCTGCCGTTGATGCTGGTGGCTGTACGGCGCAACCTGCTGTCGTTATCAAGGATGGTAGAGGTTATGTGTACGAATCCGGCAATGATATTCGGACTGGATAAGCACTTGAAGGGGGCAATATGGAAAGGATTTGATGCTGACCTGGTGATCGTGGATACAACCAGGGTGACTGATATCGATGTTGACCGGCTGCACAGCAAGGCGGGGTGGACACCTTACGAAGGAATGGAGGGTATATTCCCTATGATGACCATCTCAAGGGGTGAAGTTATCTGGGAGGATGATATACATGCTAAAAAGGGGAGGGGTAAATTCCTTCCCGGTGCCGGGTATGAGGAAAAGCCAAAAGAGGAGTCACCTGCATTTAGCAACATAGATGAAAAGTGATACTGATGGGTGTGAAAATGAGTGGGATAATTACTAATATTCACAAAAAAGCTATGGAGAATCATGCCCGGATAGCATTAGGGATAGGCAGCGTGACACCAAAACTGCTGCAAAGTGCTGCCCTGGCAGAAGAGTTCGCAGACGTGGTACTGGTGGGTGATAGCCAGAAGATCAACGATATCGGCACTAACCTTGAAGTGGTCCATTCAGATGAACCTGCAAAGACCATAGTCGATCTGCTGGTTGCTGGTGATGTGGATGGTGCCATCAGGGGTACCTTATCGGCTACATCCACGCTTTCGTATCTCAAACAGGCTCTGGATATGAAAAGCCTGTGCAGGATAGCGCTACTGGAAACACCAGGTGGAATACCGCTATTTTTGGCACCGGTGGGAATAGATGAAGGAAGCACTCTTGAGCAAAAACTGGAACTCATACGAAGGGGTGCAGAGCACATACGCAGGTTTGATATTGAGCCAAAGATCGGTGTACTTTCAGGGGGGCGTTTTGAGGACCGCGGACGCGACAACTACGTGGATAAGACACTGGATGATGCCGAACATGTAACCAAAATGGCACAGCAGGAAGGATATGATATCAAGCATTACGGTATCTTGATCGAGGATGCTATTGGCGAGGTAGACTTTATCATTGCACCGGACGGCATCTCCGGGAATTTGATATTCAGGACACTGGTACTGGTGGCCGGTGGCTACGGGTACGGTGCACCTGTGCTGATGGAAAAGGTTTTTGTAGATACCAGCAGGGTGGGGGGACATTATACTAAGGCTATCATGATGGCTTCGGCTCTGGCTATCTGTAAAGTGTAACTCCAATTGATATTCATAGTCCAATAGAATAAGATAATATGTGGCGACTGCTCACCACACATCTCTTTATTTCATCTTAATGGCATGTTGAACAGGCCCAGTAGGTTCCCATCTTTTGATTGTGCAAATTT
>JAMJFQ010000085.1 GCA_023544605.1 ANME-2 cluster archaeon | reverse complement strand
ACCGGCTTATGGTCACCATCTACCACCGCCCCTCGGGAACGATAATTTCATCACCCGAGCGACGGATTTAACATACCATGACCCAGAAAACAAAATTCCAGATAGGAGTAATCGGTGCTGGTTCATGCACCCCGGATGAAGCAGACGCTGCTTACCGCGTGGGGCGCGAGATTGCCAGGCGTGGTGCCGTGCTGGTATGCGGGGGTCTGGGTGGTGTCATGGAAGCAGCCTGCCGGGGTGCCAGGGATGGAGGCGGTACTACCGTGGGGCTGCTGCCTACGGACCGCAAGGTTGATGCCAACCTTTACGTGGACATAGTAATAGTCACCGGGATGGGCCATGCCCGCAATGCCATTGTGGCCGCCTCTTCAGACGTTCTGGTGGCAGTGGGCGGGGAATATGGCACCCTGTCCGAGATAGCACTGGGCCTGAAAATGGGAAAAACCGTTATTTCACTACAAGATGGCTGGGATATACAGGGACTGGTTGTGGTAAAAGAAGCCGAGGATGCTGTTGACAGGGCCTTTACGATTCTTCTTCAATGATCGCGTAGACCCAGGCATTCAATCGATTACAGGTTTCAGGATAACACTCCAGATCGCAGCCCGTACAGGGACTGAAACTCCCGCCTGCGAGCAGTTTCAAGTGTTTTTCACTGGGACCTGTGAATCCAATGGGAAACAACCTGAAGGTTTTTCTGCCATCGGCAAGTTCATCTTCCCTGCGTATCAGGTGTTCCTTCATTAGTTTGTTGACAGTCCGGGAACATTTTTTACTGTCAATCCCCATCACTTTACGTATCTCGCTTTGAAGTATCCCTTCCCTATGGGAATTGATAATCTCCAGCATTTCATTTTCTACCATAGGAACCCCTAATTCTCCACCGGGTTGATTATGATTATGTTGTTACCCCTGAGTACCACTGACCCCAACGATTTCGCCCTCTCACCGTCGATAATCTCTACAGTACTGGAAAGATGCATATTGAGATATTCATCTGAACTCTCCAGTTTTCCCTCCAGGATATGCTGACCACCTTTCATCTCAACCTGAACCATCTGGCCTATCATCGTTTGAACTTTTTTAGTCGGAAACAAAATCAATCCTCAAAGTTTTTATTAACACCCTTATTGGTAAGATGGATACTTTAATATTTTGTATCAAACCGAGAATCAAAGTACAATATCAATACCTGATAGTCCTGCACTATGCCTTGCCATGAACTGTATGGAAGGCAGCATTTCCTCCCCATATTCTTTAGCATGCTTGTGGTATGATTCCAGTGCATCGCTTATATCTGGCAGGTCAAGGTCCCCTGCACGCTTACTGATAATCTGGTCGAGCCGCGTTATGTGAGAGTGCACCCATCCTTCAGGTACTGGTATGTGGTTGGTAACCAGTTCCATAGTAATTTCATCGAACCCGGCCGCTTCCAGCCATCTGGAGATATCTCCAAAGGAATGCAGGTGGATGATGCCTAATTGTGCCAGTATTTCCAGCAGCATCATATGTGACGACTGGGCGTTATTGGTGGGTTTCAGTGACCAGACCAGTGAAGCTATCCGGCAGTTGTCATTAAGTAACCTTCCTGCTTCCACCAGCACATCGGGGACATCCTGTGGTGGAATGTTGTTCAGGGCATGGTAAGAGAAAATAATGTCAAAGGAGGCGCTCTTGAAGGGCAGATGGGAATATTCGGATACAACAGGGCTTATTTCATCGTCTGAGGCTGCGAGTAGGCCCCGGGCATATCCGGGGTTTGAAATAGCCGTAATTACTGTGGTTTCAACATTCCTGGCAATCTGGATGGGTGTAATATGGTCCGGGCCGATGTTGAGCACTTGCATGTCAGGCCCTAATCCTGTTCGTGCTGTGAATTCGTCGCGGTCAAATGTAGCGTATGGCATTTTATAGTACTATACAACCAATATTTTTTAAACTTATGTTAGGTTCTTTTTTAACAACAATCATGAAGATTATTTAGAAAACTTTAAGGTAGACTGATAGGAAGTAACATTCCGACAAAACCCTTTTTGTACAGGATAGTAAATCGTACATTAGATGTGCGAATTAGGTTTTATTCGCATGTCAATAAGTATTTGGTTTTGGAGGTTGGGAAATAAATGCACAAGGAAGAATTGATACAACTTCATACTTTGATGGCACAAATGAAAAAATTTTTTGAAAAAAGCGGAGATTGCGCGAGTTTCAATATTTACGAGAATTTGGGTATAAGTCCTGTACACGTACATCGTAGTAAGGCCGAACATAAGCATGCCATATTCGTACTTGGAAGCGAGATCGCACATATGATCTCAGAAGATGATTTTTCTGGTGTCGGCAGAACATCGATTCGCATGAATAAGCTGGCAGACAAGACTTTCAATGAAGGCCAAATCATAAAATAATTAATACATTTTGTCCCAAACGGTTATTGCAGTCATTACTTTTTATTGTACATAAAGTATAACTTTATATGCTTTAGAAATATCCGAGCGCTAGCGAGGATTTTCTTGTTATTTTTGGGACATTTTTTTTTCTCAATTCCAGGAGTGTTACTGTAATCCAGCATATTTTTATAGGCTTTTTTGTTAGAAACTTATTTACATCAACATGACCAATATAGAGCCTTTAATTTATATTTGGAATTGATGGTCAATGGACGACGAAAAACTTAAAACCACTGAACTGGTCTTAACTGCTGAGATATATAACAAAACGGATGACCTTCAGGTAGATGACCTACCTGCCAATCTAAGAAAACATTACTGGGACGATAAAGAAGGTACCGTAAAACGGCCCCTGAACGTTACAGCCAAAGACCTGACAATACTGTATAATATTAAGAATCCGGTTGAAATAGCAAAGTCCCTGCCGTTTTTAGTGTACGAGGAGTTCGGTTCACAACTAAAACTTACCGTATTTGACCTGGGAGTAAAGTGGTTGGCTAAACATAAGCAGGGTGCAAAATGTATCCAGAACAACCCGGTGCTTGCTCACTTCTATGAGAACTATGATTCACTGGATGTGAGCTATGAAGAAGCAAAACAGAAAAATGAGCCAAAAGAAGTCAGCAGACAGTGGATTGATTCACTTATATCACAGATCAGCGGCGAGAAAGAAACTGAAGAGGTACTCAAACTGGCACATATCCTGGTTCCCGAGGAGATTGACCAGACCCTTGACCAGTTAGTACTTAACCAGGACCAGAAGGACGAAGTAGAGAAGATGGTCAAGGCCATACAGTTCAGGGACTACTTGACAAGGATAGGACTTCTGGAGATTGGAAAATTGCTGTTCGTGGGCCCGCCCGGCACGGGCAAGACCTCAACTGCCAGGGCCATGTCTGGTAAATTAAAGATCCCCTTCGTTGAGGTCAAACTGTCCATGATAACGGACCAGTACCTGGGCGAAACTGCCAAGAACATTGACAGGGTGTTCGAACTGGCAAAAGGATTGAGTCCCTGTATACTTTTTATAGACGAGTTCGATTTCATAGCCAAAACCCGGTCATCGGATGAACATGCAGCCTTGAAACGTGCAGTGAACACGCTGCTTAAGGCCATCGACAATATCAGTCTGGTAAAACATGGAGTGCTGCTCATTGGCGCCACCAACCACCCACACTTGCTGGACAGTGCTGCATGGAGGCGATTTGACGATATAGTGAATTTCCCCCTGCCTGATGAAGAGATGCGGCAGAAGATACTTGAATATGTACTATCTGAGATAGACGGCACTTTTAATGCTGCCGAAATAGCCTCAATCACCGATGGGTATTCAGGTTCAGATCTGCGGATGGTGGTACGGGAAGCAGTGTTGAACGCACTTATGGTTGATAGGTTTGCACTGAACCAGGAAGACCTTGTCAGGGCAGTGGGTGAGTTCAATAAACGGAGTGCCTTTAACTATATACCTGAAGATGAAAGATGAAAGTCGTACTGCTGGGTACCGGTGACGCCATCGGTACTCCAAAGATAGGTTGTCACTGCCCTGCTTGCCAGGATGCCTTAAACGGGGGTCCCAGCCAGAGACTCAGGTTCTCGGTGCTCCTGGAAGGGCCGGGAGGAAATGTGCTGGTGGATACCAGTCCTGACCTTAGATGGCAGATGATATCCAGGGGACTTGACCATGTGGAGGGGGTTATCTGGACCCACGGGCATTATGACCATTATGCGGGGTTTGGTGACTTTCACCGGGTCCAGAACCATGTGCCTGTGTATGGGCTCAGGGAAACACTGGACTATATCCTGCAATACCTGGGATTTTTAAAGCCACACCGTCTTGATGTGGAGTGGTTCGAATCCTTTGAACTGGCAGGACTTACCTTTACCCTGTTCCCTGTAAACCACCCGCCAATAAGAGAATCTGCCGGCGTAATGGTTACTGAGGGCGATAAGAAAGTTGTCATAACAGGCGATACCAATGTGAATATATCGCAGCAGAGCCTGGACTTGATGCAGAATGCCGACCTGCTTATCATTGATGCCATCGTGCCGCAAGGTATTGACCTGGTCAAGCACATGAATGCTGCAGAAGCCTTTGAACTAAGCAGGCAGCTGGGCGCGCGTGAGGTAGTTTTCACCCATGTCAGCCACATGTACCCACCCCATACAGAAGCTGTCAGGGAATGGCCTTTGGGTAAGGACGGCATGGAATTTATAATCTGATCATTTCACTTTTTCACATCAGATTCCATGGATTCCCGCATTTGCCGCAATTTTCGAATCTGGGATTTAAAATAAATCGCAGTGACAAGACCCGCTGCGACCAGGATTATAACCAGTATGCCCATAATGGTAGGGAGTGATGACTTATAATACTTGACATTAATGTAATTCTGGATTGGGGATGTATCATCCCATCGTAGTCGCACCCTGCCGTCAATATCAATTGACCTGCTGTCCGGTTTTGGCCTGAGGGGGCCCAGAATGAAATTACCCGCATCATATCCTTCGGGTAATACTACAATAACGGTCTCATTCCTGGATGGGAAGTGGTAGAACTGACCTTGTTCTAATGCATAGGAATAAGCGACTAATCCGGTTATAGTCTGGGCAAAGTGAAGGTGTATGGTATTTTTTCCCTGTGAGCTTGTATATGTGGAATTGAAAGATATGTTGGAGAAGGTACTGGGATTAGAATGGTGCGCAAAAGGAGAGGTACTGCCAATCACCACTATATCACCGATATCAGGCTCCTTCTTTGCAGTAGACCGGGACATATCTACAGGGATGGCAATGTCCAGGGTGGATGTGTTGGTAATTGTGGTTACAGCTTTAATGGTCGTGTTGGCAAATAGGAAAAAAGTGGTCAGATTGGTCACATGGTCAGGGATTGGACCCAGTTCATAAAGGCGAGGGTCGCCAGGTTCCAGGTTAATGGGCTCTGGGGCTTTGTTACCCAGGCAGCCGCCGCCAAAAAGTGTAAAAATCAACAGGACGGTTATAAGGAGGATATTTAATTGTCTGATGTTACGCAGCAAGATTACACCCGGTTTTATCTATAACGGGATACTTTTGAAACCCTTGGGTCGAGTTCCATGACCTGTATACCGTCCCGGTACACCCTGACCACACCCTCGCTCTGTGAAACCGTTACTGCTACGGCCTCGGTGTTCCTGGTAATGGCAGCAGCAGACGTGTGCCTCCCGCCAAGTCCTTTCATGGTTCCTATATCCCTGGCGTCAACGTCAAGGTAACGCCCGCTCGCGTAAATATAGCCATCACCGTCCAGTATGAACATGCCATCAAGCTGGGCAAACTCCTTGACCGTTTCCCAGGAGGAGATATCGGTGATGTTTGAAGCTTCAGGTGGATGACCAAAGTAAGGATTCAGTACCAGTTGGTGTGAACGTTTTATCACCTCTTCAGTATCCCCGATGATGAATGCAGTGCCCAAATGCTTACCTTCCCTGCCGTATGCACCCAGGTCCATTGCAATGGACAGTACTGAGCGCAGGGTATCCAATTGGACCCGTTCTGTGCATGCCCTCAGTTCTTTTACCAGGGTGTTCTCCCTGAGATCATGCACCAAAATGCTGGATGTACCAGCATAGGAAATTACGCCCACCACTTTGTCACCTGATAGCAGGTCATTGATAAAAGCGGTAGCAGATGTTTCGATGATATATTCAGTTCCTGTGGATACCTTATGGTAAAGGGTTTTGGATAGGGTTTGGAGCTTTTTTGCAGGGTTCTTTTCGTCTTCGATGTGCTCAGGTTCAAAAGTGGGATAAATTGCCATCATGGCTGAAGGGGAGGCCACCAGTATAGGGATATCAACCTCAATATCAGGAGACAGGTCATCAGACATTATGATTATGGCCGAAGCTGATATCTTTTTGGCAATATCTGCAGCGGTCTTGAGTATCACTTCTTTGTCTGTCATTTTGGCGTCCCTATAGTTCTTTCAATTTTTTATTGTACATAAAGTATAACTTTTTGTACTCAAGTTAATCCGACCGAAGG
>JAMJFQ010000084.1:2916-6558 GCA_023544605.1 ANME-2 cluster archaeon | reverse complement strand
GACCCCTATGCACTGGCACTGGCCGC
Source organism: ANME-2 cluster archaeon (assembly GCA_023544605.1). Taxonomy (GTDB): domain Archaea; phylum Halobacteriota; class Methanosarcinia; order Methanosarcinales; family Methanocomedenaceae; genus Methanocomedens_B. Next base: position 6,532 of record JAMJFQ010000084.1, on the reverse strand, counting down.
ACTTGTCCTGGAGAGGCTGGGCAGCGACCGGGCAGATGATGCACTGGAGATGCTCATGGACCTGGCACAGGAGGATGAGAACGGTATGTACTGGAAACTTGAGCCTGGTGCTGAACTAATGAGCACAATGTACTGGATGCCTCCCTCCAGCAAGAATGTAGAAGTGACCGCCTACGGCACACTGGTACTTATCGAGCACAGGGATGCCAGGGCCAACGAGGTGCTGAAGTGGATATCTGCACAGCGCAACAGCCTGGGCGGATATGGCAGCACCCAGGATACCGTAATGGCATTCAAGGCACTGATGACCGCGGCCGCCACCCAGGCAAAGGATACCGATGCCACAATAACGGTTACGGCAGACGGTAAGGATATAATAAAGGTCAGGGTGAATGAAGATAACTACGATGTGCTGCAGATGGTGGAGATCCCTGCATCTTCAGAGTTGATCACCCTTAGCATGTCAGGAAAAGGCGATATCAATTACCAGCTTGTCAAGCGGTTCAATGTGATACTGCCCGATGAACCTGTATTCACTGATCTGGAATTCGAGGTGGAATACGATGCCGCAGATGTGGTTGTGAATGACATCGTGGACGTCCATGCAAAGGTGAAATACACAGGAGAGGCCAATTCCACAGGCATGCTCATCCTGGACGTGGCAGTACCGACTGGATTTGTCCCGGTGGTATCCACGCTGGATGAACTGAAGAACGACCGCATCATCAGCAGGTACGAGATAGCAGGCCGCAAGATCATCCTGTATGTGGACGACCTGCAAAGGGGTGAGGAATTGAAGTTCGACCTCCAGGTACAGGCCCAGTTCCCGGTCAAGGCTATAATCCCGGACAGCAGTGCTTATTCCTACTATAATCCAGAGATAAAGGCCGAGTCCAGGGGTGAAGAGATAGTCGTGGTCTGATGTAGAAGAGATGGTTGTGGTTGGAATGTTCGGACCGTTCAGAGAATGTTCACCGGTTCAAGATGTACCACCACATCCTTCACACCTTCGACCCTTTCTTTTAAGTGTTTCTCCACTGCATGGGCAATGCAGTGAGCTTCAGCCATGTGCATATCTTCCTTGACATGCACATGCAAATCTATATAGATATTATCGGGCGTACCCCTGGTCCTGATATGGTGGCAGTCTTCAACCCCCTCTATTTCCAGTGCAATCTGGCACAACATATCATTATCCAGGACCGATGCGTCCAGTAACGTGAAGGATGCCTCTTTTACCACATCCAGACCGGCCTTGGCAATGATCAGGGCGATCACAATACCTGCAACAACATCGATTATCGGGTAACCCGCTTTCACTGCGATCAGGCTGAATATCACACCGATGGATACGAAAATGTCACTCCTGGTATGCAGGGAGTCTGCAATCAATATCTGGCTGTTATATTCCCTGCCCTTCCTCCCCTCCAGGGTGGTGATAAAAAGATTAACGGCCATAGTACCCAGCATAATTACAAAACTTAGCGTGGTTACCCTGGGGACAACGGGCTCCTGGAAATGAAGAATGGCACCCCTGGCCACTTCAAACCCGGTAATGAGCAGCAGGAGGGCTATGAACAGTGAGGCGAAATGCTCATGTTTGCGGTGCCCGTAAGGATGGGATTCGTCGGGCGGCCGGGAAGCGACCCATATTCCTAACATTCCCACCGTTGTAGACGCTCCGTCCATCAGTGAGTGGAAGCCGTCGGCCTTCATGCTGATAGACCCGGTCAGGTGGCCGTATATCAGTTTAGCTAACGCTACCATCAGGTTCAATGAGAGCGCGAAGGCCTGTACTTTGATTATCTGCTTATATTTCATACACCCACCGGGTAAAAGCCATTTTTACATATATATTATGCGGCACAATATTTCTATACTTCTCTATCATATTGAGGCCCATGACTAAGATATACCTGGGAAAGATGGTGCTGCACTGGTGCCCGGAGTGCAGGTTGCCGGTACTGGATTCTCCATGTGCCTGCACTTCGGAGGCGCAAAAGGTCAAAGTGACACCACCCGGTGATATCAGGCCCGCTTTTCCTCATGACATTGACCATATCAATGCCACTGCCATAGGACAGTTCGGTGCCCCATTGATTCCTGATGGGACCCTGGCGATCATGAACAAAGTGCCATCTGACGACAGGATGGAAGAGATCATTGCAGATGGGGTGGCCCTTGCCAATATCAGGTATGATGTGGAGTCAGGACAGTGGGCACTGCTGCCCAGGATGGAAGGGGCAGCCCGTCTCTTTAACGAAATGGACGGCCGTCGCAACTGGGTAATGATAGACGAATCGGCAGTACCGTTCATAGAAAAGGGTGCCAGTACCCTGGCTCCCGGTGTGGTCGATGCACACCCTGATATTGTGCCCGGTGATGAGGTGGTAGTCCTGTCTCCCGAAAGGCTACCTGTGTCTGCGGGCCGGGCTAAGATGAGCGGTCCTGAGATGGTATCGGCTACAAGGGGTGTGGCGGTCAAGACCAGGTGGAGCGGGATAGTTGAAAATGTTGCAGCACCCGACCCTCATTCATGGGATGATGTAGTTACTGCCAATCTTCCTATTATTAAGGATTTTGAGGCCAAAGCCCAGTCGTTTATCAAAAACGTGGCCAAGTCCACAAATCGACCGGTGAGCGTTTCGTATTCAGGGGGTAAGGACAGTCTGGCCACCTTGCTGCTGGTAAAAGACTGCCTTGAGGATTTTGATGTACTGTTTGCGGATACAGGACTGGAGTTTCCCGAGACTGTGGAGAATGTTGAAAAGGTTGGCGGAGACTACAACCTTTCCGTTAAGATATTCAATGCAGGGGATGTGTTCTGGGAGTCCATTGAAAGGTTCGGCCCGCCCACAGTCGAGGCCAGATGGTGCTGCAAGACCTGTAAACTTGGCCCTATTTCCATGCTCATTGAAGAGAATTTCCCTGACGGCTGTCTCACATTCATCGGCCAGCGCAAGTACGAGAGCGAGGGCCGGGCCAGGAGTGATAAGATATGGAAGAATCCCTGGGTGGGTAACCAGATAGCGGCCTCGCCTATCCAGAACTGGACGGCGCTGCATATCTGGTTGTACCTGTTCTGGAAAGGGGCACCATACAACCCGTTATATGAACAGGGGTTCGACCGCATCGGCTGCTGGCTGTGCCCTTCAGGGAGCCTGGCCGAGATGTCACGTATCAAGGAAATACACCCCGAAATGTGGGGCCGGTTCGAGGAGAAACTGCGCTCCCATGCCGAGAAGTTCGGGTACGGGCAGGGTTGGGAGGACTATGGACTGTGGCGATGGCAAAATCCTCCACAGGTGCAGCGCGAGATGGCAGAGCGTCTGGGTATCAATCTTGTACCCAAGGGGTACGAGGGAGAGCTGGAATTTTCAATGGTATCTGGCTACAGGCCATGCAAGGCAGGCGGAATATCTGCTGAGGGTAGTTTTGGTGTACCCCTGAACCTTGAGGTCATTGAGGATTCAGGCATGATGAGGGTGCTGGGTGAGGTGCATTCCATGGACGGGGTTATTACATCCAGCCGGGGAGAGGACAATGTGCAGGTGTTCGCATCTGGCACTATAACAGCCAGGAGCGATACGGATCCCGGTGCCAGGCGCTTGATGGG
>JAMJFQ010000084.1:0-2816 GCA_023544605.1 ANME-2 cluster archaeon | reverse complement strand
TCATGGTCGCCACTGCCTTTTTGTCTGCCTGGATATCAAATACATCCACAGCCATGGTCATGATGCCTATCGGGACTGCGGTAATTGCCAGCATATCTTTAAAAAAATCGGACTCAAATTTTAATGTTGCACTAATGCTCTCAATAGCCTATGCCGCATCCATAGGCGGGATGGCGACATTGGTGGGGACCCCACCCAATCTGATATTCGCAGGCGTCTACCAGTCCATGTTCGGAGTACAGGTAAACTTCTTTGAGTGGGCGTACTTTGGTTTTCCCCTGGCGGCTTTCATGCTGGTCATCACCTGGTTTTATCTTACTCATATCGGCTTTCGAATCCAGAAGGATGAGATTCCTGGCAGCGGTGAGGTCATTAAAGCCGAGATGGCCCGGCAGGGTAAGATAACGAGGGAGGAGAAACAGGTACTATTGGTCTTTGGTCTGGTGGCGCTCTTGTGGATGACCCGTGGGCTGTTGTGGGGTAAGTACCTGCCACAGGTTACGGATGCGAGTATTGCTATTACCGGTGCGCTGCTCTTATTCCTGATTCCTGCAAGGGAGAAGGCTTCGCTGTTATCATGGGAGGATACTGAAAAAGTTCCCTGGGGAATCGCTATATTGATGGGTGGAGGTTTCGCTATTGCCAGAGGGTTTGCTGATACTGGCCTGGCCGAGTGGGTATCCCAGAGTTTTTTATTCCTTGTAGGTATGCCTGTGTTCCTGCTGATTCTGGCAACGGTTGCAATTACCAAGATATTCACAGAGATTACTTCGAATACAGCGACAGCAACTATACTGTTGCCTATTGCCGCATCCATTGCAGTGACTCTGGGCATCCCCCCTTTCGGGATTATGGCTGCGGTCGCCATATCATCATCCCTGGCGTTCATGATGCCGGTAGCTACGCCTCCGAATGCTATTGTGTTCGGGTCGGGTTATGTTACCATTCCCCAGATGGCCAGGGCGGGTTTGTGGCTGAATGTGGTTACTGTTGTTATTGTGTCATTATTTGCGTTTTTAGTGTTCTGAGCATGGACGAGGGGAAATTTGCAGTGCAAAAATTTGTGGTGCAGCAAACACATTAGATTAAATCAGAAGGAGTAATCCGTTCTACTTCTTCGATAATATCAAAATGTTTATCCACACTTACAATTGTCTCAAGTCCGTTTTGTACCATTGTGGCAGCATGGATGAGGTCCCTTGGCAAGACACCTTTAGTCCGGTATTGCTGATAAAAGTACAGGGATATCTCACTATCCTTTTTGGTAACAGGCAGCACGTTAAGTCCTAAGTCCATCATGCTCCATGCCAGGTCTGCCCCCATATCCGGAAGATTGATATGGTGATACCTGTATAAAATTTCCTGGAACACTTCGGTATCAATGGCTGCGTTCAATTCTCCAGACTGGACCCTGGACAGGATGTCAACACAAGGCTCTTTGAATTCATGGGGTTTGCCGGCGGCATACATGAAAATATTTGTATCAATGAAATATTCATTCATTGACAGCACCTGATTCTATCTCCTGTTCCATGGTCTCCCAATCGTCGATGGGTAGGTTCATCTTAGAGATCTTCTTTGCGGCATCAGGAGTTTTGGTGTGCATTGGGCGTATGATGAGTTCGTTGTCCCTGTCTTCTATGTATACTGCTGTGGATTCTTTCAGGCAGAGGGCTTCCCTCATTTTGACAGGGATTGAAATTCTCCCAAATTTATCAATTTTGGCAATTTTGTGCATAATGGGGTATTGTGTTTTATTGGGTTTAAGGGTTTTGACTGCTGTATGTGGGTTGAGGAGGAGTCACCGACCTCGGGTTGACAGTGCCGAAGCATCAGGAGCGATTTAGAATCAGTAAATATGAGCTAAGCGACCTAAATGAGAGCCTAACCGCTTGTACGCTGTTATGTGATGTGCTAATTTGTGATTTATAATATTCCTTTGCCTTTTTGGTAACTGACAAAATGAAGTCGGTTTTTCCTTCAGTGTATTCAACTCTGTTATTTAACTATTCTTCAGACAGTTCTCTCTTTAATTCATCGTAACACTTAGCTTCCGCTGGAAATTGCCGAAGATAATCTCTGAAATAAAGCCGATCCCATAATTCAGAATCTGACTCGACCATATGAATGTGATGTGTACGTTTGCGTTTAGAATTTCGTTTGATAAACCACGCATAGTACGGCGGGACATCATCACCAAAAGCTGGACGCCAGAAATACTCATATCTTTAAGCTTCTAAAATATTAATCCAATAAATTTTGAAACTCTTCAATAGTGAGTCCTGTTGATTTTATTAAATGCCTTAATAGACCAGGTTTCAATTCTTTATGTTTTGGGATAGATAATGTAATTTTAAATCCTTCTTTTCTAAGAACAACATGACTACCCACTTGTCGATGAGGAATCCAACCAGCTTTAGAAAATGCCTTAATAGCCTTGATTCCTGAAATTATTGGGAGCTTAGGCATTAGGCAACCACATCAACAACTTTAGATGTAGGTTTAGTCAAATATGATTTAATTTCATCTTCAGCTAATGACTCAAGACAAGCCTGAATAGCTTCTTTGATATTATCAAGAGCCTCGTCTACTGTATCTCCTTGAGAAAAACAACCGGGAAGACTAGGACAGCTTACAACGTACCCCCCAACGTCTTCATCTTCTTCCAGGACTATTTTAAAGTGCATATTATTCTTTATTAATGTCTATATTTAAATCTCTTATGATTTTTCAAATTGCGCCTATTTAAGATAAAAAAATGTTTTCATGAATTTTCTATCACATACGCGAGCATAAATCCCCCATCCCGCAGTCAC
>JAMJFQ010000083.1 GCA_023544605.1 ANME-2 cluster archaeon | reverse complement strand
GGGTTAATGGAATACAGGATACCTATCCAGAATTTATCTGCACCGAGGCTTACCATGAACAGGGGAAATATGGTCCAGCAACCAACGGCTCCTGTATGCCTGAGAAAAAACGTAAGGTAGATGTTCCAGTTTTTCTTAATAGTGGACAGTGAGAAATAGTCCACCTTGATACGCTCCACCTCTACTTTAGGCATTGCCACTGCCACAATAAAAGAGATGAACAGCATTACCGAGCTGACCACAAAGATGAGGTCATAGTTCCCGATAATACCTGCTCCGAAAAAACCTGCTGCCCAGCCAAGGGCGCCGAATGAACTGAACTTGCCTATGCTGCGCTTGAGCCCGTATACATGCATGATAAGGGCTGCCGGATACATACCAACACAAATTCCTAATACCCCCCTTATAAGGGCCAGGCTCAATGGGTCGTAGGCAAATACCTGAAGAAAATAAGCCACAGCCGAACATGCAAGTCCTATCAGTAGCAGTTTTTTGATATCCCATGTATCAGATACTTTGCTAAAGACGTATGATGAGACAAAGAGGCATGCCCCGTACACGCTCATTATGATGCCTACCTGGGTGTAGGAGGCGCCCATGTCCTCGGCCAGCAAGGGGATGAACAACATTGACATCATGACAGATGTGTTGGTCAAGAACTGGATTGAGTCAAGCCTCATGGATTGTGTAAATGGGTGGGGGTATATTTCAAATTATGCTGGTGATTTACGCGGTTGCAATCCACGGTCATCTCTTTACTCTCCAATAATCCACAATTCTTCAATCGCCTACGTTGCCCTTTTTGCACATCTGCAAGGCCGTCCATCCCTGACACTGAAATGCCAGAGATAACCCTTTATATCCCATGAAATAATCTTACACCCAGGTGGAATCCTTATGAAATACATTGTACTCCTGGGCGACGGCATGGCAGACTACCCTCTTGACGAACTGGGCGGCCTGACCCCACTGCAAGCAGCCAGTACTCCCAACATGGACCGCATGGCAAAACAAGGACAGTGCGGACTGGCGCAGACCGTTCCTGCTGACATGCCTCCCGGTTCTGACGTGGCCAATCTCTCCATCCTGGGTTACGACCCGGCAAAGTACTACTCAGGCAGGGGACCACTGGAGGCGGCCAGTATGGGTGTGGATCTGGCCTCTGACGACATTGCATTTCGCTGCAACCTGATAACCGAAAAGGACGGGGTAATAGCCGACTACAGCGCAAGCCATATCTCCACTGAAGAGGCGGAAGAACTTATTGGAATGGTGGATGACCACTTAGGCAGCAACAACGTACGGTTCCACGCTGGTATAAGCTACCGCCACCTGCTTGTGCTGTCCAGCGGCAAAGGCCAGGACGCAAAATGCACCCCTCCTCATGACCAGGTAGGCGGCAAGGTGGCAGACTTTCTACCTAAAGGTCAGGATGCAGAACTGCTGAACCAGCTTATCATGGACTCAAAACCCTTGTTGGAAGCCCATGAGATAAACCGGCGCAGGACGGCAGAAGGTAAGAACATGGCCAATATGATATGGCCGTGGGCACAGGGCAGGGCACCGCAAATGCCCCATTTCAGGGAACTATACGGCATAAGCGGGGCCATGATATCGGCTGTGGACCTGCTGAAAGGATTGGGAGTATGTACCGGCCTGAAAGTAATAGATGTCCCCGGTGCAACGGGTTACCTTGATACTAATTATGAGGGCAAGGCAGATGCTGCACTGCATGCACTGGGATCAGACGATTTCGTATATGTGCATGTGGAAGCTGCCGACGAAGCCGCGCATATTGGCGATGTGGGTGCAAAGATACAGGCTATCGAGAAGTTTGACCTTCATGTTGTAGGGAATGTCCTGGACGGACTGGCTGTATTTGATGACTATACAGTATTACTAATGCCTGACCACAGTACCCCCATACCGGTCAAAACCCATACCCATGACCCTGTGCCTTTTGTGGTGTTGTCCAGCAGTGGTGGGGCGGATGATGTTACCGAATATAATGAGTTTGCTGTTAAATCAGGTTCACTGGGAATTGTGGAAGGGCACAGGATTATGAATTACCTGATAAAGGGGGAATTTTAATACGACTGGAAATTATTCTTTTTAAACACTACTTACTCTGCATGTGCCCCTGTGCCTTCTCCCAGTAGTGTTCGGCAGCCTTCTTGATATCTATTATCTCATCCGGGCCCAGTTGCCTCACCCGATTGCCCGGACTTCCCAAGATCAAGCTGCCCGGCGGGAAGTTCTTACCCCCTGTTATGAGCGTACCAGCACCTACAAGGCATCCGTCCCCCAGTACAGCATTATCCATAACAATGGAACCCATGCCTATCATGCAGCCATTACCGATGGTACAACCATGGAGTATGGCACCATGACCCACCACGCAGTATTCACCTATGTGTACAGCGTTATCCGGTCCAGCATGCAGGGTGCAATTATCCTGGATATTGGTCCAGGAACCGATACGGATGGGGCACGGGTCACCTTTCACCACTGCATTTGACCAGATACTCACATGGTCGCCCAGTTCTACGTCCCCGATAACCGCACCCAGGGGATCGATATAAATGGGATTGCCAAGTTTTGGGGACATCCCCTGAAAGGGCCGTATCCTGCCTCTCATCTTAGATGACCTCCACTTTGATCATATTGGTGGTCCCGCCCGCAGGAACACTTGCAGTCACAACCACTTTATCGCCCTGTTTGAATCCACAGTCCACTGCTGTTTGCACGATCCTTTTCATCATCACGTTCAAATCACCGGAATAATCCACATTAACAGGTTTCACACCCCATACCAGAGAAAGATTTCTGAGTGTTGCAGGATTTGAGCTCAGGGCATAAATAGGGATCAACGGCCTGTACCTGGCCACCACCCTGGAAGTCTTGCCATGGCCTGTTGGAGTTAAGATGGCAACTGCTCCGACCTGGTTGGCGATCTGGATAGCAGAACTGCCGATTGCCTCTGTGATGGATCCCCCTTCGGTCAGATTGCGAATGGACATAGCACTCTGGAAATCCCCGGATGTTTCGATCTTTGCTGCTATTCTTACCATCATCCTGACCGCTTCAATCGGGAACCTACCTACGGCAGTTTCTTCTGAAAGCATCACTGCATCAGTCCCGTCAAGCACAGCATTAGCAACATCTGCCGCCTCTGCCCTGGTAGGTCTGGGATTATCCACCATACTCCGTAACATCTGGGTGGCAGTAATAACCGGTTTTCCCGCCTGGTTACATTTTCTCACAAGCATTTTCTGGACAGCGGGTACATCTTCCATAGGTATCTCCACACCAAGGTCGCCCCTTGCCACCATGATCCCGTCAGCAGCATCGATTATTTTATCAATGTTAGCCAGAGCCTCGTGCTTCTCGATCTTGGCTATCACAGGGATAACGGTACCATTATCATGAATGATCTGTTTTACTTCGAGTATATCTCGCTCTTGCCTGACAAAGGACAGCGCAATAAAATCCACTTCTTCCTGAATGCCAAGTGCCAGGTCCTTGTGATCCTTGGCTGTCAGGGAGGGTATCTTTACTGTGCCAGTGGGCAGGTTAATGCCCTTGTGAGATGATAATTGGCCGCCTACTTCTACCTTGCATTTGATATCATTGGCACTAGATTCAATAACCTTGAACTGGATGAGACCGTCAGATAACAGTATAGTATCTCCTTTTTTTACTTCATGAGGCAGGTCTTTGTAGCTAATAGACGCGATCTGTTCATTCCCGGGCACATCCCTGCTGGTAAGGATGAACACATTTCCTCTCTTCAGGGTAACAGCACCATCAGGGAACTCACCTACCCTGATCTTCGGACCGCTGAGATCCTGCAGGATAGCTATATGTTTATCAAGACTGGATGATATTTCCCTTATCCTGTAGATGTTATCTCTGTGTTCTTGATGGGTGCCGTGGGAAAAATTCAGCCTGGCTACATCCATACCTGCCTCTATCAGTCGCTTGATCTTGGATTCACTACTGCTGGCAGGTCCGATTGTACATACTATCTTTGTACGTCTGACAAATATCCCTCCTCCTATACCCTGAGCAACGATTCCACGGCCATTTCGATACTCTGCCGTGAATTGTGTGGTGGCTTCCAGCCCAGTGTTTCTATTTTGTCAATATCCAACAGCATGGCAGGTACATCTCCTTTCCAGCCCCCTCCACCGTGTGCGCCTCCAGTGAACCGGTATTCCACATCACTGTACCCCATTTTCCCTGTCACGATATCTGCTATGCCCACAACGTCAATGGTATCCTCTGAACCGATATTGAAAATGTTGACCTGATCATTTGAGTGTTCCACTCCGTATACCATAGCATTCACGCAGTCAACCACGTCCAGGTAAGATTTCTTCTGCTTACCCGAACCCAGTATCTCCAGGGTAAAGGGGTCCACCCGCAGTTTATTGATGAAATCCACCAGTACACCGTGGCTGCCCCTGTCTCCCACGATATTGGCGAACCGATAGAGCCATGCCTTCATATCAAAGGTATGACAATATGAGGATATCAATGCCTCGCAGGCAAGTTTTGATGCCCCATAGAGAGATATGGGGGTCAGGGGGCCGTAATCTTCTGGTGTGGGCAGCACATGTGCAATGCCGTAGACCGTTGAAGTTGAAGTGAACACGATCTCATTGGCCGGTGCTGTTCTCATTGCTTCGACCAGGTTATAGGTTGCCAGGATGTTCTGCTCCAGGTGCACCCTGGTGTCCTCCACTCCCAACCTCACATCAGGATTAGCTGCCAGGTGGAACACCAAATCAACACCATTCAGGGCATCGGATACGGTATCCTGCTCCATCAGGTCACCCTCAATAAACGTGAAATCCGGACAATCAAGGTGGTGTTCGAGATATGCCATTGTGCCTGAGGACAGGTTGTCAAGCACGGTGACCCTGTTCTGCTGCAGTACATTGTCAACCACATGGCTGCCTATGAATCCCGCACCACCGGTAACCAGAATATGCCTGTTTCTTAATCTCATGGTATCTTACCTATACTACGTACGAATAATCTTTAACGTTATTGCATTGTTCATGGAGGGATTTATTGTTCGTTGAAATTGTATTGGATAAGACTTAATAATTGCATATTAATTGGATACCAATAATTTGCCAGTTCCGGGTGATGACCATTCCTGAAATTGAAGTGAACGGAATTACATTATACTACGAAAATAGGGGCCAAGGGGCGCCTATGTATGTACTGCACGGGGGACCAGGCCTTGACCACAGGTATTTCGGACGCTCACTGACAGAGCTTGAGAATATCCGTGAACTGTATTATATAGATTTCCGGGGGCACGGGAAATCTACACGAGCCGAAAAAAAGACTTACACTTTAGAGACCTTTGTCGATGATATCAATGCTATGCGCATAAAACTGGGGCATGAAAAAATTGACATCCTGGGTCATTCCATGGGAGGTTATGTAGGGCTGCTTTATTCATTGCACTATCCGGCACATCTCGATAGATTAATTCTTGTGGGCACGCATGCCAAACATACCAGGATACAAGGATATTATCTTCCAAAAGCCATCATGATATCCATAAACCTGAAATATTATTTAAAGTACAAGAAAGAAAAAACCATTGATAAAGACTCCTTTGCCAGGGAGATGCTGCTTAAAAGCTGGTCATTATATGTGCCTGAAAAAATACTGCCTGAATATTCGGATTATATAAGATCCTTACGGGGTCTGGATATTTTCTTCGATATGCAACAGGAATTAGAGTGGTTCGATGTGAGCGAAGAGGTATTCAACATCATCCATCCCACACTGATAATATTTGGCGAGAATGACCCGTTCAAAGAGGGCGGCAAGCTCTTAAAAGGTATTACACATTCCAGATTCTCAGTTATACCGGAAACGAAACACATGCCATTCCTGGAAGATGAAACATACTTCACTATTGTTGTAAGGGAATTCCTGACCGGGAAGATATTATAATCTTTATAAACCTGCACATCCAATAAATATACATGGACATGAATATCAATAACATCCCTGTGGATGACACCTATTGCGAAGCCTTCAGTGGTGTGTTTACCAGATTTATCATAACTGCAAAAGATGAAAAGAGGCTACACCGGGCCGCCTACCTGTCTACTGCCCTTCCTTCCACCGTCTTTGGCAAATCCGAGGGCGGCATTGAAGCCTGGCTGAAACCTGATGAGACCCCGGACGGGAGAATGGGAGCTATTGTCCAGATATGGGTCAATGATATTAAGAATTCTGAGGATATCCTGGCCAATGAGCTGGGCTGGCGGATCAGGCAAGGCATCCTGGTGGTGCCCACCACATCAGTATTTAATGCTCTGGATTCGGACCGTTCCATTGACATGATGCCGCCGGTCGGCTACTGTGCCGATGGTTACCAGAGTGAAGAGACACGGCACGGCAGGGAAACAATAATCCTTCCCCTGATGATGGGAGAGTTCGTTATCGAGCGGTATTTGGGCATGGCTAGAGGCGTTATGGGGGGCAATGTATGGTTCTTCTGTGATTCTATTGATACTGCCCTTGAAGCCGGTGACAGGGCAGTGGAAGCTGTGGACC
>JAMJFQ010000082.1 GCA_023544605.1 ANME-2 cluster archaeon | reverse complement strand
GATTCTATTGATACTGCCCTTGAAGCCGGTGACAGGGCAGTGGAAGCTGTGGACCAAATCGAAGGGGCAGTGACCACTTTTGACATCTGTTCTGCCGGCTCCAAACCAATATATCCGGGGCAGGAACATCCAGAGGTGGGGCCCAGCACCAACCACCCCTACTGCCCCACATTAATAGGAAAAATCCCGGATTTCATGGTACCAGACGGGGTGGAGTCCATACCAGAAATAGTCATCAATGGAATGGATGAAGATGCTGTGAAAAATGCAATGAAAGCAGCAATGTTTGCAGTGGCGCTTATTCCCGGTGTTAAAAGGATATCAGCGGGTAATTATGAAGGAAAACTGGGGAAATTCAGGATACCCCTTAAAGACCTGCTCGAGCTTCAATGAGTTCGTCCAGGTAAGGTAAACCGGTGCGTGCACCCCGTTGTTCTATGCTGATAGATGCTACGATATTACCAATCTTTCCGCAGGTCTCAATATCCTCTCCTTCCAGCATACCGAAAAGAAAACCGGCATTGAATGCATCACCTGCTCCGGTAGTATCCACTACTTTCACGTTCTGGGCTGGGATATGTATCCCAGATGTACCGTCTGTTACGTAGCACCCCCGGCTGCCCATCTTCACGGCCACCCATTTCGCTCCGGCATCTATGAGCATGTCCGCACCGTCGCTAACGTCCAGGCACCCGGTCATAAGCTTCAGTTCATGGTCGCTGGGCAGCACTACCCTTGATTGGCTGATGAATTCCATCAGTGCTTCCATTCCCCGCTCGGCATAGAGCGTACCCGGGTCAAGGCTCAGGTCAGCATTTGTGCAGGTTGCAACCTGTTTTTGTGTCTCAAAGGACGTATCTGAACCTCTGCATACAAAAGAAGTGAAGTGAACCAGGTCAACATTGTTTATCATTTCCAGGTCTATGTCTGCCGCGGTAATAGTATCATTCACGCCCGGGTCAACCAATATCCCTCTATCCCCCCGACCATCGACCATTATCAAACATGCCCCACTCCTGCCGCTGGAGGCGGCAACTCCACTGGTATTCACACCTTCAGATGCCAGGTCATCCTGTAATAATTTGCCTGCTTCATCATTTGCAACCTTTCCAATGTAACCTACTTTAATACCCAGCCGGGATAGCCCCACCATGGTGTTTGCCCCCGACCCGCCCGGATGGTTCTCAACCGAGCTAATAAAACCCTCCTCATCCGGCTTTACGATACGATCCACATAGAATATCTTATCCATGTTCAGGGCGCCAAATCCTATCACCTGTGGGGTTTTGTGGGAACTGGTCAGGTGAATCATCGATGTTTGCAGGGTCATGATCATAGGATTACCTGCAAGACATTTATAGATTTATTTTCCGTGCTGTTCGGCCAATCTATAAAACTATAAATAATATACACGATTGACAACCCTTGTTAATTGATGTGGTTGTTATGACCTTACAATATGCAGCCGTATTGACCGATATTTTTGACCATGTATCAACAGAGATCCCGGCAGATATTATCGAAAGGGTGCTCCTGGGAGAAGCAGCCGTAGAAGATGCATCTGCGTTGATCCAGTGTGACCCCGCTGCAGTTTTCAAATTCGCAGATATTCTAAGAGCAAAACTGGCAGGTAACTCAGCGTCATACATCATTAACCGAAATATCAATTTTTCAGATTACTGCATCGGTACATGCAGATTCTGTGCATTCAGGGAACATAAGGGTTTCAAGATGAGCCTTGATGAGATCGTACAAAAAAGTGCCCAAGCGGTTCAGATCGGTGCTACTGAGGTATGCATCCAGGGTGGGTTGATGGACGATATGTACCTGGAAGATTACTGTAATATCCTCAAAGCGATCAAATCAAGATTCCCGCAACTCCACATTCATGCCTTTTCACCAATGGAAGTATTCCACATGGCCCGGACCAGTGATACCAGTATAAAGGATACTCTTGCGGCATTAAAGCAGGACGGATTGGATTCCATGCCAGGCACTGCCGCTGAGATATTGTCTGATAGGGTGCGCAGGGAGATATGCCCTGATAAACTCACTGTTGAACAGTGGATAGAGGTGGTCGAGACCGCACACCTGGCCGGCATACCCACCACGGCTACCATTATGTACGGGCATATCGAGACAACGGATGAACGTATCCGGCACATACTCACCATTAGGGATATCCAGCGCAGGACCGGGGGGTTCACCGAGTTCGTACCCCTGCCCTTCATGCCGTACAATAATCCTCTGGGCGAGCAATTGATGGCTGAAGGTTACTATGCCACCACTGGCGTGGATGACCTGATGATACACGCCCTGGCCCGTATATTGCTGTACCCACATGTCAGGAACATCCAGGCCAGCTGGGTGAAACTGGGAAAGAAAATGGCACAGTATGCTCTTTTATGTGGTGCTAACGACATGGGCGGTACCCTGATGGAAGAAAGCATCTCCAGGAGTGCTGGTGCCCTCAATGGTGAATACATGCCGCCAGAGGAATTCAGGTGGATCATCAGGGGTGCCGGGCGGGATGCTGTGCAGCGGGATACACTGTACCGACCCGTAGCATCCAAATGATCCGGACCATTTTTTCCAGGTATATTTTTTCCCAAAATATCTGGGGCAGTTGCTGGGTTACAGTAATTTGCCGGAATAAAATCTTATATACTAATGTGTGAATTACTTTAACTGGATTTATGATGTCAAAAAAAGGACAGAACTTTACAGATAATGACAAGGGTGTATCTCCTGTCATTGGAATGATATTGATCCTGGTGATCGTTACTGTATCGATCGGAATGATATACTCTACAGGCATTCCAATGTTAGATAATGCCAAGATCAGTACCCATATACAGAATATCCACAACTCTTTTTCTGTCCTCCACAATAACATCGAAGAAGTTGTCAGAGGTCCAATCACTGGTGCAGGTACAGCCAGGACTACCGAAATTTCCATGGATGGTGGTACCCTTGCTGTTACACCTAATAATACCAAGATCGAGGTCATTTACATCAATACAACAACAACTACATTATCCTGGGTTCCTGGGACTATAAGTTATGATTATAAAGGAACAGCCGTTATTTATGAGAACGGTGCTGTGTTCACTAAATACCCCAGCGGCTCGATAGTAGAACTGGAACCGCTGATATATGCAGCCAATTTGAGCAGTGGTGATGTTGCGATCATGATACACATCATCAATATCTCAGGCGCTAATTCATCTACAGGTGGTAAGGGTACATCCAGGGTAAGGACCTATGCGACAGAGGAAGGTTTCAGTAATATATTCACAGGAGAAGTAACCATCGTATCCATCAATATTACCAGCCAGAATTACCAAGCGTGGGATAAATATTTAAATACAACAATCTCAAGGGCAGGTGCCACATATACCTCTAATTTCCTGCCGAATGATACCGTTGTGGCATTGATCACAAATCCTGGTGGAGGTATCAGTCTTTCGATACACGAAACACAGATCAGGTCTAATGTGGGGTGAACGATCACATGCGGTCATTGCGTAAGGATTCAAACGGACAGGCCATTCCCATAGATTATATTTTAATATTTAGTATGTCCGTTTTGTTTTTTGGAATAATGACCATATCCTTTTCTACTGTAGTAGATCATTCCACACAACAGGCTATACATTCTGAACTCAAAGATATCGGTAACCAGGTATCCTTTGAAATTACCAATGCATATTTGGCCATACCTGTTAAAGGTCAGGCCGTATCGGTCATGGATATACCGGTGGAAGCGGGAAACAATGCATATTTCATTGATATTACTGACGAGAACTCGTATGGTACAGGAGAAAAAGCGTTGAGGCTCAAGTCTGTGTTCAGGGATGTGAGTGTGTATGTTCCGCTGAGCAGTGTGGATGAACTGGTACAGGTCAATGGTTCCGCTTCAAGTTCTTCAGGAAAGATAATTATTACCAGTAACCGAACAGGTGTTTTCATCTCACAGGGTTGATCGTATGAATGCTAAAAAAAGAATAGATGATGAGACTGCAATGCTCAGCATAGATTTCCTGACAGGCGTAGGGGTATTGTTGATCGCCTTTTTGTTCGCAAGCTATACGATCTCCAGTATTATGACACCCTATACAGGATACTCAAAAGAGCTGTTTCCTGTTGCTGACAGGGCTGCAACATTGTTGGTAAAAGATGAAGGGTATTGGACAGACGGAAATCATTATGGGAAAGAATGGAACGCTGTCTGGGGTTTCAACCAGAGCCATGTAAAAAAGATAGGCCTGATCAAAGACACTGAAAACTATATCATTGACTCGCGTAAGCTGAACGTATTCATGAATAAAAGGACCGGTATTGATGGAGAAATATCCTGGTGGGAATATCCTGTTTCATCTACCGACCCTGCTGAAATTGATAATGCATCCCGCGCTATGGGATTGGATGGGCACTATTTCTACATCCAGGTACGTCCGGTCAACGAATCCAATATCAATGTATCAGAGGCAGATGCTGCTGCAATAGAGGCAATTGGAGAACAAAGCAATGTTGTAGCTGTGAACAGACTGGCTTTGAACGAACGGACAACCTTTGGCAATTTTACTGGTGCAGACTTGCTTGGTCATGCTTCCCCGAGTAAACTTCTGTTTGTGATAGAGCCTCAAGATTTTGACCTTATTACAAATGGCATTAGATTTAGCATTCGTGATTGGGAATTTGAAGGTACTGATAATGAATCTGACTTTCAGTGGATCAAGATTGGGGATGCAATTAATGCCAATTATGAACTCACTGATTCAAATAAATTATCCGATGATGAATACAACACATTTAAGAACGGAGTTAATATTTCAGGCATAGGTGGCTTTTCATTCAATGATACTGATATTATTGAATTTTTTATACCAAGATCAACCCTGGATTCCTCCCTTCCTGAAATGTATTCCTCTGGGAAAGAGATGTATATACAGTTAAATGTGAAATCAGAGGTTAATATTTCTGATGATGGCCTTACACATTTCAGTAATACCAAAAAGACAAAGACCTATCCAGCTAAAATGACCTTATGGGTATGGTAAAGTCAGTTCATGGCAGGGTCTGGTTCCACATAAACTGGGTACTATTTGCTGCAGGATATATTCCATCGGTGTCTATGTAGGTTACATTGATGTCGTAGTTGTTGGTGTTGTTAAGTCCACCGATAAATATCATGTATTCAAGTAACTGTCTATAATATGTGACATTTGAAGAATCCCATACTGCGCTGATATTTGCTTTATACTGGACATTGATGTCATTATTATTGTTGAAATCATCCCAATATGAAGCAGACAGGTTGAAGCTTGTGCTATTTTTCGCTGTAACCATGACCACACCTGCACCGGTACTATTGTTACCGCTTACCCGGTAGTATGATGAAGGTGCATCGGGTGGTGCAGTGGCATTATGTCCGGGAATGCCGTCTGCCACATTTACATAATATTTCCATGTGGTATTGATATTGTCAATAGTATAGTTGTAAATAGTGGTATTGTACTGGCCCCAGGTCTGGTCGGTGTAATTTATGGCATACCATCCCGAACCATTGTCCAGCCACAGGGATATATCAAGATCTTCTTTATCTTTGTCAGTAACATTGAACATGATGGTCACATTCCGGCCCCGTTCAGTGGTGAGGTTCGTGCTGGAATTTACCGTATCATTTGCTGTGATGAATTCAATTGAAGGTATCCAGTTGGCTGCAACTGCAGTGGGGCAGCAATTGGAAAGGTTTGATGGGTGCATTACTTCATCGTACACCACTATGGCAAAGTAATACCTGCCTGGTTCCAGGCCCAGTACTACAATTTCCTGGGGTGTCCCGTTCACATCCGGATCGAAATTTATGGGATAATATGTGGCATTCGTGAACTTTGCCATTGTGTCAATGGGCTGGTTTGAGTACCTCAGATTATAATTGGATGCTTTGCCGATGTTCCCATCATCACCACTGGCAGTCCAATTAAGTTTAATTTGACCATCAGTAATCCAGGTGACGGCATTGAGGTCTGTGATATTACCGGGGGGTATCAGATCATACAGGATCCTGCCGGTCGCAAGATTATATGTTATTGTATCCTCGAACTGATTCCTGCCATCGAAAAGTTCTATGGTGGCATCAGCAGTTGGCGGAGTAGTATCTGAATAGGTACCCCATGAAAAGTTGAGGATGTAGCCATGGGAGGACATAATTGACTTCATATTTGATTCAAATGCTGTTACAGTGGTATTGGATGAATTGAAAGGTGTATATGCACCACTATCCGAGCCGAACATGAGTATTTTTCCGTATTCGCCTTTGATATTGTTGAAACTATCGTATGCATATACTGAAGACTGCTGTTGTAAGGATTGAGGGGTTGAACTTGCCAGTGAATAAATGATCGTGCCCATACCGATGACGACCAATGCGATGATGAATCCCATGAGTAATATCATCTGGGCGCTGGTATCTTTTGGTAAGGGTTTTTGTGTACTCATTTATACCACATTGTAATCTGGAGTTCGACCACGCCGTAGTCGTATATCTTTCCAAAGCCCGGGTAGAAGAATGTGTGGAACATCAGGCG
>JAMJFQ010000081.1 GCA_023544605.1 ANME-2 cluster archaeon | reverse complement strand
CAGCTACTCAGGCGACAGCTACTCAGGCGACAGCTACTCAGGCGACAGCTACTCAGGCCAGTAGCGGGCCGCACACGTATGAAGCCCTGCGGGCTCCATACGGGGACTGACTTTTTTAAAATGGTTTTTATCGCTGTGGTAATCGTTAAGTTTTAATATGCTGTGGACATTATGAAGTGAGTTACTATAATAAACAGTAACGGGGCTGTGGCCTAGTCAGGAATGGCGACGGGCTCCAGCGGATAAAATGATGAGCAACGGGTCTACTGAGACTTGTCCGACGGGGCGGGTCAGTGAAGAGCCGTTGGAGCACTGATTTGGTGTTCTCCTTGAATTCTTCAAGGGTTCGGAGAGACCCGTCGATCGTGAGTTCAAATCTCACCAGCCCCACGTTTTCTTTTTTTTTGATTAAATATATATGTTCAGAGCACTATCAGTAATTCCATGAAATCCCGTAATCGTGATATATTATTGGCGTTACTCTCAATAGTGCTGGCCATTATCATAAAACCGTTCATAATGATATTTGTCGAACCAGTCGTCGAGATCGTTATTATAATCGCATTGGCATACATCTTTTTTATAGTGTTGAAACAACTGATAAAATAGCCTGGCGATAACATTAATACTACACCCACCAATGTGAAGGCCGAGGAATAAAATATTGCGTTCAGTACAACGGTTTAACAAGAAGACCCGTGTCAAATCACAAAAGGAACGTGTGGAAAGTGGAGCACTTTTCGTATCGTTGAAACCGGCAGGGTATCCACTGAGAAGTTCGCTCCATGAGTATCCGGAGGTCTTTGAGAATAATGTTTTCGAGTTCTATGCCCGCGAACAATGGAACGGATTAGTGGTCCAGTCCGGTGAGTATCTCTTTGACCGCAGGATGTTCCCGGATTTTGCATTTAAGGTCGTAAACGTTGTTCCTGAGGGCAGCGTTATCGGTCAGTCCACTGTATTCTTGATCGAAGATGTAACCAGCGATGATATTGTACCCGAGCCATCTAATACTGTTCATTTCGATGATGTCATAGGTCAGGACAGTGCAAAACATAAATGCAAACTCATCATGAAGTTCCTGGACGACCCTGAACGTTTCGGCAAGTGGGCTCCCAGGAACGTGCTGTTCTACGGACCGTCGGGCACGGGTAAGACCATGCTGGCAAAAGCACTTGCAAATACCTCAGACGTCCCGATCCTGCCCATAAAGGCCACTCAATTGATAGGCGAGTTCGTGGGAGATGGGGCCAGGCAGCTTCATCAGTTGTTTGACCGGGCAGAAGACCTGCAGCCTTGCATTATCTTTATTGATGAACTGGATGCCATTGCACTGGATAGGCGTTTCCAGGAGCTCAGGGGTGACGTGGTGGAGATAGTCAATTCACTGCTGACCGAGATGGACGGTATTGAATCTCGTGAAGGGGTGTGCACCATTGCTGCCACCAACAGGATAGAGTCACTGGATCCAGCTGTTCGCAGCCGTTTTGAAGAAGAGATCGATTTCGTCCTGCCCGATCCAAAGGAGCGGTTGGCAATATTACAATCCAACATTGCGTCGTTCCCTGTTGAACTTGATGCGGATGTCAATGTAACATCACTGGTAAGTAAGACCGAAGGGTTCTCGGGACGGGACCTGGTTGAGAAAATACTAAAATCCGCCCTCCATGCCGCGATCCTGGAAGACAGCCTTGTTGGGAACAGGCACCTGGAAGAAGCTTTGAAAAGGACAACAGCATCAAGTCTGTTCAAGAACTCGGATGAAGGAATGTTCACATAGAGTTCTTCAGACATACATTCTGTACAATGAAAAAGAAACAACTGGAGATCAAGCTGGAAGGGGTGACAGGATTTCCGGCACCATCTGCCTCCCTTGAACAATATACGACTCCTGCGACAATTGCTGCTGAGATGTTGTATCTTGCTCTTATGAGAGGGGATGTACAAAACGGGGTTGTTTATGATCTGGGATGCGGTACAGGTATCCTTGCTATTGGGGCTGCACTGCTGGGTGCCGTGGAGGTTATGGGATTCGATGTAGATGAAAGTGCTGTTCTAACCGCACAGCACAACGCACAAAGATTACATGTTGATGTTGAGTTTGTATGCTCTGCCATTGAAGATGTCAGCGGCCGGGCCAAAACAGTAGTGATGAATCCGCCTTTTGGTGCCCAGGTCAAGGGAAGTGATAGGCCCTTTCTGGTTAAAGCGCTTGAGGTAGCCGATGTGGTGTATTCCATCCATAATTCAGGAAGTTATGAGTTCATCAAAAAGTTCATTAGTCCTGCCGTTGTAACAGAGCGGTATCACGCAGATTTTCCGATAAGACGAACTTTTATGTTCCACAAAAAGGATATTGAAGTTGTCGATGTAGAGATATACCGAATAGAAAATAGCAGATGATAAGGCAATTGCCGTTTGTGTTCACTGGAGTGAGTGAGTATATCCGGTAATTGAAATTAAGATCATATAGAGGGATTATTATTAGACTCAAAAGAAAGAAAACCGTTACCAGAAGAAAACTGGTGGAAGAAAGTTCATTAGATGAACAGCAAGTATCACCCGAAGAGGTGGAAAATATTGAAGAAGAGGTCGTTGAACACCAGGAAAAAAAAGCGGCCGATACACCTAAATCCCAACCCCCTGTATCCCGGGAAGTATTGGATACAGGTGATTTAGTACTGCCTGGAGATATGATAGGTACAAGCGAGGAGTTCATACCAGGAAAAAATACCTTCAAACATGGGGGTAACATCTATTCCACAGCTACCGGCATGAAAAGCATAAACCAAAAGTCGCGTGCCATTTCAGTAATTCCAAAGACCAACGTACCACCAGCACTCGAGATGGGAGATGTGGTCATCGGGCGAGTGAACGATCTAAGAAGTTCAGTGGCCCTGGTAGAAATTGCACAGATAGAAGGGAAAGGCGAGCGCGAGATCGTAAATCTTCAGCAGGCTGCGGTCCATATATCCAACGTCAAGGATGGGTATGTGAAAAATATCACTGACGAGCTGAGCCCTTTTGACATCATAAAGGCCAAGGTCATTGACATGAAGAGCATGAGACTTTCCACTGCGGGTAAGGACCTGGGTGTTATCAAGGCTTATTGTTCAAAATGCAACGTTGACCTTGTTAAAACATCAGAGAATGGAAATAAAGATTACCTGTTGAAATGCCCGATTTGCGGTAAAATGGAATCGCGAAAAGTATCCACAGAATATGGCAGTTATACTGTGTAAAGGTGTATATACATGGACCTAAAAGTTATTGAAAAGACTGATACCGAAATACTGGTGGAGATTGGCGGCGAGAGTCATACACTCTTGAATACCTTGAAGTCATCACTGCTGGACGACCCAAGAGTGGAAGTAGCAACCTACGATATCAAGCATCCCACCATCAGTGAACCTATACTTTTCGTGAAAACTGCGGGTGTTGACCCGGTCGTTGCTATTAAGGAAGCTTCAGCCCGACTTATTGAAGTCTATGAAGAGTTCAAGAGCGTATTCAGCGAGAAAGCCAGTATTTAGGTCATGCACATAAAGCCAGAGATAAGGATCCTTGGTATCGACGATTCGTCACTGCACACTGAACCGGTGATGATCGTTGGTGCCATGTTCAGGGGTGGGGACTGGCTGGATGGTGTGCTGCGCTCTCATATCACGAAGGACGGCAATGATGCTACCCCAGCCATTATCAGGATGGTGACCGGCAGCAAGCATTTCGGGCAGGTCAGGGTGTTGATGTTCGATGGTGTAACGTATGCCGGTTTCAATGTGGTTGATATTGATGCAGTCTACAAGGAAACAGGTATTGGGTGTATCGTAATTATGAGGGACTGCCCTGATCTTGAGGGGATACGTGCTGCACTGACACATCTGCCAGACCCTGATATGAGATGGGAGATGATAATGCGGGCCGGTGAGATATACAGAGTGGTAAGCCGCGAAGGTGAGAAACCTATCTATATCCAGCTCTGTGGTATCGACCTGGAAGAAGCCAGATATATTGTGCAGCTCTCTTCCACCCACAGCAATGTTCCTGAACCTTTGAGGGTTGCGCATCTTATCGCCACAGGGATCGTGTGTGGGGAGTCCACCGGCAAGGCGTGATGCCAAAATCACATTTCCTGGAGTCCCCAGAAATCTTTATCCTGCCCGACCCTAAAACTACACGTATGCTCACATTCATTGGGATTGGACTATATGACGAGAAAGACATATCAGTGAAAGGTTTAGAGGCGGTTCGCCGGGCCGATCACGTGTACGCTGAATTTTACACTTCATCACTTATGGGGACCACGCCCGAAAAACTGGAAACCTTCTACGGGCGGGAAATTACCCTTCTTGACAGGGAAGATGTGGAACAACAGCCCGAATGGCTTTTGCGCGCCAGGACCGAGGATGTGGTCTTTTTAACAGGCGGTGATGCCATGGTCAGCACCACCCACGTTGACCTGCGCATGCGTGCTCATGAAATGGGTATTGAGACCTCTATCATACACGGCCCCTCCATCATGAGCGCGGTACCGGGCCTGACCGGATTGCAGAATTACCGATTCGGCAGATCTGCCACCATTCCCCACCCGTATACCCATAAAGGCAGGACCATTATCTCACACACACCGTACGATACTATTGTGTCAAACCTCAAAACTGACCTGCACACCCTGATCTTCCTGGATATTGACCCTGAAAAAGGATATATGACCATACAAGAGGGGGTTGAACTCTTGCTGCACATAGATTCGCAGGAAAAAAAAATTGACCTCGCTCGCCGCCTGGGTGTCGGTGTGGCACGGGCCGGTTCATCCGCGCCTGTGGTAAGGGCCCTGCCAATGGATGAACTGGTTGATTTCGATTTCGGGGGTCCGCTACATATTCTGGTTGTACCGGCTGACCTTCATTTCATGGAAGCAGAGGCTCTGGTGAAACTGGCAAAAGCGCCGGGGAATATTTTGGACCCTGCCAGATAGGTTTATCCTTATATTGCCAGCTCAGAAGTTCCCTCATCCTCTCCATCCTTTTCGTCCTCATCACCACCACTGATCTCATATTCGTGTCCCATTACTCCTTCTTTCAGGATGATCACATAATCTGCAGAATTCTTGAGCCCTATGGACATCCCTGGTTCCGCACCGAACAGGATGGTCTCTTTCCCGTGTTCGTTGGCCTTGCTCAGCAGCGGTTTGAAATCAGCATCCCTGGTCACTAATGCTATAGTATCGATAACAGGACTGAAGACCATTTCCATACCTTCCACACAGAGCCTGACATCCACATCACTGCTGCAGATGATAGGTTCAAAACCCTGCGTCTCAATGGCCTCGATTAGTTTTTCTGACGCATACTGGTTAAGGAATACCCTACCTATCTTGATAGTGCCATACTCTTTGAGCACGTCCCGAATCTCTTCCAGATTGATCTGGAACTCCTTGCGGAGCATATTAGGTCCGTCCACAAGCAGGGCGATCTTACGCCTCCCCTTCTCCTGTTTTGAACCAAGATAATTACGAATTGCTCCTAAACCACTTTTCATAGGTTTCATTTTTTCGTTCCTCTTATAAACTCAATGTGATAGAAAACTGCTAATAAACTTTGATAAATTATAGATACACAGGATAGTAAAGAACTTAACGATTGTTTATTATTGCTTTGATATGTCAAACACCCAGCGATTTACTCCTGGCGCCACGTTCCCGCACCTGCGATAGAACAACACGTCCAGTCCTCTTCGGCTATACTCCATTACAATACCCGGGAACTGCTACGGTTTCTTGAAGGTATAGATGACCATATTCCCTGTGAGGGGTGATAGTGTCGTTGCCTGATAGTATTTCATAATCTCCCAGGCGTGCTTCCCCCTCCAGCATGGCTACTTTGTTCAACACTGTCCTGATATTCTTGCGCATCCGGGTTATCGTCTCAACAATGACTTGTTTGTATGTTTCCAGCCGGGGCGGGATAGCAATGACAACCACATCTCCTACGACCTCAAATCTATTGGGAACCAGATGCAATAACGGTTCAGGAACTGCGCCTATGCTCCTGATCTGATCCCTGAACCTCATGTCAGATCAACCAGTGTCCTGAATGTACATATAGGTCTCATATGGTGTCTTATCCAAATGATTTTATTATGATAGTACATAGGAGGGAGGGATGAAAATATCTGATGAGATACGTAACCAGCTTAAATTCGATGATAAAGGGCTTATAACTGCCATAGCCCAGGACTACCAGACCAATGAGATATTGATGCTGGCCTTCATGAACCTTGAGGCCCTTGAAAAGACTGCAAAAACCGGGAAGGCACATTACTACAGCCGTAGCCGCAATAAACTCTGGCTCAAGGGTGAGAGTTCAGGGCATGTCCAGATGGTACATGATATGTACATTGATTGCGACGCAGATGCCGTGTTGATGAAGGTCGAGCAATTAGGCGGCGGGGCATGCCATACAGGTTACCGATCGTGTTTTTACCGCACACTTGACGGTGAAGTGGTAGGCGAGAAGGTATTCAATCCTGAGGATGTATATTAGGGCGCATCGTGCAGTATATGCATTGATAATATCGTATTTGATTTTAAGT
>JAMJFQ010000080.1 GCA_023544605.1 ANME-2 cluster archaeon | reverse complement strand
ACCACCAGCCGGGTGTGCTTATCGACCAGGATGCTCATGATACCATCTCCACTGCGATCCTGGCAGCCTCATCTGTACTATGCGCCACGGTTACCTGTGCACCCTGCAATATCTCCCAGCCCTGCTCCTGGTTAGTACCGGTCAGCCTGATGACCACAGGTATGTCCAGTCCGTGTAACTTTTCGCTGATACCCTCGGCGATCTCATCGCACAGGGTCAGCCCCCCGAACATGTTAATAAGAAGTACTTTTGTAGCAGGATTGGACGTGGCGATCTCCACAGCCCGGCCCACATGCCTGGCATCGGCACCACCACGCACATCCATGAAATTGGCAGGCACCCCACCGGCCCTGGTTATCATATCCATCGTGGCGAGGGCCAGTCCGGCACCGTTCACTATGCATCCAATACTGCCCTCCATGGCCACATAGCTCATGCCCAGTTCCCTGGCCTGCACTTCCAGCGGGTCCAGGTCGGCCATGTTCTGTTGGTAGAACTGCTCCATCGCATCCTGACGGAATAGTGCATTATCATCAATGTTCAACTTCGCATCCAGTGCCACCAGACGACCGGTCCGGGTTAAAATCATAGGGTTGATCTCGGCAAGGGTACAGTCCAGTTCATCATATAGGGTATAGAGGTTTCGGGCCAGCACCGGGAAATCAGGAACATCCTGCAAACCCAGCTGTTCGGCTATGTACATCAACTGGTGAGGTTGGAGGCTGCCCAGGCCGGGGTCGATGGACTCCTTTATGATACGCTCAGGTGAGCTCCTGGCAACTTCCTCGATATCCACTCCGCCACTGGCACTGGCCATCAGCAGGGGCCGCCTTGATTTGCGGTCCAGTGCGATCGCCACATAGAACTCCTGTTCAATATCCACACTTTCCTCCACCAGTACCTTTGTAACTGGCAAATCCTTGATGGTCATCCCAAAAATTCGGGATGCAGTCTCAGCCGCACTGTCTGGTGTGGCTAGAATGATGCCCCCGGCCTTGCCCCGGCCCCCCACCAGCACCTGGGCTTTAACGGCTGCTTTACCAAATTGCTCCACAGCCCGTACCGCTTCGTCTGTATTAGTACATATCACACCCCCGGGTGTGGTTATGCCGTACTGCCTGAATATCTCCTTGGACTGATACTCGTGAAGTCTCATATTGGTCCCGCCTCTTAGTTATTACCAGTTATACGGACCTATGACATATAATGATTGTATAAATGATGTGGAACGCCCGAATATATAATAATAATGTATAATCATTATAAATCTACGTAAGGTATATATAGCATTAATAATAATGATAGATTGGTGATTTAAATGGAAACACGAGTCAAACCCGAACTGGAACTGAACAGGAAAGTGTGTACGTCATGCGGACAAAGAGTGATGGAACTTACTCCTGACATCCAGTTGCTGCAGAAATATGTCTGCATGGATTGCACTACGTGATTCATTAAGAATCATATCTTTTTCCTCCATCCCCTCCCTTTTTCTTTTTTTTTCAGCATTCATATTGATAAAATTAAATACCATATAGTACTCCGGTATATCGGAGTTCGTTACTATTTCCAGAATAACCCACTTTATCCTGCATGGTTTTTCCACCAATGCAATCCGTCATCCAAAGACCATCCTGGGTATAGTAGCGGCGGTAGCGGTCATATCCCTTTTTTTTGCTTCCCAGGTCCAGATGGTCACCAGTTCAGAGACCTTCTTCCCTGAGGACAGTGTGGTGTACAATAATTTCAAGTCCTACCAGAAGGACTTTGGCACGGATACGGTCTTTGTGATGGTCAAGAGTGAGGATGTGCTTGAACCTTATGTTTTTGATTACCTTGCCAGACTGGAGAGGCAATTACAGGGACTGGATTATGTCATATCCACCAATTCGGCCCTCAGCAAGGTGACAGAAAAAGAGGGTTCCAGCCGGGAAGCACTGCTAACAGCCTACGACAGAGGTTCTATGGAAGGTATGGTACCAAGGCGCGATACTGCCCTCATCATTGTCGAGGTGCCTGAACTTGAACAACCGGGAGCGATTGCAGTAGATATGGAAAGGGCCATTGGTTTTGTTGACCGGCCCCCGGGAGTGACAGTGGAGGCCTCTGGCGGGCCCATGCTGGACTACCAGCTCGGGATGATCATGGGCATGAGCATGGGCATGATGTTCGGTGTGGCCTTGATACTGATGGTAATAATATTGTACCTCTTTTTCAGGACAGTTGTCAGGGGAAGATATCTTCCATTCCTCCCCCTTTTGGCGGTCACCCTGGCACTGGCTATGGCTTTTGGGATCATGGGAGTGCTGGAAATACCCATGTCCATGATATTGACAGGTTTTTTGAGCGTATTGATAGGACTGGGGATAGATTACGGCATCCAGGTCATGGCCCGGTACGAAGAAGAACGCTCAAAAGGGCTGGGTGTGGATGAGGCCATCGAGATAGCCATTACCCGCATGGGTAAGGCAGTGGGACTTGCGATCATCACCACCCTAATAGGTTTTAGCAGTATGTATTTTGCTAATATCCCTGACCTGGAGTATTTTGGCATGGCCGTATCGATCGGGCTTGTTCTGTCCTATATTACAGCCATATGGTTCATCCCAGCGGTCTTGAAACTGATAGACAAAGGTGATTCAAAATACATAGAACCAAGCCCCGGTATATTGGACCGGGCACTTGGGTACACTGCCCGGAATTCTATAAAGCATCCGATGTTCATCCTGCTGATCATTATCGGCATGACCCTGACAAGTGCTGCCGTATATCCAAAGGTGGATACGCTTACTGATTTCTACCAGTACTTCCCACCTGACATTCAGGCTATCAGGTTTATGGATGAAATGCGAGACCTGACAGGAGGTACCGATACGATTATTCTGGTGGTAAAATCCGACGACATCACCTCCAGAAGAACATTGCAGGAAATGCTGCTTCTATCCGAGTATTTACAGGCACATGAACCCAGTATACAACATACCGATAGTCTGGCCTCGGTTCTGGCAGGCGAGGGCAGTCTTCCCGAAAATGAAGATATCCCGCATCTGGTCGATGAAATAGACCCTGTTAAGAGGCGAAAGCTGGTCAATTACCCGTATGCCACCCTCGGGGTCATCGACCTGACCGTGGAACACCTGGATGGAAAAAGACTGGACGATGCCCTGAACAATATCCGCTCATCAATTGCTCTTATTAAACCCGATATGGATATTACCATAACAGGAGAACCGTTACTGAACAATAAGATCGGGCATACCATGACCGAAGGCCAGATACGTATGACACTGATAAGTTTTGTGTTCGTTTTCATGGCCATGTTCCTGATATTCGGTTCAGTGGTACGGGGGCTTATCCCCATGGTACCCATAATTGTGGTTATAGCTATAAGCGGAGCTCTTATGTGGTTGCTGGATATTCCCCAGACCACGCTCAGTATCAGTACGAATAGTATCATCCTGGGACTGGGAGTGGACTATTCCATCCATATCATGCATCGTTATAAGGAGGAGAGGGAAAACGGAGCCAATCCACAGGATGCTATCCAGACCTCACTTTCAAGGATAGGCAAGGCCATCGTGACCTCGGGACTTACCACCTCAGGGGGCTTTGCTGCAATGGTACTGTCTCCTTTCCCGCTTATGCAATGGTTCGGTATCATTGCGTTCTTATCTATACTGATGACCCTCTTTTTGACTTTGACTATGCTGCCTGCCATGTTGATATTGATTGACAGACCAGGGGCGAATCATTTGAATTATGAGGTCCTGCTTAACGACCCCACTGTCTGAACTTCATTCATTAGTCCAACAGCAAGGATAATATATCCAAAACACCCCATGAATACTATAACAGTAAAAAGGGATTGGAGTTACAACATGAGTGAAATTAAACCTATAAAAGTTTTAATAATGGGTGCAGCAGGTCGTGATTTTCACAATTTCAATGTATATTTCAAAAATAATCCTGCCTACCGTGTGGCAGCCTTCACTGCCACGCAGATACCTGATATCGAAGGCAGGACATACCCGGCTGCCCTCGCCGGTGAGCGGTATCCTGATGGCATTCCCATTTATCCTGAAGGAGAGCTTGTTGACCTGATACGTTCGCATTCAATTGACCAGGTTGTATTTGCCTACAGCGATGTGCCGTATCATTATGTTATGTCCAGAGGTGCAATTGTCAACGCTGCTGGTGCGGATTTTATTATGCAGGGACCGGATTCTACTATGATTAAGAGCAGCAAACCCGTGATATCAGTATGTGCGGTGCGTACGGGCAGCGGCAAGACCTCGGTGAGTAAAAAAATATGCCAAATCCTGCGAAAGCTGGGGAAGACATCATCGGTGGTCAGGCATCCAATGCCCTACGGGGACCTGGAAAAACAGGCAGTACAGCGTTTTTCATCGCACGAAGACCTGGACAGGATGGACACTACCATCGAGGAAAGGGAGGAATACGAGACTCATATCGATGTGGGATGTACGGTATTCGCAGGTGTGGATTATGAAAAGATATTATACAGGGCTGAGGCTGAGGCAGATATCGTGGTTTGGGACGGAGGTAATAACGATTTCCCATTCTTCAAACCAGACCTGAACGTCGTGGTGGCCGACCCCCACAGGGCCGGGGACGGGCTCACTTACTATCCTGGCGAGATAAATCTGCGAATGGCTGATGTAGTAGTGATCAATAAACAGGATACTGCCGAACTGGAAAATATCGAGCTGGTGCGCCGCACTATCCTTGAGGTCAATCCGGATGTTAACATCATTGATTCTGCGTCGCCCATCACGGTGGAAAATCCTGGAATCATAAAGGGTAAACGGGTGCTGGTTATTGAAGACGGGCCCACCCTGACTCATGGCGGCATGAAATACGGGGCCGGTACCATTGGTGCCAAAAAAGCAGGGGCACGGGAGATAGTTGACCCCCGGCCGTATACGGTGGGGACCATTACCGAGACATTCCTGAAATATCCTGACACCGGGCCGCTGCTACCTGCCATGGGTTACAGCCCCACGCAGGTGAGCGATCTGGAAGAGACCATTAACAGAGTTGATTGCGATGCTGTGGTCATCGGGACACCCATTGACCTGAGCCGGGTGGTCAATATCAATAAACCGGCCACCAGGGTACGCTACGAGATAAAAGAAATAGGGGAGATGACCCTGGAAACGGTAATAGATGAGTTCCTTAAAAAGGTGGGTGCTTGAGCCTTATAGTCGCTGCACTGGGCGGGAATGCTATTATCAAACCGGGGCAGAAAGGCACCATTAAAGAGCAGTTCGACAATACGTTTGAATCCATGGGCTATATCGCCCATCTGGTGCGGGCGGGCCACAGGGTGGTGCTGACCCATGGGAACGGGCCACAGGTGGGTTTTATCATGATACAGGTGGAAGCTGCCCGCGGAAAGGCACCGTATATGCCGCTGAGTGTGGATGTGGCCCAGTCCCAGGGGAGTATGGGGTATATGGTAGCCCAGAGCCTGGTGAACCAGTTGAAGGACCATCATCTTGATACCCGGGTGGCTCCGGTGGTCACCCAGGTGCTGGTGGACCCGGACGACCCTGCTTTCGGGAATCCTACTAAACCGGTGGGGCCGTTCTATGACAGGGAACATCGAGAGGAACTTGAACGTTGCGGCCATGCGATGGTGGAGGACAGCGGCCGGGGCTGGCGCAGGGTGGTGCCCTCGCCTGTGCCGTTGGATATTATAGAGGCTGGTATAATCAAAGACCTGGTGCAGGATGGCGTTATCGTGGTGGCCTGTGGAGGCGGCGGCATTCCTGTGGTCGAGGAGGACGGTGACCTGAAGGGTGTTGATGCGGTGATCGATAAGGACCTGGCGTCGAGTTTGCTGGCCAGGGAGGTCGGGGCGGATGTGGTGATGTTCCTGACCACTGTGGATAAGGTGTGCCTGAATTATAATACGCCAAGCCAGGTTGAACTGGACAGGCTGAGTGTGGAGGATGCACGCCGTTACCTGGCAGAGGGGCAGTTTCCGCCCGGAAGTATGGGGCCAAAGATCCAGGCTGCGGTGGAGTTCGTTGAGCAGGGCGGGGAGCGGGCGGTTGTGTGCAGGCCCGGGACGGTGGTTGAGGCGCTGGAGGGGAGGGGTGGGACTGTGATTGTGGAATAAATGTTTGCTTGATTACTCCGGCTTATTTTATGTGATGGTATCAATACTTTCAGTTTACTCTTGCCGTTGATTCTTATGTTGCTGTCCCATATTCAATTCAATATGTCAAAGGAACTGAGGCATGACAGGCATACGGTATCTCTGCTCACTGACCATATGGTGTTCAGCCCAAAGTATAGAGGTAAAGTACTGGTTGGTGATGTGGGTATGGTGGCTGAAGCGATAATCAGGAAGACCTGCGTTGAGTTAAATATCGAGATTATAGATATGGGGGTTAATCCAGATCATGTGCATATATTTCTGAAATATCCGCCAAAATATTCCGTAAGTTATATATCAAAGATGATCAAAGGTATAAGTAGCAGAGTGCTCAGGAAGGAATTTCCCCATTTGAAAGAATGGTGTGGTGACCATTTCTGGGCTCCGAGTTGTTACCACGGCTCTGTGGGCAATGGCTGGGACGTGGTTGAGAAGTATATCTCAGCACACAATACATATGAGCATAACAGGAGATAATCCTGAAAAAACGCTATATACAGGCCCTGGACATTTGTCCGGGGTATACCG
>JAMJFQ010000078.1 GCA_023544605.1 ANME-2 cluster archaeon | reverse complement strand
GGTAGATTTACTTGTAAAAGATCCGTTAGATAATTATGTCGTTATTGGTTATACCAAACCTGTAAAATTCAGAGTTTCCACAGGAACTTTTATTGCAGTGCCTCCAGCAGGAAAACCCATTGTAGCTACAAAACAGGATACTGTTCTTTTCGACACTCGAAAAAATATTATATTCTATTTACTCCTGATTATTTGAAAAGAATATTCAAGACAAAAGATGGAGCACTGAATTTCCTAAATGTTAGAAAGGAATATTGGATTGAAAACACTTCAAAAAATGTTTAACATCAAAAGATTTGATATCCACAAACATCCAAAACGTATATATATTTATAATATATTTTATATATTCAATATAGAACGGGATAAAAATATGGATACTCGAAAGATCCAGCGGACCGGAGGGTCAACGTATATTGTTTCTCTCCCAAAGAGATGGGCTGACAGGGTAGGTGTGACCAATGGCACCAACGTTGGAATAACGATCAGACCAGACGGTACCCTCATTATTACACCTGATATATCTTCTCCGTCTCCTACGAAAAAACGATTTGATGTCACTGGTAAATTCGGAGAACCTCTGACCAGGGAGATCATTGCTTCTTATATTGCTGGATTCAACGTGATAGAATTAAGATCCCCGCGTATAACGACTGAACAAAAACAGACCATCAGGAAAATTACCCACAAACTCATCGGGCCAGAGATCATTGAAGATACTGCCGACCATATGACCATCCAGGACCTGCTCAATCCCGGCGAACTTTCCTTGCGCCAGAGTGTTCGGCGGATGTTTTTAATTGCTGCTTCCATGCAGACCGATGCAATGCAGGCAGTTTCAAATTATGACATCGACCTTGCAATGGATGTGGCAGAAAGGGACGACGAAGTAGACAGACTTCACTTACTGATAGAAAAACAGCTGCGTTCCATGCTCCGCAGCGGCCAGATCATTGATTCACAAAAGGATATTACTCCTGATATGAGCCTTAATCTGAGCCTGGCCTCACGTCCGATCGAAAGGATCGCAGACCATGCACGTAAGATCGCATTGATCACTACAAAACTGGAAAGGGCACTCCCTGAAGATACCAATTTGATGTTGCAGGATGCGGGGCAAAAAACCAGTCGCCTGTTCGAGAACGCTGCAAATTCATTGTTCTCATCGGATATAGAACTGGCCAACAGGGCGATCGGGATGAAAGAAGACGTTAATAAAGCACTCCATGCTGTAAACAAGAAACTTATATCCATGGAGACTAAGGATGCACTGAACCTGCGTATTGTCTCGGACAGTATTGACAGGATTGGTGACTATGGGGCAAATATCGCCGAAATAGCGATAAATTCAACTATATCAAAATAAATGTAAGATAAAATGAAAAGAATCCTGTGAGGGGATAATAAGGAGGAACATGAATGGGATTAATAAAAAAAGTCAAAAAGAACTTCTCATCATTATGGAAAGGTATTTTTAAAAAGAAAGTTGCAAGAATCGGGATATATGGACCGCCCAATGCTGGTAAGACCACCCTGGCAAACCGGATAATCAGGGACTGGACCGGTGATGCTATGGGGGCTGTCTCCGAGATCCCTCATGAGACCCGGCGGGCGCGCCGCCGTGAAGGTGTGACCATTGAATCAAATGGTTCAAAGGTAACCCTGGATATTGTGGATACACCGGGGCTGGCCACAAAGATAGACTTCCATGATTTCATGGCCCATGGTATGGAAGAAGAAGAGGCAAAACGCAGGGCAAAGGAAGCTACTGAAGGCATTATCGAAGCAGTTAAATGGCTGGAAGACCTGGACGGGGTCATACTGGTAATGGATGCTACCGAGGATCCGTTCACCCAGGTGAATGTTACTGTTATCGGCAATATGGAAGCCAGAAATCTGCCGCTACTCATCGCGGCCAATAAGATCGATCTTCCCGAATCCTCTCCGGCGAGGATACGCAGCGCTTTCCCCCAGCACCCCCTGGTACCCATATCAGCACTGGATGGACAGAACATAGATACTCTCTATGAAGAGATCGCAGACCATTTCGGGTGATATCATGATAGGCGTACAAATGGACCTGATATCTGAAGATAAACTGTCTCGAATGACAGCTATGGAAAAGATACGGCTGATACTCGATGGGGTCAAGGAAGGTAAGATACTGGTGCTTGAGAGGGGACTTACACCCTCAGAGGAGGCTAAACTTATCGAGATGACCATGACAGAGATCACCCCTGATGATTTTGCAGGGATCGAGATCGAGAGTTATCCCAGCAAACAGAACCAGAAACTATTAGATAAATTGTTCAAAAAACCTCTTATCAGGACCAGATTAACTGTCATAGGCCCTGCAAATCAATTAAAGACCCTGAAAAAAGACCGTGACCTTATAAGCGCACTTGTATCTTCCCAGTATTAACCTGGGACCAACACAAAAATATCATAATTGAGTGGAAAGATGCCCCATAAATGTACAAGGTGTGAGAACATTTTCACGGATGGAGCCGTGGAGATACTGAACGGCTGCCCCAGCTGCGGCTGGAACAAGTTCCTCTATGTTCGTGATGAATCTGAAACGCCGCCAAGTACAAAAACTGAAGTGGATAAGCAGGAACCTGCAAAGAAGTTCCTCAAAGAGATCGACGAGTTTTTGGTCGATCATGGGGTCGAGGTGGAAGAAAAGGTCGAACCAGAACCTGATGAGGACCGGATCGAGTCGGTAAGGATTATGGCCCCCGGTTCCTATGAACTAAATCTTGATGCGCTGTTGGAGCGCAAGGAGATCATCATGGCCATGAAGGAAGATGGTACATATATGGTGCATTTGCCATCAGTCTTCGATAATAAGAAGCTGAGGAAAAAAAGAAAGAGATAGTGTTTTTCTATTTTTAATATCGCATAAATACGTTGGGAGTTGATGTAACGTTATATAATCGTTCTGGATTTTCACTGTTAGGGAATAGAATTAATGTATCCACAGTGTCACCCAACTTAAAGGAATCATAGAAATAGATACCTTCAATTTCATTATCCCGATATCCTATATTATATACTATTACCTGTGCATGATTTTCTTTGATACTTATTATCTTGATCTCATTAAAATCGTAGAACAGGTCCTTTATAGCAGGTTCAATGCTACCGCTGCCCAGGAACAATACATATAATCTGGCAATTATGTCCAGTTCATAATCTACGCTAAATATTGCATCGGGTCCTTTTGGTTCCATGGTAATCTCATTTATGTGGAGATACCTGGGCAAATCTGCACTGGCAGGGCCAGGAAAAATAAATGATGTTATCAATAGACCTGTCAGCAATAATAATACCATGCGATTCATAGTTATTTCCATTCATTTGTCAATAAATTATATCTAATATATCAATAACTGTATATTAATATCCAGTGATTATTTATCTCTTTCTGTCGCCTTTGCAGCCGCATATATCATATGTCTCAGGCGTTTTGAGCCGCCCATATCCTTAATTTTCCTTTCTTCTTTGATATCCAGCACCTCGAAATCTGCAAGGAGCCCTTTCAACTCGGGCAGATTGAAATAATGATAGACCGAACCCGTATCCCGTCTAAAGGTGAATGGTTCCACTTCATATCCACCCAGGCGCATATCGTCCCTTCCAAGTACCTCGATTATGAGTATACCACCCGGTATAAGGACCCTGTTGAACTCGTCTATCGCAATTGTCCTTTCAGCTTCAAGTAAATGCTGCAGCACACCAAAACACACCACAATATGGAATATACTATCATGGAACGGAAGATGGCTTATATCAGCTGCTGCCAGGCCCATCTTCAGATTTCGTCTCAGCCTTACCGCATCCAGGTCGCCCAGGGCACCTGGCGAAATATCCACCCCTAATATATCATAACCTTGCATGGCAAGAGGTATGGTATATCTTCCAATACCGCAACCTGCGTCCAGCACTGTACCATAGGAAGGGGCGTGCTTATGAAAAAAATCCAGTGAATAAGGTCCTTTCCAGATACCTCGGCGGTGTTCTTCTTCCCACGCCCTGAAATGGCTGAATGTGCGGCTCATGAACTGCTCAGGATTGATAACAACGTTTATGTATAAAAATGAGTTTAAGTCAGCAAAGCAATTCTAATGGGTCAACGTAGAATTTATGATCGAGGGTATACGATGAAAAAAAATGTAACCATAGTATTGATAATGAGCATTGTACTTACGGGGCTCATGGTCTCGGGCTGTACCGACAATGGGCCAGCTAACAGCATTACAAATGTACCTTTTACACCTCCACCAGCTATAGTGAAAGAGGTCTCCATAGTTGAAGCTTTGTCAAATCCTTATGCATATGATAATGTTAAGATAACCGGCAGCGTCAACCAGTCCATAGATGTCAGCGGGTATACGTACCTGGAAGTAACAGATGGAACAGGAAGCCTATGGGTGGCAGGTTATACTACCTCGCTGGAGAATGGTACTGAGGTTACGGCCTCAGGCAGTTTAATGAAGAACTTCCCAAGTTCATCACTTGGCAGGACATTCGAGGTACTGCTCCTGGCAGATTCGGTCTCAGACGGCACCACAACTACAACGTCTGGTTCCCCGCATGGCAGTGACACGAACAATGCAGTAACAGACGATATCAATGTCACGCCTGTGGAGGGCAGTACTTCAATAGCAGATATTATAGCAAATGCTGCAACCCTATCCGGACAGGAAGTGAAGGTGACTGCTGTAGTAGTGAAATCCACTCAACTCATCGATGAGGCATTCCTTACTCTTGACGACAACAGTCTGGATGAAAATACAGACAATTTGAAGGCACGATGTCCGAATAATTTTACAGTTGCAATCGGTGATACTGTGGTTATTACTGCCACTGTATTGACTGATGTGGATTTAGGTAGTGGGTATTTCTATCCGGTGTTGCTCCAGGTCACTGACGTGGAGTAGATACCTTTTTTTATTGTAGTACCTAAAGTATAACATTGTGTACTCAAGTTAATCCGACCGAAGGGAGGATTTTCTTGTTTCAGCTAATTTGCTATAGGATTTGGAAATATGGGAGAGTACCCAGTGGTAATGACCATTGCCGGGTCTGATTCCGGCGGAGGGGCAGGGATACAGGCTGACCTTAAGACTTTTTCAGCCCTTGGAGCCCACGGTACGTGCGCCCTCACCTCCATCACTTCACAAAACACCACCGGGGTGCTGGAAGTCCATGACCTGCCCACCCCCACAATTGTATCCCAGATCAGGGCTGTGGCTTCAGATATGGACATAGCCCATGCCAAGACCGGTATGCTCTCATCTGCTAATATTATCCTGACCGTGGCAGAAATGGTCAGGGAATACCAGATACCCCTGGTGGTTGACCCGGTCATGTCTGCCGAGGCTGGAGGCAGTTTGCTGCAAAATGAAGCAGTGAAGACCCTGCAGGATGAACTTTTCCCGATCTCAAAGGTGGTGACACCCAATATCCAAGAGGCAGGTGTGCTTGCCGGGATCAAGATCAATGACTGGCAGGATGCGAAGGAAGCCGCCCGGCGTATTGTAGATGCTGGAGCTAATGCTGTTATCATCACTGGAGGACACCTTGACGGGTCTGATCTGCTCTATGACGGCCTGGATTTCACGTTGATTGAGGGTGACCTGGTCAAAGGCGGGACCCATGGTGCAGGATGTACGTATTCAGCGGCCCTGACAGTGTTTTTGGCAAAGGGCAGTTCACTGCGTGATGCGGCAGCGGGTGCCAAGCTGTTCGTGACCAGGGCCATTATTGAGAGCCGGTCAGTGGGCAAGGGTGTGGGGCCGGTGAATCCGGGGTGGCATATCCTCAGGACCGCCCGGATGTATGAGGCTTTGAGCGATGTTAAAAGGGCGGTGGCTATCCTGGAGTCATCCCCAGATTTTGCTGCTCTTATCCCTGAGGTGGGCTGTAATATTGCTGCAGCAGTGTCTGGTGCAGCTTCGGTAGATGAGATATGTGCTGTTAAGGGACGGATCGTCAGGCTGGGAGCGGGCACCCGGGCCGTGGGATGCCCGGCTTTCGGGGCCAGCAGCCACGTGGCAAGGATAGTGCTGGCTGCCATGCATCATGATGCAGGATCGAGGGCTGCCCTGAACATCAGATACTCTGAGGATGTGCTGGGGGTAATCAGGGATATGGGGCTGGCGGTGGCCACATTTGATAGGGCACACGAGCCCGCAGGGGTCAGTACTATGGAATGGGGCACGAGGACTGCTATTGATGCATACCTTAAACTCCACGACCGTGTGCCTGATGTGGTGTATGATTTGGGTGCCGTGGGCAAGGAGCCTATGGTCAGGCTGCTGGGGCACAGGGCAGTGGATGCTGCACAGAGGGCCGTGGAGATTGCAAGGAAGATGGGTGGGGGGAAGTGAGTGGGGTGGTTAATACTTTCACTGCACTTTTGCCATTGATTCTTATTTTACAACCTCATTAACAATTCCGTTTGTCAAAGAAATTGAGGCGCGACAGGCATACAGTATCGCTACTTACAGACCATATGGTGTTTAGTCCAAAATACAGGGGTAAGGTGCTGGTGGGCGATGTGGGCATGGTGGCTGAAGCAATTATGAGGAAGACATGTAAGGAACTTGATATCGAGATTATAGATATGGCAGTAAATCCTGACCATGTGCATTTGTTTATCAAATATCCACCAAAATATTCCGTAAGTTATATATCAAAGATGATCAAAGGTAAAAGTAGCAGGGTGCTCAGGAAGGAGTTTCCCCATTTAAAGGAATGGTGTGGTGACCATCTCTGGGCTCCAAGTTGCTACCACGGCTCTGTGGGCGCTGGCTGGGACGTGGTTGAGAAGTATATTTCAGCACATAATTCATACGAGCATAACAGGAGATAATCCTGAAAAAACGCTATATACAGGCCCGGTACATTTGTACGGGGTATACCGTGACTG
>JAMJFQ010000079.1 GCA_023544605.1 ANME-2 cluster archaeon | reverse complement strand
GGTTTCACAACAATGGGTTCTGTACCCGATATCTCAAGTTTCACCGGTTCCCACACAAAGAAATACCGGTTTGCGTCAGCATCTATCAACTTGCGGTTCTCAGCGTACAGGTTATCCAGGCTCAGGCTCACATCGGTCTCGCCCACACCCATATCAATAAAGAACTTTCGCAGCGCCTCTGGCCTGAACCCACGGCGGCGCAGTGCCCGAAGCGTAGGCAGCCTGGGGTCATCCCAGCCAGAATACTCGCCCGCCTCAATAGCCGCACGCAGTCCACTGGTACTGAACTTGCCGAACTCGTGCATCTTCACCCGGCCCCAGTGGGACGTGCGGGGATAGGTCCAGCCCAGGTAATCGTAAACATACTTCTGCCGCCGCTCGCTGTCCATCAGGTCCTTGCCCCTGATGATATGGGTCATACCCAGCAGGTGGTCTTCAATTGCCCCTTCAAAATCCAGCAAAGGCCAGACCACATATTTATCAGCTACTTCAGGCCGGGGGTGAGGGGTCTTGACCA
Source organism: ANME-2 cluster archaeon (assembly GCA_023544605.1). Classification (GTDB taxonomy): domain Archaea; phylum Halobacteriota; class Methanosarcinia; order Methanosarcinales; family Methanocomedenaceae; genus Methanocomedens_B. Next base: position 6,420 of record JAMJFQ010000079.1, on the reverse strand, counting down.
CCCTAAAGGCCCCCCAGTCCCGCAGTGCAGGGTCCTTGTGCTTAATATCGGTCTTGATACGCAGCACGACCGTACGCTCTTCGTACTCACCAGCCAGCATCCGTTTCCATTCAAGCAGATGGTGTTCAGGTGCCGTGTCCCTGTGAGGACATGCCTGCTTTGCATCCTTCAGCTGCTTGAACTCATCCCGGGTACAGGTGCATACATACGCATGCCCGCCCTTGATGAGCGTTTCCGCATATTCATAATAGATGGGCAGCCTGTCCGATGCCATTACCACCTCATCAGGTTCGGCACCCAGCCACCTGCAGTCCTCCAGGTACCAGTCATAGGCTTCCAGCATTGGCCGCTTGGTCACGGGGTCAGTGTCATCGAACCTGATAATGAACTTGCCCCCGTATTTCTTCACATACTCGCTGTTGACCACGATACCGCGGGTACTCCCGAGTGTGGGCGGACCGTTGGGATTGGGCGCGAACCTCATGACCACTCCACCTTCAGCGTCTGGAAGTTCCTTCAATCCTTTATCCGGCTCCTTACGCTCTGCCAGTTCATCGATCAATTCGGGAGCAACAGCTTCCAGTTCAGCCTGCCATTCTTCCGGTGTTCCGGAGGCAATATCCTGCAAAACAGTTGAAATAAACGGGTTTACCTCTTTGGCCTTCTTCCTCAGTTCGGGATGCTCCCCCATGAGTTTGCCCATGACCGCACCCACCTGAGGTGCCTTGCCATATTTGACAGCATTCTGGAGGGCGTATTTTTTGATAAGCAGCTCAATGTCTGTTTCCATATGCAGTCCAAGATGTACTAGGAGGACATAATTATTTGCAAAAATCACTCATCACGCACAATAGCATCTACAGCCTCATACCCCGCCTTGATGGAGCCGTTCATGCTGCGCTCAGGATAATTGGCCTTCGAGAACATGCCTGCCTGATACAGTCCATCGATATTGGTCTTATACGGCAGTATCCTGCTGGCATACCCGGTCTCATAGACAGGTGCTGTTAGGGCATCCCGGCCCAGTTCCCACCACAGTACATCCGAGCGGTCAAACCCCGGGTACAGTTTCTCTAGCCCTTCCAGGAACATCTTCATTACTTCAGCTTCATCCTTAGTATACAACGGATCCTTATGGTCCTGGAAATATGAAGCGATATAGAGCAGGTGCTCTCCTGAATAATCCGACACGGGCATGAAATTGGTATGCTCGATAAGCGCCCCGAACGGTACATCAGCTTTAATGTTCAGCCAGTAGGTACCATCCGTCATAAGAGGCTTGGACATACCCAACAGGGCACAGCACGTACCCTGATAATGGACGGTTGTGGGATCAAATTCAAGCGTACCTGGTTCGACCAGGGATGCCAGGGTCACGGGAGGTACCGTGGAGATCACGGTATCGCATGATAGTGTTCCCGCATTTAGCTTTACACCTGAAACCTGTCCGCCAGCCTGCACTATCTCAACGGCACCGTTACCCGTGATAATACGGCCTCCCTTCTCGTTTATTGATTTCACCAATGCGGTTATTAAATGGTTGAACCCGCCTTTCATGTACCCCAATCTTTCACCTTCAACGCCCCTGTTAGAACGTATCTTGACCCTGCCGACCAGCCAGGCAGCACTGACCAGGGCAGAGCTCGAACCGAACTTGCTATTCAAAAGCGGCTGGAAGAAATTATTATAAACTCCGCTGCCTGCTGTTTTCAATATCCATTCTCCTGCTGCGATGTTGTCGTATGACCTTACGTCCCTGACGAACTTTGTCCGCAGCACCAGTAGTCCCAGCCTGATTATATCCCACATAGACATGGGCGGGAACTTTACTATCTCAAGAGGAGTGTTCATGGGATATGCCTTGCCACCCCAGTAATAGCCTGTGGTACCTTTGACCCACTGCACCCGGGCTGACAACCCCAGTTCCGCTATCAATTCCTTCAATTCGGTATCGCTGGAAAAGAAATGATGGTAATATTTCTCTATATGATAATCAGCCACATGGTAACTCTGTACCATCCCGCCCAGTTCATCGTCTTTCTCTACCACAGTTACATTATGTTCATCCAAAAGCCGGTTAGCCGCTACAAGTCCAGCCAGTCCTCCGCCGATTATGACAATCTCGCTCATTGTTCTAAATCCCCTTCATCTTATTATCTATAGAACAACACCACACCGTATTCACTTTGTGGTCTGTTCATCCAACGGTACATTACGAATTTGTAATTAATATCCTCCATTGAGTACCAGTACCATGCCATCCTGGCACTATCAAGCCGGTGGTATTTATCGCTTACCACCTGTTCCACATAATCTACATCCGTATCATGGACAATTATGATGGGCGCATCCAGTACCGGGTCAGTTTCCAGGTCTATTCTCCACTTTACATTTTTATAGTGACGTATCTGCCATAATAACTGGGTTTCCATCTCCACATCTGCGACCTGAATCTCAGTGTGATAACCTTTATGCAGCTCTGCAGTCTCATGCAGGGTTGTAAGAAATTCCTGGAATTTCTGGGGCGGCTGGCTGGCCTGTATCAAGGGCTCGGACGGGTCTGAATAATTCTTATAGTTCAGGTTATAGCTGGTATACAGGAAAAAGGATGAACTGGAGATAAGTATGACCATGAAGACCGCTTCAGACCATCTGGGCCGCTGTTTAAGGGAAGGAAGGGTCTCGCCCAGATAAGCACCTGCAATAAGTATCGCAGGCAGCAACGGATGGAGTATCAGCCAGGGCACCTTCTCACCCAGATAAGAGTAAGCAGCAAGGCTGGCAGCCAGCCAGTAAACCACAAAGGCCATGATGGGATCGTCCCGGGTTTTGATGAACCTTGCTGCATATTCTATACTTCCCACAAAGCCGAACAGGGCTATGGGAAGCTCGTACAGGAACAATAGAGGGAAATAATAATATAGCGGGCCTCCGATGCGTTCCATTTCATGCATCTCATACCAGTGAGAAAAGGCACTGAATGTGGCACCTTTGACTGCTTCAAGGTCTTTGAAGAAATATGAGTAGAATACCACGAAAATAGCAAGGAACACTACCACGAACAAACCGGCATCCATCAAGAAGTTAAACATATTTTTCTCAATTAATGCGATGGTGTCATACCGCTCATGGCGAGTGTGGTAACCTGACCATATCCTGTATAATACATACACTCCTACCGGAAAAGCAAACAATGCAAGAGTAACGTATGCATTCTCTTTAGCAATGACCGATAATCCCAGTGCAGCAGATCCTATTGCTATATAAATGAGCCTGGTGGGATTGTTTTTTTTCTCGAAATATTTTGCTGCACATATCACGGCCGTCAATGTGAAGAAGGTGATGAATATATCGTTGCGGAAGAACCGGGAATAGTACAGGAACGAAGGCGAGAAGGCGAAGAAGGCCGCCGTGATAAGCCAGCCCAAACGTCCCAGATAATGCCTGAATGGATATACCAGCAGCACCATACCCACACCGGTCAGGGCCGGGACCAGCCGGGATGCAAAAACGGTATCACCTAAAATGGTGAACACGCTGGCTGTCAGGAAATACAAAAATGGACCGTGAAACACCGGATTGTATACATAATTACCGTTTGTGAATAATTTGTAGGTAAAAGAGCCAACTGCAGCCTCATCATGATGGAACGGCCTGACATCAAGCTGGTACAGGCGCAGGGCTGTAGCTGCTATTATTATTGCAAGGAAGATGATGAGGTCCGGCTTGTTAAAAAATGGTCTTTTGCTTGTTGTTTTTGCCTCAATCATGTGGTCTATGATTTTAATTGTATGCTATTTAAATATATTCAATCTACTATCGCCAGGGAATTAGGATTACGTAACTAATACTGATTACATAAAATATAAATAGACATACACTATAGTTACGTTATCTTTGGAGGTAAATGAATGAATAAGACTCTGTTAAAAATAATCTTGTTAATGATGTTTGCTGCACTTCTTTCGGGCTGTATCCAACCCACAACCGAAGAGGTACAGGTTGAAATGCGCCTCTCCACGACTACTTCTACGTGCGATACAGGTCTGCTTGATGTGTTAAATGCACAGTTCGAAGCAGAAAATAATGTCAAAGTACTTACCCTATGCCAGGGTACAGGGAAAGCCATCGCTACTGGAGAACTTGGGGCTGCCGATGTGTTGCTGGTACATGCCCCATCATCTGAACTTGCTGCGGTAGAGCGGGGAAATTTCATCGACCGCCAGTTTGTAACATATAACTATTTTGTGATCATCGGACCTTTATCAGACACGGCTGATGTGAAGAACGCTACATCAGCTCCGGATGCATTTGCCAGGATCGCTGCTGCACAGGCTCCCTTCATTTCCAGGGGTGACGATTCCGGCACCCATAAAAAGGAATTGGGTCTGTGGGAGGAAGCTAATATTACGCCGATGGGTGAGTGGTACCAGTCAGTAGGTAAGGGAATGGGTGATACGATCATAACCGCCGATATCAAGCAGGCATACACCTTATCAGACAGGGGCACATATCTGGCCATGAAGGATAAGGTTGAACTTGTTACCCAATTTGACAAAGACCAGGATTTCCTCTACAACCCGTATCATGTCATGGCAGTGAATCCTGAAAAGTTCCCTGATGTGAACTATGATATGGCAGTGAAATACATTGAATTCCTGACCTCAAGTGAAGTACAGGATATAATACGGGAATTCGGATTGGAAGAATATGGCGAACCGTTGTTCATACCGGCAGATGATGTAATTAACGGGGTGTAATAAACGGACAGTTCTGAATTTATTGTTCAGGGGATCATTACAGCAATAGAACTGATCGTAGGGCTGGATCCCTATATCATGAGCATAACAGGGGTATCATTGAAAGTATCAGGCACTGCCACCTTACTGGCGGCCCTGACTGGTATACCCCTGTCTTTTTTTATTTCCCACAGGGAGTTTAGGGGGAAACAAACACTTCTCACCCTGATAAACACAGGTATGGGCCTGCCGTCGGTATTTGTGGGATTGTTCGTGTTCATCATGCTGGTACCGGCTGGGCCATTTGGATTCCTGAAACTCATATTCACGCCAAAGGCCATGATCATTGCCCAGTATATTATGGTCACACCCATTATCACCGGTGTTTCACTGGCTGCGATAAACGCGGTTCCGCCTGCTATTCGTGAGAATGCATACACCCTGGGAGGGAACCGCAAGGACATTGCTATTGTGGTACTAAAAGAAGCAAAGTTCGGCATGGTAACTTCAGTGCTCGCGGGTTTTGGGAGAGCCATTGCAGAGGTTGGGGCCATTCTCATTGTAGGCGGTAATATCGCATATACGGGCAGTGTTGGGGGAATGGGGGAAGGGCTATCATATACCAGGACGCTGACCACTGCCATCACGTCCGAGACCAGCAGCGGTGATATATCAGTCGCCCTTGCTCTGGGACTTATCCTGATCACGATAAACCTGTCAGTCAATGCCGTGGCCAGTATGCTGCAGAGGAGGGGGTGAGATGACGGCACATCTGAAAATAACCGGACTGGGTAAGACTTTTAGGGAACAACGAGTGCTCAGGAACATCAACCTTGAGGTTGAACGGGGTGAGATATTTGCCATTATGGGTCCAAGCGGTGCGGGCAAGACCACACTGCTGCGGATACTGAACCTGTTGGAAAAACCCGACACCGGCAGTATCACACTGGACGGTGATACCATTAATGGGACTCAGCAAAGCGGGCACAGTGCCGCAAGGCAGCGTATATCAATGGTGTTCCAGTCGCCAGCCCTGTTCAATGATACCGTGTACAACAATGTAGCTTACAGCCTGAAGGTACGCAGGATGGATAAGGATATTATTAAGAGCAAGGTCAGCCAGAGCTTGCGGCTTGTGGGGCTTGAAGGTTACGAGAACCGAAATGCTAAGACACTTTCGGGCGGCGAGGAGCAGCGCATAGCTTTTGCGCGGGCCGTGGTGTTCGAACCCGACCTGCTGCTGCTGGATGAACCCACTGCCAATCTGGACCCTGGTAATGTGGCCAAGATAGAGGAGGTTATCCGGACCATTAACCGGGAACTGAATACTACTATAATCATCGCCACCCATCATATGAACCAGGTTCGGCGGCTTGCTGACAGGGTGGGGATGCTGTTGGAGGGGGAGTTGATCGAGACAGGCAGCAGGGAAGAGGTTTTTGAAGGGGTGGCTGATGAGCGGACACGGGCTTTTATTGAGGGGGAGATGGTGTGTTGATGGGTCTGATTATGCTGAAATGAAGGATTTTTTGTTGGTTTGAATACCTATTAGACATAATTCAAAAGAGACAAATCGTTTTGTTTAATTAGATTAAGACCTTGTACTGTTAGTACGGGGATAGTTATTTCTATCATATCAGCCCAGTAACCATTAAGAATCCAGAAACCATTGACAGATAAC
>JAMJFQ010000077.1:2117-7343 GCA_023544605.1 ANME-2 cluster archaeon | reverse complement strand
AGATATCTTGTATCATGGTCAATCACAATATCGATGTACTCCAATATATTAAAAAAGTATTGAAAAGGGATAAGTGTTAGCCGGTCAGTTCCCGAAGCCGCTCATCAGTCAGTGGTTCGGGTTCACAGGCCGTATCCCGCTTAATGATGGCCCTGGCAAGTCTGCGGTACACCCCGGCGATGTCACTATTAGGATCCTTCTCGATAACAGAATATCCTGCCCTCTCACAGGTCTGAACAATGTTCTCTTTTGGGATGAAAGCCAGCAGTTCACTGCCCAGTTCATCAGCGAAGGCCCTGACAATATCTTCTTCATTCTCTGCATTGCGACTGTTACATATGACACCGCTGAGTGGATTGCCCAGCCTGGCAAATCCTTTGCAGATGTTGTTGGCTGCATACAGGGGCATGTATTCGCCTGATGTGAGGACATAGGTCTCGCTGACCAGCCCTTTACGAATGGGAGCCGCAAACCCGCCGCATACAATATCTCCGGGCACATCGTAGATGATAAGGTCGCTATCCTGCATTACCGTGGAGATCTTTTGCAGCATCTTGATAGCCACGATAATACCGCGGCCTGCACAGCCTATACCCGGCTCAGGTCCGCCCACTTCCACGCACCTGACCCCTTTGTACCCTTCAAAGACCACTTCATCCTCTGTAATTTCCATACCCTGTTGCATCAGTTCCATGACCGTGGGTATACGGTGACCACCAAGCAAGGTGATGGACGAATCGCTTTTAGGATCGCAGCCAATAATGGTGACCCTGTACCCTTCATCAGCACAGGCAGCAGCTACATTGGACGCGGTACTGCTTTTACCGATACCACCCTTTCCATAGATGGCTATCTGTTTCACTCTTTCTCCTCCTCTACCAGCTGGCGCAGGGTAGCACCGAATTCGGATTCCACGATTTGAGTAACGCCCAGGGTCTTGGGATGAAGGTCGATCTCCACCACTACAAATTCATGCCCCATTTCCTTGAGCGGCAGTACCTGCCTGGGCCCATTGGTCACAGATATGACCTCCATACCCCGCATGTTGTCCATGGGAATAGCATGTGGCACTCCCATGATCATTGCAAAATCGAAATCAGGATATTTCCGGGCAAGCAGTCGGTTCACGGTCTCACCGACCACCGGGTATTCATCCAGTCCGCCTATTATCTCGTGCACTTCCACACCCATGTCCCGGAGGTCACGGTTGATATTGCGGGCATGGCTCCTTACCCTTTCCAGACCCAGGTTCTCGTCCAGGTTCGCCATATTGATTATTTCGGACAATGAACCCAGTTCACGGACCACCTGGTTCACCGCAACCATGATATCAGCGAACATGTATCCCGTCTCCTTTTTTGCATTCAGGATGATGATGCCCCTCTTGCCTTCCTTGAGAAGCTGGATGATACGTTTGGCGACTGTGTATTTCGTATCGCCCCGGCTGGGTTCCAGGTAAGCTTTACTGGCAGCTCCATGCCGTTTCTCGACCTCAGTAGCCTCTTGCAGCAGTACTTTCTGGCGCTGGAACTCCTCCTCGCTGAGTATTCCGGCGGAAAGTGCAGATTCCAGGGTAATAATAACACCTTTCGTGTTATTGGGGTACCCTGCATGTACTTCTACCTCGATGACAGGGACATCCGGATTTACCTCAAGCACTGCCTCATGCAGTTCTTCACCTATTATCATGCTGGCACAGGTTCCTACAATGCCTATCCGTTTCGGGTTGAACATTTCTATGACCCGCCTTAGCAGGTCAACCAGTTGTTCATTTCCTCCGAACACGAAACCGGACTCGTCAAGAGCAGTGGTCACCACCCGCAGCCCATCCTCTTCCAGGAGTCTGGCATGCTTGAAACTGCATCCGGGCGGGCCGTGCAATATAACCACGTCCACATCCAGGTCGCGGAGGGTGTACAGGGCTGCCACGATGGAACTGGGTCTGGGGTGCAGAATGGTTGGTTCTTTGGTTAAGGGTACAGGGGTCATTGGTATTTCCTCTTCATCTAAAGCATTTTACACATGAAATTATTATATCATCTTCGTTTGTCAATGATTCAGCCATCTCGATGGCACTGTTCAGGCTGTCGGCGGTATGGATGTTCTCACCATGGATGGAGTGCATACGCTCGCCTACCAGTATTATAGTATCAAGTTCGTCTCCTCTTTCGTAAACAAAAGTACCGGCATCTGTGGGGTCAAGCCCTTCGCAGACCTGCTGAGCCTCCTCGCCGAGGATAAGCACCCTGCGGCTATAGCTGGAAGCCAGGTTATTCGAATAGTCCAGAGCCTGCCGTACCGACCTGATATTCATGCCAGAGTTCGAATTATCCACCATAGCGCGGCCTGCCCACTCCACCACCCGCATCCTGCCGTGCACTCCCTGGAAATCCAGGAGTGCGGATTCTATCTTTGCAGGTTCAACTGCCAGAATACTGGCAGCTGCAACTGCACACACAATGGCTGTGGAATAGCTTTTGGTGTCGTAGCCTGAATTGGGAGTGAACCTGATTGTTTGGCCGCTGTTTTCAAAATGAACACTCCAGATGCCGGTGGAAGAGCGCTCCAGGAACACATCTGCCTTTGAGGTATCACTGAAAGAAACGATATCTACTCCTTTTGGGGGGCTGAAGAGACCTGTTGATGCATTTACCAGCAGGGTGCTGCCCGGTCTTGCATAGTCTACCATCTGCAGCTTGGCAGCAGTCGAAGTACCGCTGCCATTTGCTATGGTGTACTCGTTGTCCAGACTGGTAATGATACCCACATCTACCGCCCCTGTACCTCCCAGAGATACTTCGAAGATGTACAGGTCGGCTTCAATGCCGGTGCTGTATTCCAGTGCTTCAAGTATACTGCCCGGTGCTATACTAAGACCTTGATGCAACTTTGTTGGCACACCTTTTACCCAGTGTTCCACTCCCCGGCTGGTGTGGGAGACCACTGATAAGCTGCGCGATGCCATATCTGCCAGCAGAGTTGCGGTACTGGTCTTGGCACCGGTCCCTGTTATTTCAACGATGCGGGCTTTACCGTTGAGATCTGATAGCAGTTCCCCTACTGCCTGGTGGTGGGTAATAACGGTATGCTCACCGGCACCGGGAATGTGGGACGGATCAAGATGTACCGGTGCCACTATCAGGTCAGTATTGTGCTTTGTAATAATTTCAGTAATATTATCCGCTTCCCTGGCAATAGTGATACCAGAGCGTTCGAGCCCGGCCAGTACATCGTCAGCAATAGTGCCGTATACATCAACAGCCGTAACACTGCGAGCTCTTTTTGCGATGTGCCGTACCAGGGGAATGCCGCCGTGGGTCAAATCCAGCACGGTGACATCTTTGTCATCGAACAGCATGGTTTTTATTCCAGTGCTTCGAGTGCCCTCTTGTATGCCAGGTCTGCAACCAGCGGGTCGGCACCCAGGGGTTCAGCATACACCAGGGTAACATCATTGCCGTTGAGCAGGATAGTGGTCTTGCGGTCCTCCCGGCTGATACCCAGTATCTGGGGGATGTCCTGTGTGGTATGTACACCGTGTGCCAGGAATATGGGTACTGCTATGATAGTGGATACCCCGGTCCCCTCGAAGGCTTTCAGTCCCTCATCCATGGTGGGGTTGTTCATGTTCATGAACCCGGTCCTTACAACTGCATTTTCATATTTCTCAGCAATGAGGTTTGCAACACCTGTTACCACTTCTTTATTGTAAGGGAGCTTGCTTCCATGTCCCAACGCCAGTATTCCGATCTTTTCTGTCATGTCATTCCTCGTAAAAAGGTTGAATTTTATATGAGTAATACGATTATTATCAAAAGTATTACTGGCAATTCTCTATTCTAATGTCTGATTGAATATAATAGTTTGCATGAAAAAATGATAATATTAAAATATTATTAGACAATGTTTAACAATTCATATCAGGTAGTTCCAAAGGGTAGGGAATATGGAAGATTACGTTAGAGTATCGGATATTACGAATTATTTAAAATGTCCCCGCATGGTCTATTATGGATACCAGGAGCAGGGGCATAACCAAACCAGGCCTGTCACCCCCTCCTATGTAGCAGCCCTTATCATAAAGGAAATGGCCCAGGGCTATGCAGAGGTAGTTGAATCTGAAGACATGGTCCCGACGTTACAGTCATTGTTGGATATGTCTGCTCACCAGATCACTATTATATACAGAGACGAGCTTGCAGACACCGACCCAGAAATAATTTCCCAGGCCACAGCGCAGGTACACTCACAGCTTCATGAGATCATGAAGGGTATTAAGGCCTCCATGCAGTCACTGGGAGTTGAAAGGTTGTTGGATATTTTCACTCCGATGGAGGTTGAACCTTTGTTCTATTCAGAAAAACTGCGCATCTCAGGCAGTCCAGATCGGCTTTCAATGCTTGACGGCGCTGTTACCCCATCCGTAATTCGCACCGGGCAAGCTCCTCAAAACGGCGTTTGGAAAAATGACCGGGTAAGGCTTACTGCCCTGTCCATCTTGCTGGAAGATAAGTATGACTGTACGGTTGAGAAAGGTGTTGTGGAATATGCCAGATATGGCATTGTACGCGAAGTGCCTGTACAGCGTGCAGATAGGCGAAAGGTGCTAACCCTTGGGGGTAGGGTCAGGAAGATAAGAGATGGCAGACTGCCGGATAAACCAGGGGAGGCACCCTGCGAATACTGTGAGCATATTGAACACTGTCAGGTTACACAAACCCTGGCATCCCGGTTCTTTTAACGAAAAAGGGTAATATTAAATATGGTAAAGTCCAGTTATGAACCGTAAGGTATTTATGTAAAAAATACGAACTATTGTTCGTAGGATACCGAACAAATCCAAATCAAATATGTGATACAATGGTTGAAGTAACAGAATTAGCAGCAGGAGAACTGAAAAATCTCCTGGAACAGGAAAATAAACAGGACCATGCACTGCGCATTTTTGTAGCAGGTATGGGATGCAGCGGTCTCAGTTATGGATTGACCCTGGATGATACAAAGAAAGAGGACGACCTGGAAACGACCAGCAATGGTGTAAGGTTGCTCATGACATCAGATGTCCATGAATCACTGGACGGTGCTGAGGTAGATTTTGTAGATAACGAGCGAGGCAAAGGTTTCGTAATTAATAATCCCAACGCACCCAAGTGTGGTTCAGGCTGCTCCTGCTGAGGAGAAGTATTATTTGCAGCCGTCAAATGGCTGCAATTACATGGCTGCAAT
>JAMJFQ010000077.1:0-2017 GCA_023544605.1 ANME-2 cluster archaeon | reverse complement strand
ATGGCTGCAATTACATGGCTGCAATCACATGGTTAAAAATAGATGGGAAAAAATTCTGGTTGTGTAGAAATTGATTCATATGTATGGTAAATGCGGCAACGCCTGTGAAATATGTATGCACTTCAATTCAGAATGCCAGGGCTGTCTGGCTGAGAACAAAGAAAATCCCGAAACCTATAATTGTCTAATTTATCATTGTGCTATTGATAAACATATGGAATCATGTCTTAGCTGCATTGAATATCCCTGCAAACTTACTGTTGGGCTCTCCAGGGCATATTGTCCAATACATAGTGTGAAAAAACTACAATCATCCACAACTGGAGATTAGCGCACGGGCTGGTATTCATCAATGGTGTGGTCTGCCATTTTCAGTGGTATATAGATAGCACCGTCAAAGCCGTCCATTTTGTTAAAATTACCTTGTTCGACGCAGTAGGCTGTATATGCAGCTATTATCGCATCCAGTTCATCATCAGAAAAAAGTATATCCTGGTTCATTTCATTCATACCGCCGATTATCTCACACAGACCCTTTTGAATGACGCGCCGCCCTTCTTTTGATTTCTTTTTGACACGGGCACCTATATCAAGCGCCCTTCTGGCAGCATACGGATATATTTCTATCACCCTGGTGCCCACGGTGTTTTCACACCAACCTTTCAGTTCTATCCCCTTGTCAACCCAATCTTGTACCCATTTGGCACCCGAAGGGTAGCAGGGAATACCATGTTTTCGCAACCGTTTTTCGCAATCTCTCATGCTACCGTGGTCCGGTCTGGACAGTGGTGCGTCAATAGCCACGATGCAGGAAGCATGATCACTGCTCATTCGGGCAATAGTGCCATGGATAAGGGTATCTTCTGATATGATATGTTCAGGAAGGGAATGTATCCATGGAGTACCATGCCTATCTATTATGCAGGCAACTCCAGTGCTTTTTCGCTTTGTACTGGTACCCAGGTCCACACCAATGAATACCCCGGCATTCATAATATATTAAAAAGAGGATATTTACTTATAACCTTTTACTGAGTTATCCTTTCATTCCAGGATTGCACTGATCTTCTTGCAGGCACTTTCCATTTCAACCATAACAAGACCGATATTACCTTCGTCCATGAACAGTGTACCCAAAATCGCATTTTCTCCAGCATCCATGAATATAGCAATTGCATCACTGGACCTGATCATTAACATTTTTGGACTATTCTGCCGAAGCTCTTTCATTACTGTCTTTGCCGAACCCATAATGGTGGCAGTGAAAGCGCCTAATTGTGCTTCAGGTACATATTCAGGCACATCAGAGACCATGATAAGACCATGATGACTGGCAATAACCGATGCCTCGATATTGGCGATATTTTTCAGGTCCGCAAGGATCGTATTCAAGTATTCCTGGATGTTGTCCATGATATCTACTCTTTCCAGAACTTGGGTTTGATCACAAACTGGCAGACTGTATCTCCCTTTGCCTGGCAGGTCACTTCTTCACATATCATATTTTCTTTATTGCAGATAATTTCCATATATCCACATAGGAAACCTTTAAGGAAATAGCATATGGAGGTGTCGCTCTTACCATAGTATGCCTGGCTTTCAAAACTTTTTTCGACCAAACAGGTTATTTCCTTTTTGTCCTCGGACATCTTAATATCCTTGAGGAGCAGCCACCCATAACGGGCAAATTGCTGAATGGTAGCACTCAATTTTTCGTCAAGGTTCCTGCATTCCCAATGCCTGATGACAACAGGTGCCGATTTTTGTCCGGCATTGTAACCTGAAAGATATAATAGCGGTCTTGCACCCTCTCCAAGTGCACCTACCACTCCCTTAAGAAGCGAGCCCAGGGTCTTTTTGCTCATAAATATGACCGGGACACCGCTGATTGTGGTATTTGCGTTCTCATCGTCGAATTCGATAAAGAGGGTTTCATCGATGGATTTTATAACTCTCACCCCTGCACAATATATTTATAATACATGATATTTACTTTTATTATTAATATAATTATCAT
>JAMJFQ010000076.1 GCA_023544605.1 ANME-2 cluster archaeon | reverse complement strand
AGAACGTAATAACGGGTGAAAATTACCTGGAAGAACCTGAAAAGAAAAAGCGGCTAGGGATGAAATAAAAGGATATGACATGTGCAAATTATGTGAAATTTTAGACAACCTCCCCGGCCCCGGGGTGCAGGAGCATGCAGCGCTTGAGGGGGCCAACATGACAACCATCGAAAAAGCGTACCAGCGCCTCAGGAACGATAAAGAGATTCAGGGGCGCATCCGGCAGATCAAGGCGCATCCGTGGGTACGGGTGGTGGAAGGGAAATGAAGACATCAAGTCCACGTATGGAGCCCCGCAGGGCTGCATACGTGTGCGGCCCGCTACTGGCCTGAGTAGGCTTTGAGTAGTGAGTGGGCCCGCGGAGATTCGAACTCCGGACCTCCGCCGTGTGAAGGCGACGTCATAACCAGCTAGACCACGAGCCCACGTCTGTTTAAGCAAACAAATTGCAATCGCTCTAATATTATCAATATAAGATAAGACTATCGCAAATCATTGCGCTTATCCTATCAATATCAACAATTATTTATCAATCACTCTTTTGTAAAGCCTGCCCTGGAACCCGTGGTACTTAGCAACCCCTTCTGCATCCTGTTGGTCAATAGATGACTCATCAAATGATACCAGGTCCTCAGAATACAAAGCAAAGGGTGAACTCCTTGCAACCACTACAGCACTGCCCTTATACAACTTCAGCTTAACAGACCCCTCCATCCGCTCCTGTGTGGCGTCAATGAAGGCGTTTAGATCATGGAACAAGGGTTCATCCAAAAGCCCCATATACGCCATTTCAGACCATTTTTCGTCCACCATTGACTTGAAGCTCAACTCAGCCCTGGTCAACACCAACCGTTCAAGGTCCCTGTGGGCCGTCAGCAGTATAGTAGCCGCCGGGTGCTCATAGTTCTCCCGTGCCTTGAGACCCAATACCCTGTCTTCGATCATATCGGTCCTGCCCACACCATGGATACCGCCAATGCGGTTCAGTTCAGTTATCAAAGAAACTCCATCCATGGGCGTGCCCATCAGAGATACTGGAACACCGGCTCTGAACCCTATTTCGATTATCTCGGCATCAGGTCCATCCTCAGGTGAGCAGGTCCATTCAAATATCTCCTCAGGCGGTATAAAAGCCGGGTCTTCCAATCGACCACCTTCGATACTGCGGCTCCAGATATTCTCATCAATGCTCCATGGTTTTTCTTTGGTCACAGAGACCGGGATACCATGCTCCCTGGCATACTCTATCTCCCATTCACGGGTCAGGTTCATTTCTCTCATAGGTGCCAGGACCTTCAGGTCAGATGATCTGAACACGGCTTCAAACCGTAACTGGTCATTACCTTTACCTGTACAACCATGGGCCAGTGCCTCGGCACCCTCCGCTTTGGCCACTTCCAGCACCTTTTTGGCAATGAGCGGTCGTGCAATAGCAGTTCCCAGCACATAGCCTTCATAACTCCCATTTGCCTTGATAAGAGGGAAAATATAATCCTCTACAAATTCTGCTTTTGCATCAATAGTGTAATTCTTATCACAGATCAATTCGGCCTTTTCCTCTGCCTTTTTTACATCTTCTACGGGCTGGCCTACATCTACGATGACAGTAATAACATTTTCAAAATCATAATTCTCTTTAAGAATGGGTATACATACTGATGTGTCCAAACCGCCTGAATAAGCCAATACAACCTTACCTTCCATTTAATATCATATCCTTTTTTTATTATCTTAATGAAAACGGACCTTAAATCCATCGAATAATATATAAGATATTTGAACCATGTATAATAACTAATTTAGCATAATAATAATTTTTCCCTTTGCATTAAAAAATTGGACGGTAAAATAGAATGGTATTTGGTTCGCCGAAGAAAAATGTAGATCACAACATAAAGAAGATTGAAAAAGGTCACGGTGATAAGAAAACAGTCGATTCACTGAAAAAAGCACTGAACGACCATCCCGAATTAATAGAAGATATTGCTATTCAACTCATAGGGATCATTCAGACTGATAAAAAAGAAACTTTCAGTTATTGTCTCGAAGTGCTTCTCGATATTGCCGAGATTGAACCGGAACTTTTGGCAAACTCAGCCGATGCCATCATAAAAATAATTCAAATGTCTGAAGAAGACGGTCTGGACAATAACAGCATTTTAACGGCTCTGGATATCCTTAGTATTTTAGCTTCCGGGTATCCACAACTCATGGAACCTGTTGTGTCTGTATTGCTAAGGAAGATGAAAAATCCCAACAGCCAAATTCGTTCGGCAACCTACTATATCTTGGATATCATATCAAAATCTTATCCTGAATTCTATTCTGACCACACTCTCGACCTCATCAGGTCCCTCCATGGTTTAAACATCGACGAGAGAGTATATGCTGTGAGATTGATAGGCGAGATTGCACGTTACTCACCTAAAGTGATTGATGAGTCCTATGATGTACTGAGTGCTCTTGCAAATAAACACCCTGATACGAAAGTCAGGCAGGAAGCACTTGATGTCCTCACTAAATTCAAAATGGAAGAGAAAACACCGGAATTAATAATCGATGAACCTGAAGAAGACCTATTAGAGTTTGAAACAGATTTTATTGGTATTGATGAAATTAGATCTGAAGATGAGGACTTTGCTAGAATGGCTGACGACCTTGCAGAAAGGATTCAGGGGATTGATTTTGAGAGTTCTGCCGTTGAAATGCTCAGATCTCTTGGTATGGACCATCTTATTGTAAAAACAGAGTTTAAAGAAACAAAATCCTTAGAAGAAAAGGAGATTATCAGGCCAGATACCCAAGAGATTGAAATTATTACACCTAATGAAACTTCTATTGAAGAGGTTACAGGACCAAAAGTTGATGAAAAATATGAAGAAATTGCCGTCCCGCCTCTCAAAAAATTGCCAGAAAAACCAAACATTGAAACTAAGGTCCCCCATGAACATGCACTAAAACGTATTGAGCAATTGGTAACTGATCCCAATATTAAGCCTCGTTTGTCACCTGTAAAGGAAATTACCCAAAAAGATGTTATTGAACCTCCAACACCAGAAATTACAAGCGAGACTGTACCAGCTCCTGAAACAAAAACCGAAGTTCCGACTCCTCCAGAACCAGAGGTTGCTATCCAAACCACAGTAGAACCGTTGCCAGATATTACCATAGAGATGTTATATACGATCTTCACAGAACTTTCAAATGAAGATTGGGTTCGCAGCGTCTGTTTGACAACTCATGATGGAACACTTATTACTGCCAGTGAACCCGAATTTATGGAACAAAATATGTTAAAGAAGATCTGTGGAATGATAACCCTTGAAGAAAGCATGTCACCACAGAAAGGATTTCGAAATCGTATTAGTTTAGAACTCTCAGATAAATTGCTTGTAGCAATGTCAATCGATGAAAATTATAATATTATAATGTTAACGAAACCAGATGTACAATTTGGGATGGTCCTGTATGAACTCAACAAGACTGCTGATAAAATTGAGCAGATCATATATTAATCTTAATTCTTCTTTTTGGTACTAAGGTAATATGCAGCTCCGCCGATTATAATAATTACTACTGCTCCGGTTGCGATAAGTCCCCATGGGAGTGATGGTTCACTTTCTTCCTTATCACCCATGGTGTCTGAATGGAAATTCTTGGGTTTTTTGCCATCTTTGGTATGACAATCCCAACAATCGGAATTTGTGGTCAGATTTACATGAACCTCTGATGTTGGCTGGACAGCTCCTCCCCAGATCAATCGTACCAAATCATCCTCCTGATAATGGCAGAACATGCATTCAGATGTTTGTGGCATATGATCTACCGTTACATCGAGTTGATAAGGATCGCTCGGTCTATTGAACAGACCTGAAACCCGGGATATGGTAGATTCATTGACAAGAACGTAATAACCACCTGCTTCTTCAGCAAATATCTTTGCTACACCATGGCAGGTACCTTCACCAGTTGTAACATTATATCCAAAACATGATGAAATGGAATTCCCGTCAAAGACTCCAGACTGGTCTTTTACATCCATGTTCTTAGACCCAGTATAATGGGCATATATGGAAGGAATGAAATTCTCATAGTCACCTCTTAGTGTCCAACCAAAAGGTCTGTTTTGAACGGGTCCCTTACCTCCTGGGATATGGCAGTCCTCACATATCCTGAACAGATCCGGCCGTACTCGTGCACTGACCATATCATGTCCACCAATGTGGCATGCAGAACAACCATCATCTTCTGGAAGGCCTTCTACCGGCTCATTGTCCCCTTCCCAATCAAATTGTCTATGAACAGAAGGTATATAGAAAGAGATGTTTTGTATATGCTGGTCATCTGCCATTTCATAATTAATATGACAGTTAATACAGAAGGTATTGTTAGATTGCCCATGACGAACATCCCCATGGCAGGAAAGGCAATCGGGTGCTTCCTGTGCAAAAGAATGGGGTGCGAGCATAAATAATAAAATTACTATCAATAACGTTATCACAAAATGTCTATTGTACTTCATTGGAATCGCCTTTGACCTATTTAATTAATGCATTACTTATGTATGACATGATAGAAACCTTATATCATTACTTTTTTTGTATTATTATTCAAATCTAATGATGGCGATGCACATTTTAGCTATAAGTGTTTTCATTTCATATCAATCTTACTTCAAGACTTCGTTACCGATATGAGGATTCAATTGTTGATTGTGGGTATAAACTCTCTATTTAGTGTTTTTCTTATACTGTCTCAGGAATAACAATATAATGATTATTGAGACTAATAATGCTCCTGCTAAATCGCCCAGGTTATTATTATCTTCAGTCGATGTTTGAGGTTTTTCATTTTCCAAACCATCATCAGCATCTTTCGTAGCACTGGGGGCCGCTTCATGCCACTTTTGACCGGTGATTGCAAAAGACGAGAAATTCTTTACATGGGCAGAATAATATATATGTGTACTATCTTCCAAAACACGTTGAGTAGGCTGTTCAATCCATATATCTCTATCATTATCATATTTATTTAAAGAAATCGTGGAGTCATCTATCTCACCAGACTCGATCCAGTCCTTCTCAACAAAGAAATTTATCTTTGCATCCCTGATATTTTGCTCGTTGGCATAACCTTGCAATCCCACAAAGATATTGACATTCTTATACACATTATGAGGTGCAGGACCCGAAACCATTGTAGATGTATCATGTAAAACCTCTACCACCGCATTGATCATTCCTGCACTTCGAAGTGCCGTAAATTGGATACTTACTATTGGATCAACATTCTTAAATTTATAAAATATCGTCTTCTGGTTCAATACATACTGTGAAACATATTCGGTAACTGCGATATTATCAAAATCTTCACCCGTATGTCCGCCTCCCCAACCACCCTTTACAGTGATAATAACCTGGTCGGTCCATGTCAATTTATCGTCATCGACAACATTGAAAGAAATAATATGAGTGCCGGAAGACAAATTTGAAATACTAAAACTGGTATTATTTCCAAAATATCCATCCAGATTGGAATGCCATTCCACACCTGTAATATAACCATCAGTATCGCTGCTTGAACCCTCAAAATCAATCGCATCGCCATGACTAAAATTTGAATTTGTCAACGGCTTGATTATCTGACAAAAAGGAGGTTTCGGTTCTTCGATTGTAATACTGATCTGTGATGAAGTATTTAATCCATCATTATCAGTGGCAGTAAAAGTAATGTTATGTTCACCAATGCTCAGATCTTGGTAATAGAAGACATTATTTTTACTCAATTCACCATCAAGGTCAGATACCCACTTAACGCTATTAATAGTCCCATCCTGGTCATTCGCAGTCGCATTGAAGGTAAGATTTGTCCACTGCAATGCAGAAGACCCGTCACCCGGGGACAGTATAGATGTTACAGGTTTAACCCCTAGTTTGATCCTGATACTTGAGTTATCTGAAAGACCATCCCTATCATAAACCGTATACGAAATATTATGATACCCTGCATTTAGACCACTTGAATCAACATTTAGCGTATCTCCTGACCCCAAAACCCCATTTAGGTCAGAAATCCATGTACTCGTTATGATCGCTCCATCCTGATCGGTCCCGTTGCCAACCAAGGTAATGGTATCACCTATGACAAAAAGCGAACCGTCAGCTGGTAATATTATCGAGGCGGTTGGATATACCGGAATAAATTCAACATTCCAGGCATAAATATAACCGGCAGATGTCCCTACAATGACCTCCAGGATACCATCACCATCGAAATCATACAATGAAGGAGTTCCTAGTACATTTCCACCTGATGATTCCTGCATGAAGGATGAGCCATCACCATACCATCCATATATAGTACCACTTTTTAAAGCAACAAATACTTCACTGATACCATCGCCGGTAATGTCTTTGAGGAGGGGTTTTGAATATACCTCATTTTCCCCGATAGAATTTGTCCACTTTGGTGTACCATCATGTTCAAAAGCAAATACCGAATAAACACAACCTACTACTATTTCTTTCTCAGCATCAGTATCAATATTGTCGATCGCAGGGGATGAATATGCATTATAATAGGTTTGTGCATTCCAAAGAATTGACCCGTCTCCATTAAAGGCGATCAACCTCCCTTCAAATAAATTGTCGATCACAGATGCTGAAACTACCACTTCATCAGTACCGTCATTGTCAAGGTCACCCACTGCAGGTGAATTATATAAGAATGTTACACCAAATGACGATATTGACTGGGGCCATCCTGAAACATTGGAACCATCGACGTTAAAAGCATAAACTTTATTATCCAATGCAGTAACCACTATTTCAAGTTCACCGTCTCCATCAATGTCACCAAATGCTGGTTGTGAGTGTACACCGCCTCCAATAGCTACAGGCCAGTTCGTGGAGATCGTTCCGTTACCGTTTACGAGATATACCAGATTCTCATCACATCCAATAGCAATTTCTGAATAACCGTCATTGTCTACATCAGCCAAAGCTGGTGTGGAATATATATTACCTGCAAGTGTTAACGGAAATCCGGATACTGGTGTCCCGTAACTATTCCATGCGTAAAGCTTTTTGGATGTCTTATCGCCGAAAACAATTTCAAGTTTACTGTCCCCTGCCAGGTTTCCAGCATTAGGGTCCGGCATTTTCGTTATTGTATGATGGGCTCCTGCTAACGATGAGATGGATTGGAGGTTATCCGTCGATGCATTATACAAATAAAGGTTCTTGTAGGTTGCAACAACTATTTCGCCCATACCGTCATTGTCAATATCATTAACATAGACTGCACCTGGTATTTCTGCACCTACTAAAAATGGAAATGAACCTTCTTGTGTGGTAATATTAAAAGTAGCTGATACAGGGTACACTATCCATAATAAAATAAATAGTATAATGATGATTTTCATCACCATCATATTAAATTTTTTAATTATTATGCTTTTCTGTTCAGTTAATGGCATGTTGAACAGGCCCAGTAGGTTCCCATCTTTTGATTGTGCAAATTT